>JBBSDV010000105.1:0-11164 GCA_038240335.1 Dehalococcoidia bacterium
GCCGAACGGCTTCATTTCGAGCGCGAGCGATTCGCTCGCCGCTTCGAGGGCGTGCTTCGACGCGGCGTACAGGGCGCTGCCCATGCTGGCGACTCGGCCGGCGACGGAACTGACGTTGACAATGGTGCCGCTGTGTCGCTCACGCATCGCGGGCAACACGGCGCGGATCATGCGCAGCGCACCGAAGAAGTTGGTCTCGAACATCGTGTGCGCCATCTCGTCCGTCGTCTGTTCGAGGACGCAGAGATCGCCGATTCCGGCGTTGTTGACGAGCACATCGATCTGGTTCGCCTTTGCGAGCACCTCGGCGATGGCGCGATCCACGGAACGGTTATCGTCGACATCGAGTTGCAGGACGGTGAGCGCGAGATCCTCCGCGCGTGCCGCGGCGATGAGCGATGCTTGTCCGCGCTCCGGTGAACGCATCGTCGCATAGACATCATGGCCGGCGCGGGCGAGCTGCAGCGCTGTCTCGAAGCCGATGCCGGTGCTTGTGCCGGTGATGATGGCGACAGTCATCGCGATCCTCCTCTTCGCTGCTCATTGATCGAGCTTGCGAGAACTTTAGCGCACACGGGCCGCGTGGCGGCACGATGCGTGAGCGGCGAGAATGCGCCGGGAACCGTGAGGCTAATCGGAGGGCGAACATGCGCAAGCCACTGGGTATCGGATTCGTTGGCGCCGGGTTCATGAACCGCTTTCACGCGGCGAGCCTCGTCGGGGTGCGGGACTGCGAAGTGACGGGCGTCTTCAGTCCGACGCAAGCTCATGCCGAGGAGCTGGCGGCGACGACCCGCCGGCTCGGGCTGGGCGAAACTTCGATCCATGCGACGGTAACTGATCTCGTCGCCGATCCCGCGGTCGATGCGATCTGGCTGGCGTCGACGAACGACACGCGGATCGCGATTGTCGAGGAGATCGTCGACGCGGTGAAGCGCGGTGCCGGCACGCTGGTCGGCATCGCGTGCGAGAAGCCGCTCGCGCGCAACCTCGCCGAGGCGCGGCGGATGATCGAGCTGATTGAATCGACGACGCTGCTACATGGTTACCTCGAGAACCAGGTGTTCGAGCCGGCGATCGTTCGGGGCAAAGAGATCATCTGGCGGCGCGCCGTGCCCGTCGCCGGGCGCCCGTATCTTGCGCGCGCGGCGGAGGAGCACAGCGGACCGCACATGCCGTGGTTCTGGGACGGCGAGCGGCAGGGCGGCGGCGTGCTGAACGACATGCTTTGCCATAGCTTCGAGGCAGCGCGATTTCTGCTCACTGCCCCCGGCGAGCCGCGCGACGCGATCGTCGTCGAGGATGTCAACGCCCAGATTGCCTCGCTGAAGTGGTCGCGGCCTGAGTATGCGGAGATCCTGCGCGAGATGTCCGGCGGCAGCGTTGATTACGCGCGCGCGCCATCGGAGGACTTCGCGCGCGCCGCGATCTCGATGCGCGCGCCGGGCGGCGAGCGTCTGATGGTGGAGGCGACGACGTCGTGGAGCTTCGTGGGGCCGGCGCTGCGCCTGCGCGCCGAGTTGCTCGGGCCGGAGTACTCGATGCAGCTCGACAGTCTGACGACCGACCTCACGGTGTTTTTGAGCCGGAAGATCCGCGGCGATGCCGGAGAAGATCTCGTCGAGAAACAGAACTCAGAGCTGGGGCTGATGCCGGTTATCGCCGACGAGGCGTCGGTCTACGGCTACACCGCCGAGAACCGGCACATGGTGCAGGCGTTCCTCGCGGGCCGGATGCCGGACGAGACGTGGCACGACGGGCTGGCGGTGACGGAGGTGCTGATGGCCTGCTACAAGTCGGCGGAGGAAGGCCGCACGATCGCCATGCCGGCCGACCTCGAGAGCTTCGTCCCCGCCGTCGCCCGCGGTGCGTGGCGCGACGCGCCGCTGCGCGGCTAAACCGCTGATCGCTGGTGGATCCCCGTTGGGAATCGCACCCGAGCGGACGATACTACCGATACGAGCACGTACGGCCACGACGGCGCTATCGGCTCAGCACGGTGCAGTGGAAACGGCGATGCGCAGTTGGACACGCATCTACACGTACGACTCGATGGACATCGGCTGACGAGGTGAAACAAGGCGCGACGACGACGTGCAGGAACGGGCGGGCAATGCTCAAGGCGACAAGACGGAATACCAGCGGAAGGGATGCACGCAGTTTATGGCGTAGATCACTCGGCAGTCTCCGCGTCACCTCGGGGGTTCTCCTGACGGCCATCGCATGCGCGATTCTAATGTCGGCATGCAGCGACCAAGGTCATGATGTCACGTATGTCAACATGACCGCCAAGCGCATTGAGGTGCTGATCAATAGCAAACACGAAACGACTATCGAACCCGGTCAAGAGAAGCGAGTTGGCACGCTTGAGTCTTCGAAGTCTCTACGCTTTGTTGCGCAAGACGACGAAGGAAAGATCGTCTTCGATAAAGTGCTTACTTGGGATGATCTCAAAGCGATGGGCTGGAGTGTAAAGCTTTCGGGCAGCTAGAGTCGTGCTGGATTGAATGATGACTACGACTGGGATGTCGCCGCGTCGTTGCCGGTGATCGTCTAGGACGTCCGTACGCCGATCACCGGCTCGGCCTCGACGACGACGTTCCTGCACGGCCTCGGCCTCGTCTCGCTGAGGAGTGGAGGTAAGACGAACTCACTAGAGAATCGTCGAGCTGGTTGCGAGCTATCCCTTCGTTCTCGTTGGGTCTCGGAGGGACGCGCTCGTTCGCCGAACGCGAACGTCGTGCTCAGAGTAGTGCCGATCCGACGCGGGTAGCTGCTGTGACAACACACTCCTCCTTCGCGGTCGCATGTGGTCAATTCTAGCTTCGGGCTCGCTGAAAACGGCATTTCGCCATTGACGCGCTCGCGCCGAGGAGATGAACCTAACGACAGTCGTCGCTAGAATGCTCGCAGGTTCGCACCCACCATTGGCGGCGAATCAATGTCTGGGACCGCAACCGGAGTTCCGCAATGACATCTGAGGCAACTGTCACACAAGCCCTGCTCGGCGCGCAGCGCCTTGTCCGCGAGGCGGAGGCACTTGCCGCGGGCGCCGTCGCTCGCGCCGCCGACCTCACCGCCGGCGGCAATCGCATCGACGACCATCAGGTTATGTGCGAGCGACTGGCAATGATCGCGACGGAGGCGCGTGCCGCTCGATCCCTCCTCGCGTACGCCGAGAGGCTCGCCGAAGCCGGCCGTGCCGATGCGGTCGCCGACGATACCGCGTTCGCATATGCCGCCGAAGTGGCGCACAAGATCCTCGGCCTCGCGCAGGCACACCCCAATGACTTCGCCGGAATCGCGCCGCCCGACGGCGAGGTGCGCGCGATGATCCAGGCCGGCCTAGACGACGCGCGTCTCCGCGCCATCGGCGCCCGCACGATCGATGCTCGCGGCCTCAACGCCGTCGAGCTCGACAACGATGATGCGGCGCAGACGCGTACATTCGCGCGCAACTTCGCGAAGCAGGAGGTACTGCGCGAGGAAGACGGCGTCGCGCTCGCCGATCGCATCCATCGCGACGACCTCCTCGTCCCCGACTCGCTCATCAACCAGTACGCCGAGCTCGGCTTCTTCGGCAGTTCCGTGCCCGACACGTATGGTGGCACCGAGATGGGCTACCTGACGATGATCGTCCTCACCGAGGAACTCTCGGCAGCGTCGCTCATCGCCGGCAGCCTGCTGACCCGATCCGAGATCCTGACCCGTGCTCTGCTCGAAGGCGGCACCGAGGCGCAGAAGCAAACATGGCTGCCAAAGCTCGCTTCCGGCGAGGTGCTCGTCGGCATCTCCGTCACCGAGCCCGACGTCGGCTCCGATGTCGCATCGGTGCAGTGCAAGGCGACCCCCGCCGACGTCGAGGGCAAAAAGGGATGGCTCCTCAACGGCGCGAAGGCCTGGGGCACCTTCGCCGGCCGCGCCAACGTGCTCGCACTCCTCGCGCGCACCGACCCCGATGTCAGCAAGGGCTATGCCGGCCTCTCGCTCTTCATCGTCCCCAAGGATGCCTTCGACGGCCACAAGTTCGAGTACCGCCAGCCGCAGGGCGGCGTCCTCACGGGCGAGGCGATCGCCACGCCGGGGTATCGCGGCATGCACTCGTACATGCTCAACCTCGAGGACTTCTTCGTGCCCGCTGAGAATCTCGTCGGCGAGGAGGGCGGCGAGGGCCGCGGCTTTTACCTCACGCTCGGTGGCTTCGCCATCGGTCGCTTGCAGACCGGCGGACGTGCGCTCGGCGTTGCGCAAGCGGCAATCGAGAAGGCGTGCAGCTACGTCGCTCAACGGTCGCAGTTCGGCAAGCCGATCGCCGAATACCAGCTGACGCAGTACAAGATCGGCCTCATGGCGACCCGCATCGCCGCCGCTCGCCAGCTGACCTACGACGTCGCCCGCACGACCGATCCGAAGGCGCGTGCGCCGCTCGGCCCGGCAATGGCCAAGCTGTTCGCCTCCGACGTCGCTGTCTGGGTCACACAGGAAGCGCAATTGCTTCATGGTGGCTGGGGCTACGCCGAGGAGGATCGCATCACCCGCTACGTCGCCGACGCCCAGGTGCTCCCCATCTTCGAGGGTGTGAAGGCGACGCTGGAGCTGAAGGTGATCGCACGAGCGCTCGTGAGTTCGTCGGCTTAGTTAGTCGTCACTAGTTCGCCGTAGCAGTGGGAAGCGACGAAGGCACGAGGCGGCGCAAGGTAGCACCAGTAACGAACGCCCTAGCAGCCAGCCCACAGCGATCAGGAGACCAGCACATGTACATCATGCAGAAGCAGGGACGATTCGTCATTCCGCGCACGGAACTGACGTATCCGGCGCACACGATCAAGATGAACGAAAAGGCAGCGCAGGCGAAGGTCGACCACGTCATGCCCGACTTCGAGGATGCCTGCCCGTACGAGTTCAAGGGCGAGCAGAGCCGCAAGGTGCTCGTCGAGGCACTGAACACGATCGACTACGGCACGAAGGTCATCGCTATCCGCCCCAACAACATCCGCTCGAAGTACTTCCTCGGCGATGTGCAGGCGATCATGCTCGGCGCGCCGGATCGCTTCCACGGCATCATCCTGCCAAAGACCGAGACGCCCGATGACATCGTTCATCTGTCGCGCTTGCTCGATGCACTCGAGGTGCAGGGTGGCTGGACGACGCACATCCAAATCGAGGCCCTGATCGAGACGCCACTCGCCGTCATCAACGCCTACAAGATCGCGACGGCGTCGACGCGGATGGCCGGCCTCATCTTCGGCATCGCCGACTTCAGCTCGACGATGGGCGTACGGGAGATGATCGACAACCAGAACCGGAACTTCCATTACGCAAAGCAGGCCACCGCCGTCGCCGCCAAGGCCGCGGCGCTGCACGTCATCGACAACGCCTACCTGCGTCTCATCCGCCCCGACACCCCCGCCGATGAGGCGGAGAAGATCAAGGCGGGCTTGCGCGAGAAGAACATCCAGTCGCGCGATCTTGGCATGGACGGTACGTGGGTCATCCACCCGAACCAGGCCGACATCGCCAACGAAGTCTTCACGCCGGACGACGCGCAGATCGAGGCCACGAAGCGCTCGCTCGAGGTCTACCACCGCCTCGGCGGCGGCTCGATCGCCGACCCCGAGACCGGCGAGTTCTACGATGAGGCGACGACAAAGGGGATGCTGATGGATCTCGCCAAGGCCGTCCAGGCCGGCAAGGTCTCGCCGGAATACCTCGCAGACCTCTCGGCGAAGTCAAAGGAAGTCTCCGGCTACGACATCCTCGAGGTCATGGGCCGCGTCGCGTAGCTGGCTATAACGGGACGCCGGCAACGACGGCAGTAGCGGCGGACGTCGCTCGTGAGAGCGGGAGTCCACCAACAAAGCTACGGCCGGAAAAAACGAACACCCCCGCGCGTGCAGGGGTGCGTCAACATCGTCTGGTGGAGATACGGGGACTCGAACCCCGAACCTCTGCATTGCGAACGCAGCGCTCTCCCAATTGAGCTATATCCCCGAGTCGGCACAGTATAGCCGCCGTTCACCTCGGTACTCAACCGGTCGCGTGAGCCCCCGCTAGAGCCCTCGGCGCCGGTCCGCTTGGCGCCGCAGCGTTTTTGCGGAGTCTACTTCGGGAAGCCGTTCATGATCGTGATGATCGCCGGTCCCAGAATCACGATGAACAGTGAGGGGAAGATGAAGAGCACCAGCGGAAACAGCATCTTCACCGGCGCCTTGTACGCCGCCTGCTCCGCCCGCTGCCGCCGCGCCACGCGCAGTTGATCCGCCTGCACCCGCAGCACCTGGCCGACCGACGATCCCATCGCCTCCGCCTGGATCACCGCGTTCGTAAACTGGATGAGATCCGGAACGCCTGTCCGCTGGCCAAGCTCCTTTAGCGCATCGCGACGCGTTTTGCCGAGGGCAACATCTCGCAGCATGCGCGTCAGCTCTTCGGCGAATGGCCCCTCGACCTTCTCCGCAACCCGCGCCAGCGCTGCATCCAGCCCGAGACCGGCCTCGACGCACGTCGTGATCAAGTCAAACGCATCCGGCAGGCTCTTGATGATCGCGTGTTGCCGCTGCTTGGAGCGCGACTTGATGAGGTAGAACGGCATGTAAAAGCCGATCAGCGCCGTAACGAGGAAGATTCCCGCGCCCGTCGGAAAGAGCTTGATGCCCGACGTGACCACGATCAGAAAGCCGAGACTGGTCGCCGCCACGGAAGCGACGAGGTCCATCGTCAAAAAGCCCTGGATCGTCATCGGCTCGCCGGCCGTCACGAGCTGTCGCTCGACGCCCTTGATCATCGACTTCGGGAGCAGGTTGCCCAGCATGCCCGCCGCGCCGTGCAGCGCCGGCCCGAACAACCGCGACAGGATGCCCGCCCGGACGACGGTCAGCTCCGGCTCACTGCCGCCGGTCCGGAAGCCTTCGAGCCGCGCCCGCGCCGCCGCCGAGCCCTGCGACTGGCCCATCGATGCGATGCCCAGCACGAAGCACACGATGGTGGCAAAGACGAAGATTGAGACAAGGATCGCCAACGGGTCCATGTTATACCTCGATGTTCAGGATGCGCTGGATCACCATGATGCCGATCGCCTCCATGACGACGCACGTGATCAGCATCACCTTGCCGACGGTCGTGAAGAAGAGCGGGCTGATGTATCCCGGGCTGGTCACCGAGAACAGCAACGCCACGCCGACCGGAATCAGGCCGAGCACGATGCCCGTCAGCTTCTGTTGCGCCGTCAGCGTCGTGATCTCGCCGCGAATCCGGATCCGCTCGCGCATCGTGTGCGCCACCGTGTCAAGAATCTCGCCCAGGTTGCCGCCGACCGTGCGCTGCACAAGGATCGCGGTCACCACGATATCCATGTCGTAGCTCTTCGCCCGATCCGAAAGACCGAGCAGCGCTTCTTCCGCCGTCGATCCGATGTTCATCTCATGGATCGTCCGACCAAGTTCCGTAGAAATCGGGTGCGACATCTGCTCGCTCGCCGCGTTGAGCGCCTGCAGCAGCCCAAACCCCGCCTTCAGCGAATTAGAAATCATCGTCAGTGCTTCCGGCAATTGCGCCGTAAGCTTGTTGATCCGTCCGTTGTACCGCCGCTTCACGTAAAACTTGGGTAGGTTGTAACCGATCAGCACGCCGACGACCGACAGGACGTATCCCATCGTGCCACCTGGAAACACGAACGGCACCGCCAGCCCAATCAGCCCTAGCACGAGCCGCGCAACAATAAACTCGCCCGGGCTGATCGACAGATCCGCGCGCTCGAGCTCACCCTCCAGGCGAGCGCCGAGCGCCCCCGGCGCGAAGTGCGCGAATATGTTCGTCTCCGGCCCGGACTTGCGAAGCGCGACCGGACCCGTCTCGATGACGGACGTGCCCGACATCAGGCCTTCAAGCCGGCCGCGCACGGCCGAGGACGGCACGGCGCTTCCGTAAAACGCAAAGAGGGCGACGACGACGGTCGCCATGACCGATAGTGCGGCGACGGCTGCTAGTGGATCCATTTACCTACCCGCAATCGCAAACATGTCTGGCGGCAAGTGAATGCCTGA
Organism: Dehalococcoidia bacterium; assembly: GCA_038240335.1. Lineage (GTDB taxonomy): Bacteria > Chloroflexota > Dehalococcoidia > DSTF01 > JACRBR01 > JBBSDV01. The sequence goes on from JBBSDV010000105.1 coordinate 8,043, forward strand.
GACCTCGAACTTCTCGGCGAACCGCGGCCGAATGCCCGTGGTCCGCAGGCCGCCCATAATCCGGCCGTCGCTATCGACGCCCGTCTGCTCGAATCGAAACAGATCCTGCATCGTCACCACTTGGCCCTCCATGCCGGAGACCTCGGCGACGCTCACGACCTTGCGCGTGCCGTCGGGAAACCGCGCGATCTGGATCACGACGTGGATCGCCGACTGCATCTGCTCGCGAATCGCCTTCACGGGCAGCTCAAACCCCGCCATCATCACCATGTTCTCGATCCGCGCGAGGGCGTCCCGCGGCGTGTTCGCGTGCACGGTGCCGAGCGAACCCTCGTGGCCCGTATTCATCGCCTGCAGCATGTCGAACGCTTCCGATCCGCGGACCTCTCCAACGAGGATGCGGTCAGGACGCATACGCAGCGAGTTTCGTACGAGGTCGCGCTGCGTCACCTCGCCCTTGCCCTCAAGCGACGGAGGCCGCGCCTCGAGCGTGACGACGTGGCCTTGCTGCAGCTGCAGCTCCGTCGGGTCCTCGATCGTCACGATGCGTTCGGTATCCGGAATGAACGACGAGAGCGCGTTCAGCATCGTCGTCTTTCCGGAGCCTGTACCCCCGGAGATGATGATATTGAGCTTCGCCTGCACGCAGGCCCGGAAGAACTCCGCGAGCTCATTCGTCAGCGCTCCCGTCGCGACCAGGTCGCTGAACGTCATCTTGTCGGCGCGAAACTTACGAATCGTGATCGTCGGGCTCTTCGGCGCTACGGGCGGGATGATCACGTTCACACGCGAGCCGTCAGGTAGCCGCGCGTCAACCATCGGCGACGATTCGTCGACGCGCCGGCCGAGCGGCGCTACGATACGCTCGACGATCCGCATGATGTGGCCGTCATCGCGGAAGCGCACAGAGCTCAGGTACAGCCGGCCCTCTTTCTCGTAGAAGACAGTGTCTGGCGCGTTGACCATGACCTCCGAGATGCTCGGGTCACGGAGCAGCGGCTCCAGCGGCCCGAAGCCGAGGACCTCGTCCGCCACCGCCGACACCAGCTCGTCGCGGGTGGTGCCCACGATGCCCGGCATCTCTTGCGCGATCAGCGTGCGCGCCGCCTGCTCGACGGCCTCACGCGCCTTATCCTTGCCCAGTCCCTCGAGCTTGTTCGGGTCGAGCTCTTCGATCAGGCGCTGGTGCAGCGTGAACTTCAGCTCGTTGAGCGCGACGACGTTCTGCGTCATCTGCCCCGGCCGCGTGAACGCGCCGGCCGCGGCCGTGTTTCCGCCGGCGTTGCCATTCGCGGCGCCGCCTCCCGGCGTGATCTTGCGCGATTGCCACTGGAATTGACTCATCGTCCGTCCCTCTTGCGAATGCTCGCTCTTAAGCGGATCGACCCAGTACCCGGTCGAGGAATCCGCGTTTCTCCGTGCGCGTGCCGGTCAGCGTGTGCGTCAGATCGATAATCGACCGTGAAACGCGCGCGTACGGCTTTGCGATGACAATCGGCTGGCCAAGCTGCGTGCTGCTCGAGACGTTGAGGTCGTGCGGTATGCGCCAGAAGACGTCGTACTCCAGCACGCGCGACACATCCTCTTCCCGCAGGCTGTTCGCCGCGGTCGAGTGGTTGATCGTCAGTTTCACTTTGTCTTCGGACACGCCTGCCGCCCGTAGCATCTCCAGCGCGAGCGCCGTGTCCTTGATGCTCGCGATGTCCATGCTCGTGATCAGCAGGATCAGGTTCGCAAGCTCGAGCGTCGCCGCGATCAGCTCGTTGAACGTGCCGGGGGTGTCAATCACCACGTAGTCATGCGTCTGCGCCAACAGCTCGACGATCTTCTCGATGTGCTGCGGCGTCATATTCCGCCACTCGGTCGGGTGCAGTGGCGCCGGCAGGATCGAGACGCCGCTGTGGTGCTTCACGAGGTAATCCCGGATCTTGTCGCGGTCGATCTCGTCGATCTTTCGCGCCACGTCCGCGATGCTCGCTTCCACCGCGACATCCATCATGATCGCGACGTCGCCAAAGCGCGTGTCCATGTCCAGCAGGCAGACGTTTGCGCCCGTGATCTTCGCGAGCGTCGTCGCCAGGTTCGTCGAGATCGTCGTCTTGCCGATGCCGCCCTTCGCGCCGAACACCGTGATCACGGTGCCACGCGCCACCGCCTCCGGGCCCTGGCCATCGGCGCGGAGCCGCTTCCGCTCCTCCTGCTCGAGCACGCCGTACACGGCGCGGCTCAGTTCTTCCGGCTTCAGCGGCTTCACGATGTAGTCTCGCGCGCCGGCAACCATCGCCCGCCGCACCGACTGCGCGTCCGAGAGCGACGAATACACGATCGTCGGCGCGTTCGGGCAGGCATCCGCCAGCGATTCGATCGTCTGCAGCGCCAGCGCCACGGGCTCCTCGACCGACACCAGGAAGGCGTCGGGTGGCGTCTCCTTGGCGACGGTCACCGATTCCACGCCGTAGCCGGCCTCGCCGACGACGCTGAAGTGTGCGAGCTGTACGGCGCGCTTCGTCTCGGCCCGGCTTCCGAGGTCGGGGTCGACGGTGACGATTTCAGGATTTCTCGCCATCGAGTACGTCTCCTACGTTTCTACGTTGTGCGCGCGCGCCGCCTTGATGAACCCTCTGTTATCGCTTGAACGCGTCCGGCTTCAGTGCATCCGGCAGCGATTGCAACTGGTCGAGCGGGATCAGCTGCGGCAACAGCACGACCGGCGGATCCTTCAGATCCTGGTCGCCGACGCCGCGCAGTTCGAGACGAAGCTTGCCGTTCGACTCCGCGAGGAACAGCTGCTGCGTCTCTTCCGGCGTGAGCAGCAGCGTCGCCGTCACGGCGTCCGGTTCAGGCTTCGCCACGCCCGCCGCGACGGGGTTCGTGCTCCCATTCGCGCCGCTGGCAGCGCCGGTCGCCGGCGTCTTCGCTGAGTTCGCGACCGGTCCTGAGTTAATAATCGTCTGGGCGATCGCCGCGACCTGGATATTCCGCAGAATCGTCTTCGAGATCACAGGCTTGTCGCAGCACAGCCAGATGACGTCGACATAGTCGCCCGGCAGGATCAGGCCGCCGGCCTGTGCCACCTGCGAAGTCGTGAACGACATCGCGCGCTTGCCGGTCGGAATCACATA
>JBBSDV010000106.1:0-11163 GCA_038240335.1 Dehalococcoidia bacterium
CGTGACGGTGTGCTCGTCCGAAAACCTGCTCTTCTCCATCGGTCCTCCTTGCCGCCGAAATCAGAGCCAGTATCCCGGAGAGCTCCCATTTACACGGGATCAGTTCTCGGGGGGCAGGTCATTCCTCTCCGACATTTTCGAAATGTCTTCGCGCAGGAGCCTGACCTCGTCGTGGATGTCTTGGATGCTTGACCGATCCGTTCCGATGATGCGTGCAGCGATGGTGGCCGTCAGATATCCGATCAGTGCCACGCCGAGTAAGCGAACAGCGACGGCAATGATGCGGCCCTCGACGGTGACGATCTCGACGCTGCCTGGAAGTTCAACAAGCGTAAATGTGGACCACCACAGTGCATCAGGAACAGACGACATCTCGGAGCCGTCCGCTCCCCGTTCGAAATAGTAGGCGCTAGCTGAGGCGGTAATAGTGAGAACTCCGGTCAAGAGGAGAACGTACGCGAGTCGGCTTTCCCGCAGGTAGCCGCCGACTTCTCGCATTGCACGGTTTAGCGCCGTGCCAACTCGAACCAGGTTCGCTGATCGGACGATGCGAGCCGCGCTCGCAAAGCGGAAAATCCTAACGAGCCGCAACACACGCAGCATCGGCACCAAGAGTGCGACGGCAGCCAACCAATTATGCCGAAGGAAGCTGAGCTTTGACCGGGCCAGGGACAGCTCAAGGATGAAGGCGGCGAAGAACACCGCCCATATGGCTGTCTGAATGGCCGTAACTCGCCACAGCGACTGTGCAGAGAGGTCGACGGTGAATTCGACGATGAGCAACCCAAGCAGCAGGATCGCCAAGGCAGACAACGGCAGATCGAGCCAGGCCGACACGCGCTCCTGAATGGACCGCCGCTTGCCGTCGGTGTCGCCGGATACCGTCATAATCCCGCGCTTACCGTCCATCCTCGATCCCTTGCTTACGGCATCTGATACCGAGCATGACCTGCCCCGATCTTGGTCCACTCATGGTGAGAGTCCGGCGGGACTGCACCTGCCAGAATGCGCTCGTCTCGGGCCCGCTCCCGCATCAACGGTTCCGGTTCAAGCGCCACCAGTTTCTCGATTGCCCCGTAGTACTTCAGGTTCAGGCGGTTTCCCGCGCTTAACCTCTAGGATCGTCCCTCAGGTTCGACACGAGGTCGCGGCGTCGTTCCGCCATGCCGTTACGCTCTTCTCAGGACACGCGATCGTAGAACGTTGCGAACGAGCGATGTCCCCTATTTTTGCAGTGGCATGTCAGTTTCGCCTCATGGCCGCTTCTGGCCGTACAGGCTCACCAGCTGGTTCACTTCAGCAAATCAGTCCTTCTTCGCTGAGTATCGCTTCTTTCAGCTTCGCAAAGGATCTCCGACCCGTCCAAGAAATGCATCCCGCAGCTTGTGGCGCTTTACCGTCAGGCCATGGCCTCCTGATAGGGACGCGAACATGCAACAGGCATGGGGATCCGGCCGGGGTGCCATCCGTCTTGCCTGAATCCAGTTCGAAAATTCGCGAGCACTGGTCCCCATCGAGCGCCACCAAGCGCCGTCATCTGGAATGACATCGCCTACAACGCTGGAGACAGCGGGTCGGCGCAGCAGGCATCCCATGCGAGCCTGCCGATTCGACCGAGCGCATCGCACGCCTCGCGGCCGCTGGCGTCGTCACCGCCGTTGCAGAACGCGGCGATTGCGACCTGGCCGCCCAGGCCATGCATCAGCGCCGCGTCGTTGCGGACGCCGCCGATATAGGTTCCGCCCTTCTCGGCCACCCAATTGTTGCGGGGGTCGGGCAGCATGTTCAATTCGTTCCATGGCAGCTCGCGCGACAGCTTGTCGCGCTTCTGCTGGCGGCGGAGCAAGCGCAGAGTTTGGTCCGAGGCATCCGGGGACACGACCTCGCGGCGCGCCAGCATTGCCAGCAAGCGCGCGATATCGTCGGCACTGGTGACATAGTGATTGCGGCCGTCGAGACCTCGGTGGGTGTCGCCGAGCCGCATGAACATCGTCGTGTGTTCCAGCCCAAGCGTGCGCATCGTCTCATTCACGTTCTCGAACCCGCCTACCGCCTCGAGGCACATGTTCGTCGCGACGTTGTCGGAGATGATGATCATCAGCGTCGCCGCATCGCGCAGGCTCATCTCAACGCCGTGGGTGAGCTGATGCAGGACACCCGATCCAAACACATCGTGCTGTGCGCCGAACTGCAGGCGGTCATCGAACGAGAGCAGCCCGGCCGCGGCGGCGCGATGGAGCGCAACGAGGATTGGCAGCTTGATCACGGACGCCGTCGGCACCGACCGCTCCGCATCGATGTCGATCCGCGTCTCACCGCCCGGGCTCCGAAGCGCCAGTGTCATCGTGCCGCTGAACCCCGCGGCGACATCACGGATGGCGTGTTCGAGCGAATCCATAGCGGGGATTCTAGCATTAGCCGCGCACGACATGGGCGGTCGCCGGCGCTCGCACACCGCGGCTGCGCCGTGAGGTCCGGAAGTCTTAAGCACTTGCGATACTGGCAATGATCAGGCACCACCGCCTGATGTAAGTGGCGCCGAAGGTGGGAGTCGAACGTCGGGCACTAGACTTCTAATCCGACGGTCGCAGCAAAGCGACGGGGATAGCAATCTTCTCAATCAGCTAACTCCTTGGCCGAGGGCGGCCAAAAATGAAGATCCCGCATGATCGCAAACGTGATCCGTGGCGCGTCGCTCGGGAATAAACTGCCAATGGCCACGCCAGCTTCTCACGGCCGGGAGGCTCAGCAGGAACCATATTCTGAGCCGGGACCAACAAACGCCCGCTGGCGCATCGGTCTGGCAGGAGCGCTCCGCGCCGTCTATCATCGGCTTCAGAAAGGTGCGGCGGCGCGTCGGGGGACGATCGCAGCGGCCGCAGTGTGCCAGCGTGGCTATCTCCACCACTATCGCTTCTATCGAGACCCTGGCCTGCGACGCTGGTTGGCGGAACTATTACTTCGTCAAGATAACGACGAGCGACGGCGTCACTGGCTGGAGCGAGTACGACGAGAGCTTCGGCAATCCGGGTATCACCTCCATCATCAAACAGCTCCGCTCGCGCATTGTCGGGCGTCCGCTCGGCGCGCACGAGAAGCTGCACTGGGAGCTGTTCTTCGCGCTCCGGCCCGGCACCGGCGGCGTCATCGGCCAAGCGTTGGGCGCGATCGAAAATGCGCTGATCGATGCCAAGGCGAAGACGTTGGGGGTGCCTTGCCACGAATTGCTCGGCGGCAAGCTGCGCGACCGCGTGCAGGTGTACTGGTCGCACTGCGCGACGTGGCGCATCAACCGGCAGCCGCACTACGAACCGCCCGTGCGCGACGTCGAAGGCGTGCGAGCTCTGGGGCGCGAGGTGCGCGACCGCGGCTTCAAGGCGCTGAAAACGAACATCTACACATACGACAACAACGATGTGCCACGCGGCTGGGCGCCCGGCTTCGGCCTCCCGTTCCGGCCCGAGCTCAACGTCACGGCCGCCATCGCGCGTGGCCTTCGTGAGCACATCGAGACTATGCAGGAAGCAGCGGGGCCGGACGTCGAGGTGCTGCTCGACCTCAACTTCAATGCGCGTACCGAGGGATACATTCGCGTCGCGCGCGAGCTGGAGGGACTGCACCTGCTCTGGCTGGAGATGGACACATTCCACGCGCCCGCGCTCGCCGACGTCCGTCGCGCGAGTCCTCATCCCATCGCCTCCGGCGAGACGCTGTGGGGGTTGCAGCAATTCCTGCCGTTTTTCGAACAGCAGGCGATGGACGTGGCGATCGTCGACCTGGTCTGGAACGGCGCCTGGCAGTCAATGAAGATCGCCGCGGCGGCGGAGGCATACGAACTCAACGTGGCGCCCCACAACTTCTACGGGCACCTCGCGACGATGATGAACGCGCACTTTGCCGCGGCTGTTCCGAACCTGCGGATCTTCGAGACTGACGTCGACCGGATCGCGGCCGATAGTCAGATCTTCACGCACGAGCCAGACATCGAGAACGGATATCTCGTGATTCCCGACCGGCCGGGATGGGGCACGGAGCCGAACGAAGACGTCATCCGCTCGCGCCCGCCGAACGAGTACCCGTACGGCGCCGGCCTGTTCATGTACGGCCAGAAGCAGCCGTGAGTGCCGCTGCTCGTTCCGCGTCGCTGTGATAGTTGATCGGAGGTAGCGACTGAGCGACGCCATAAATCCAGCTGCCGCGCTCGACCGGATCGGCTACATCCTCGAGCGAACGCGCGAGCCGATGTTTCGCGTCAAGGCGTTTCGAAACGCTGCTGATGCCATCCGCGCGCTATCCGACGACCAGCTGCGCGCGTTGGCCGCGTCCGGTCGCTTACGCGACCTGCCGGGGGTCGGCGAGAAGACCGAGCGCGTAATCGTGCAGGCACTCGCCGGTGAGCGGCCGTCGTATCTCGCCCGTCTCGAGGAGCTCCCAGATCCCGAAGAAGGCCCTGGCGCGGAGCTCCGGGCGTTGTTGAAGGGCGACTGCCACACCCACTCGGACTGGTCGGATGGCGGTAGCGCCATCGATGTGATGGCCGCGGCAGCGCGGGATCTGGGTCATGACTACATCGCCCTCACGGATCACTCGCCGCGATTGACAATTGCACATGGGCTCAGCGCGGAGAGGTTGCGCGAGCAGCTCAAGGTCGTCGACGCACTCAACGAAAAGTTGGCCCCATTCCGGATTCTGACGGGCATAGAGGTCGACATCCTCGAGGACGGCAGCTTGGACCAGCAGCCGGATCTACTGGCACGTCTCGATGTTGTTGTCGCTAGCGTGCACTCCAAGCTGCGCATGGACAGCGAGCAGATGACCCGTCGCATGATCGGCGCGCTGGCTAATCCGCACATGGACATCCTCGGCCACTGCACCGGGCGCATCGTGGTGGGCCGGGGCCGCCCGGAGTCGATTTTTGACGCGGAATTGGTCTTCGCCGCGGCCGAGAAGTTCGACAAGGCGATTGAGATCAACAGCCGGCCGGAACGCCTTGACCCGCCACGACGGTTGTTGCGCCTCGCGATCGAGATGGGATGCAAGGTGAGTATCGACACGGATGCGCACGCGCCCGGGCAACTTGAGTGGCTGTTCTACGGATGTGACCGAGCCGCAGAGTGCGAGGTCCCCGCCCAGTCGATCGTCAACGCGACGGACGCCGACGGACTCGCCGCCTGGACCGCCTCACACGCTCAGTAGCGATCGGCTTGAGCTAGTGCTCTGGCGGTGTACTTGGTGGCAATCTATAAGCCGAACCACGTCGTGTGCTTCATGGTGCAACGGTCACCGACCGTCGAACGCGTGTGTACACCGGTGCTTTCCGCCGTCGGGCAACCCTCAACGATCTAGGAGATCCGCGATGCCTTGCATCGGCCGTCGCAGCGCTCGTTTTCGCTTGGCTTGCCCCGACCAAAGATCACCGACCTCAGAGATCCGCTCGGCCATCGTCCTCAGCTTGAACGATTGCGGTCCGATCGTCCCTCTCTCGATCTCGTCCCAAGTGCACGGGGCGGACACCGGCGCACCCGGCTTTGCTCGCACGGCGTAGGGCGCCGCGAACGTGGCGCTGTAGCCGTTGCGGCCGGTGTCGACGTAGATGCGTCCACCGCGCTCCGCCTTGCTGAATTCTTGTGTGAGATGCTCGGGATGACGTGCGACGAGAACCCTACCGACGTCGTGAGCGAAGCGCGACACGTCGTCGAAGCCGGCGGTGGCGTCCAGCGGTACGACAATGTGGTACCCCTTTGAGCCTGACGTTTTGACCCAACTTGGCAAGCCGAGTTCCTCGAGCAGATCGCGGACCGCAAGCGCAGCATTGCGCAGCTGGGCCGGATCTTCTCGTGAAGGATCGAGGTCGAAGACACAAAGGTCCGGTTCGTAGAGTCGTGGTGAGCGTGACGTCCAGACGTGCGGCGTAATGCAGTTCTGGTTTGCTACCCAGAGCAGCGAGCGCGCGTCGTTGATGAGCGGATGTCGGACGGTTCCGCCCTTCTTCGGAACCTCGACGCGCTGCAGCCACGCCGGGAAACTTTTCGACACGTCCTTCTGTATGAAGCCCTTGCTCCCGATGCCGGACGGATACCGTTCCATCGTCACGGGACGCCGGCGTACGTGTGGCAACATCAGGGGCGCGATCGCATCGTAGTAGGCGGCGAGTTCGCCCTTGGTGATCCCGTCTTCGGGAAACAGCACCTTCTCGGGATGAGTGATCACGTCTCTCTCACGACCTCACGCGCGCCTTTGTCGATGCGGACGCCAAGGAAGCGGGGATGACGCAGCTTGCCGTGCACGGTCCATTCGATAAATGCCACCTGCACGACGATCCTGGGACGAACCCAATGCGCGCGCTTGGGCAACCCGATCGCGCGGGTGAAAGGGGACGTCTTCAACTCGAGCTGGTCGAGCTTGCCCCGGAGGGCCAACAACAACTTTGTATCGAAGCCGGTGCCGACCTTGCCGGCGAAAACGAAGTCCCTCGCTTCGAAATAGCCGACAAGCAGTGCGCCCAATCCAACGCGTGTCCCTTGCGGGTCGGTAAACCCACCGACGACGAGCTCCTGCGTCGCCTCGCATTTCATCTTGAGCCAGTTGCGCGAGCGTCGCTGCTCATACCGGGAGTCGCCGCGCTTCGCGATGACACCCTCCCAGCCCTCACGGCAGGCGCGCTCCCACGGTTTGGCGCCGCTCAGCCTTTCTACAAGCACGACCGGCGGCGGAAAGGACAACTTCGTCAGCAGTTCGCGACGTTGAATCAGTGGGAGCGAGGTTACGTCACGACCCCTGATCCACATGACGTCGAAGACGTTGTACGTGACCTCGCCGCGCTTGCCCCACACGCCTGTCGCCTCGCCGTCGAGGATGACGTCACGCACGGGCAGTTCGGCGATCGCCTTCATCACGGATGGGTAGCTATCGTTCTGGAGAATCCGGTTGCGTGAGAAGAGGCGGACGTTGCGACCATTCTTGAAGGCGAGCAAGCGAATGCCGTCGAACTTGCGTTCAAAGACCCACTCAGGCGCCATGAAACGCTCTTGCGTCAGCGTCGCGGCCATGGGCTCAACCCACGTAGGGAAGTCGGTGGTCATCGTCGGCTCCAGCTACGCGGCATGGACGATCGCCGTGGTCTCGTCTGACGGAACCGGCCGCGCGGGGCAGAACCGCCACGGTCTCGACGATCATGCCCGCGTATCCCATGTTTCCTCCAGCCGCGACCCATCGTGACGTCTGCTTCACCGAAGGGTATAGCCGTTGCGGTTTCTACGACCGTCGCGCTTCGTCCCGGTTGGCACACGCAGCGGTTGCCCCGATGCCCCTCCCTCCCGCCCGAGTCATCGCGTGAAGCGGGGCTCGCGCTAGCGTCAGATGCTGGAGTCAGGCGATGTTCGCGAGCTCACCCTGACGGGCGTCGTTCGATGTACTCCGGCTGCGCCGGCCCGTCCCCCGTGTCGTAGATGGGTCCGCGTTCGCCATGGTCGATCGCGTCTATGGATCAGGCAGCCACACCGTGCCTCCGCACGAACCGGCGTGCGATGGCCAAGCTGGCTGCAGTCCGCTTTTCGCTGTTCTCGCCGTGTCCCAAGATCACCAGCGGCAGCGCGCCTGCGGACTCCTCGGGCGTCCAAAGGATGCCCGGAATCTTCTCGTTGCTGCGCGTCACGTAGAACGGCCGCTTCCGAAATCCCATGGAAACGCGGGTGCGTCTCGCCACTCCATCTTCTCAACGCTGATCGTCCGCGTTCATCCGTAGTCGTCCGCACGGGTTGCTGTCACGGTTGCTGTCAAACGGAGTGATGCGCCCACCCGCGGAGACCGAAAACAGCCCGATTTAGATTCAGAATTGGTGCCGAAGGTGGGAGTCGAACCCACATGAGCCTTGCGGCCCAACGGTTTTTGAGACCGTCGCGTCTGCCATTCCGCCACTTCGGCTCGTCGTGTCGCAGTGTAACGCGCGTTTGTCGCGCGGCAGTATTTTGCACCGCGCGATGTGTCGTTGGTCAGGGAGCCGGTACGCGATGCACACTGTGACGCCGTGCCGGTTCCTCAGTGTTGACGTGTACCAGCGCGGTCGCGCTATACTCCCGCATCGCCGGACGACGCCAGTTGTCGGCGCATTAGAGAGCAGGATATCTATGACACCCACACCTCTCGTCATGCCGGCACTCGCCGTCGCGTCTCCTGCGATCAGGTCCACCTAGCGAGCCTTTCCCATCGATCGAAGAGAGCGTGAGCGCGACGGCGCTTTTGAGTTGAATGGCGTGCATCTCACGCTGCGCCGCGGCCGCGTATTCGTTGCGCGTCTCCGCGCGGCGCTCGCCGGATGCACGCGCCTTGACCGTTTATTCGCAGAACATCTGTCCGGTTTGCGGACGCGTTTGAAGGAGCGTATTGCATGTGTAAGAAGCCCACTGTCTCGATGCGGAGCCCCATCGTTCAGAAGAGTTCTGATCGGCGGCGTCGCGATCACCGCGACTTCGGCCGCCGCGAGAGGCGGATCGCACCGTGTCGAAGACATTCAGGTATGGATCGAAGTACGGGTCACGCACCCGGGCAAGGATAGAAAAGGACGAGTTTCGATGCCGGCATTGCCGGACGATGGTCGGCGTGACGCCATCGGGCGGGATGCACCGCAACCACTGCCCGCATTGCCTCTACTCGCGTCATGTCGACGGGCGTACCCCCGGCGATCGCGCGAGCGAATGTGGGGCATCGATGGCACCGGTCGGCATCTTCACGCGCGCGAAGGGCGAGCATGCGGTCGTGCATCGCTGCCTCGCGTGCGGGTTCGAGCGGCACAACCGGATCGCCGCTGACGACGATTTCGCCGCCGCGCTGCGGCTCCCGGTCGTCGAGCCGCGGTTGCCGGTACGGCAGCGTGCCAATCGCGGAGGAAAACGCGAGCGGTCGGCATAGTTCGCCGCAACAAATCAGCGGGAGGTGGACGATGAACGTTCACCTCCCGCCGCGTCTGATGCGTTGCCGGCGGATGCCTGCGCGCCCCCTGCTGGGCGATGCGTGTCGTCTGCCAAGAGTCGACCTATGCGCGGCGCACTTTGAGGGCTGACCAGCCCGCATACTCCGCCGTGCGCCCCAGTTCCTCCTCGATGCGCAACAGTTGGTTGTACTTCGATGTCCGGTCGCTACGGGCCGGCGCGCCGAGCTTTGCCTGGCCGCAGCCAGTCGCGACGGCCAGATCGGCGATGAAGGAGTCTTCCGTTTCGCCGCTGCGGTGACTCATCACGGACGTCCAGCCGGCGTTCGTCGCCATCGTCATCGCTTCGAGCGTCTCCGTGAGCGTGCCGATCTGGTTGACCTTAATGAGCACGCTGTTCGCCGAGCGCTCGATGATGCCGCGCTCGATGCGCTTCGTGTTCGTCACGAAGAGGTCGTCGCCGACGAGCTGGATCAGGTCGCCGACCTTCTGCGATAGGAGTGCCCAGCCGCGCCAGTCATCCTCCGCCATCCCATCTTCGATGCTCACGATCGGGAACTTCTGCGCCCACCCTGCCCAGTGCGCCGCCATCTCCTCGCTCGTCAGCGAGCGCCCCTCGATCGGCAGGACGTAGCGCGCAAGCTTCGCGTCGTACAGCTCGCTCGATGCGGGATCGAGCGCGATCGCGAGATCCTTCCCCGGCTCGTACCCGGCGGCCGCGATCGCCTCGAGAATGATGTCGAGCGCGGGTTCGTTGCCGCCGAGCGACGGAGCGAAGCCGCCCTCATCGCCGACGTTCGTCGAGTGCCCCTTCTTCTTGAGCACCACCGCCAGCGAGTGATACACCTCGACGGCCCACCGCAGACCCTCCTTGTAGCTCGGCGCGCCGAGCGGCATCACCATGTACTCCTGGAAGTCGGTTGAGTTCGTCGCGTGCTTGCCGCCGTTGAGGATGTTGAACATCGGCACCGGCATGCGCCGCGCCGTCGGCCCGCCGAGGTAGCGCCACAAGGGCTCGCCGGCCGACGCCGCGGCCGCGCGTGCGTTCGCCAGTGACACGCCGAGGATCGCGTTTGCTCCAAGGCGCTCCTTATTGGGCGTACCGTCGAGCGCGATCAGCTTGCGGTCGAGCCCCGCCTGGTCCGCCGCGTCCATGCCGATCACTTCCGGCTCCAGCTCGCGGTTGACATTGACCACGGCGGTAAGGACGCCTTTGCCGCCGTACCGCTTGCGGTCGCCGTCGCGGAGTTCGGCGGCCTCATGCTCGCCGGTGCTCGCGCCGGACGGCACGGCGGCCCGCCCCAGCGCCCCGTCCTCGAGCCGCACGTCAACCTCGATGGTGGGATTCCCGCGAGAATCGAGGACCTCGCGTGCGTGTACGGAAGCAATCTTCGCCATGTGGCTTTGTCCTTTACCGGCCTAGCCCGCTTATACCCGGTGCGCGATGACGGCGAAGGAGCCGGTGGCAGTGGCGACGAGAGCGCCGTCATCGTCCGTGATGTGCGATTCGAGGAAAACGACGGCGCGGCCCTGCTTGATGATGCTGGTGCGGCAGGTCAATGTGCCGGCGCGGACGCTGCGCAGGTAGCTGATCTTGATCTCAATCGTCGCGCAGATCTCGCCCGGCGCGAGGACGGACGTCGTTGCGCCGCCCATGCTGTAGTCGGCCATCACGTACACGGCGCCGCCGTGGAGGACGCCGTGCGGGTTCAGCATCTCCGGCACGACCTCGAGCCGGTACTCCGCGACGCCGTCCTTTGCGCCGGCATTCGTGATGTGGAGCGCCTCCGCAAGCGGCCCGATGCTCGCGCCGGCCTCGCGAGCGCGCGTCACGTTGCGGTTCATCGACCCGGCCCAGTCCAGCAGCCGGCGCCGTTGGCCGTCATCGAGAACGTCGATCGCGGCATCAAGCTGGCTTCGCAGCGCATCATCGGGCATGCGTCGAGGATAGCGATGCCGCGGCTCGGGCGCGAGAGAACGATCGGGAGAAGCGGCGTGGTGTTGGTCTCGACATAGCGTGGCGAGCGCGGGACGTGGTTTCCTGATCGCGTCGTCGCCGCCGAAGCAAAACTGGCAGTACCCGAACCATTTTCTTCGCCGGCGGCCGTCGAGCGCGTCCCCTGGCCCGAGTTCGTGCTCGACAACAACGTCCAGGTGATCGCCGCGAACACGGCAACGCAGGCGCTCTGGCAGATCGACTTCGAGAAGGAGCGGGCGACGCGAACTCGCGCCCCCAG
>JBBSDV010000107.1:0-11073 GCA_038240335.1 Dehalococcoidia bacterium
CTCAAGCTGCTCGATCGCGAGCCGATCGCGCGCGCGTCCTTCGATGCTCGCGGCGGCGCGATCATCGTTGGCAGCGTCGATGAGGCGGTCGCCCTCGGCAGCGAGTACGCGCCGGAGCACATGTGCCTGCTCGTTCGCGACGCCGCCGCGGTCGCGCGAACCGTGCAGAACGCCGGCGGCATCTTCGTCGGAGACGACGCGCCGGAGTCGCTCGGCGACTACACCGCTGGTCCGAGCCATGTCATGCCGACCTCCGGCGCCGCCAGGTACGCATCGCCGCTCGGCGTCCACGACTTCCTCAAAGTCACGAGCGTCGTCGCCGTCGACGCCGCCCGCCTGCGCACTGCCGGGCCGGCGGCGGCGAAGATCGCGCGCGCCGAAGGCTTCACGGCGCACGCCCGTTCGATTGAGCTGCGCCTCAACGGCGGCGAGCCGGACGGGAGCGCAAAGTGAAAAAACAGCGTTTCGACGTGCACTCTCTGATCCGCCCCGACCTCCTCGAAATGCCGGCCTACGTGCCGATCGAGCCGAGCGATGTGCTCGCCGAGCGCCTCGGCATCGCGCGCGCCGACGTGCTTAAGCTCGATGGCAACGAGAACCCGTTCGGCCCCTCGCCGCGCGCTCTCGCCGCGATCACGGGTGAGGTCGACTACCACATCTACCCCGATCCGGATCAGTACAAGGTGCGCGAGGCCCTCGCGGCGTATCTCTCGACCGACGTCGCTGGCATCGTCTGCGGCCAGGGAAGCGACGACCTGATCGACCTCGTCCTCCGCGCGATCGTTCTGCCGGGAGACGGCGTCATCAACTGCCAGCCGACGTTCGGCATGTATCCGTTCTCGTCGGCGATCGCCGGCGCGCGCGTCATCGAGGTGCCGCGGCAGGAAAGCTTCGCGCTCGACGTCGCGGCCATCGAGAAGGCGGCGCCGCAAGCCAAGCTGATCTTCCTCGCCTCGCCGAACAACCCCACCGGCAACCGCGTCGCGTCTGACGAGCTGGCGCGGCTGCTCGCGACGGGGCTCCTAGTCGTCATCGACGAGGCCTACATCGAGTTTGCTGGCGCGCGGCACTCGGCCGTCCCCCTCTTGGCCGAGCACGAGAACCTCGTCGTCCTCCGCACGTTCAGCAAGTGGGGCGGCCTAGCTGGCTTGCGCGCTGGCTACGGCGCCATGACGCCCGCGCTCGCGTCGGTGCTGATGCTCATCAAGCAGCCGTACAACCTCAACGTCGCCGCCGGTGTCGCGATGCTCGCGGCGCTCGACGACCGGGCGCTTCTCGACGAGCGCGCCTGCAAGATCGCCGGCACGCGCGAGAAGCTCGCCGAGATGCTCGCCGCGGTCGACTGGATCGCGCCGTATCCGTCGGAGACGAACTTCATCCTTTGCCGGCTCGACGGCGTCGACGCCCTCGAGGTTCGCAATCGCCTCGCGTCCCGTGGCATCTTCGTCCGCTATTTCGATACGCCCATGCTCCGCAATCACCTCCGCATCAGCGTCGGCCTCGACGAGCACTGCGAGCCCCTCCTCCGCGCCCTCACCGAGATCGGAGCCGAACTTGGCCGCTGACACGGCCGTCGCGCTCGACACGCGCAGCGCTATCATCGTCGTCTCCGGCACGCAGGGCGCCGGCAAGTCGACCGTGAGCGACCTGCTCGCCCGGCGATTCCCGCGCGGCGTCCATATAAGCGCCGACATGCTGCAATCGATGATCGTCTCCGGCGGCGAGTGGCCGAGTGCGCCATCTCCAAACGCGGAGTCGCGCGACGTAGGCGGTGAGGCCGCTAGCCAGCTGCGGCTCCGTCTACATAACGCCTGCCTGCTCGCGCGATCCTTCGTTGCAGCCTTGTTCACGGCGATCATCGACGACATCGTCGTCGGCGCTCGTCTCGACGACCTGCTCACCGAGCTCGAAGGCACCGCCTTCGCGTTCGTCATGCTCGTACCGTCCCTCGGCGCAGTTCGCGCGCGCGAGGCCGACCGTGGCACGCACCTCTATGAAGAGTGGGAGTGGCTCGACGACGAGATCCGCACGAAGACACGCCGCGTCGGACTATGGATAGACTCCTCCGAACAAACGCCGGCAGAGACGGTGGACGAGATCATGCGCCGCGTCAGGATCGAGGGCATAGTCTCGGTTGAGAACGAGCAGTTGAAGGCCTCCGTATGACTATCCCGACGGCCCGTACCGCACACGTCGTCCGCGAGACGAAGGAGACGCGCGTCGAAGTGACGCTCGATCTCGATGGCAGCGGGGCGTCGTCGGCGAAGACTGGCATCGGCATGCTTGACCATCTCGTCGAACAGATCGGCAAGCACGGCCTCTTCGATCTCGCCGTCACAGCCACGGGCGACCTCCACGTCGACGAGCATCACACCGTCGAAGACGTCGGCATCGCACTCGGTCAGGCGCTCGACCAGGCGCTCGGCGATCGGCGCGGCATCGTCCGCATGGCCGATGCGCTCGTCCCGCTCGACGAGGCGCTCGCGTCCGTCGCCGTCGACGTCAGCGGCCGTCCGTACTGTGAGATCGAGGTCGCGTGGACGCTCGATCGCATCGGCGAGCTGCCCGCGTCGCTCGTCGAGCACCTCCTGTGTTCGATCGCGACGGAGGCCAAACTCACGTTGCACGCCCGCGTCCTCAAGGGCGACAACGACCACCACCGCGCCGAGGCGATGTGCAAAGCCCTGGGCCGCGCCCTCGCCGCCGCCACCCGCATCGAGCCCCGCCTCGGCGGCGCCTCCCCCAGTACAAAGGGCCGCATCGGCTAACGCACCGCGAACGGAACAGGGGCGCTTGTCTCCCGCGCATCCACGCATCGAGACGGCCGATAAAGCCGAATCGCATCCTCCGTGCGTGCCGGCAGTCCGTGCACCAAGCTGGCGACCTATCCGCGACCGGGGAGCGCTTGACAAACATATGTTCTAATTCTACAGTGGTGACATCAGACGGTTGCACAACGGAGCAAAGAGTCATGCCGGATGTCATCTTCGAAGAGATCGAGTGCAAAAGCGCGGTGAACAAGGTCACCCAGGGCGCGCGCATGTTGCCGTTTCGCTGGACCCTGAATCCCTACCGCGGCTGCCAGCACGCCTGCACATACTGCTTCGCGCGCGGCACCCACGAATACCTCGGCTATGACGCCGGCCGCGACTTCGAGACGCGCGTTATCGTCAAGAAGAACGCGCCGGAGATGCTCCGCCTCGATCTCGCCCGTCCGAGTTGGCGACGCGAAACGATCGCCATCGGCACCGGCTGCGACCCGTATCAGGCAGCCGAGCTCAAGTACTCGCTGACGCACCGCCTGCTCAAGGTACTGCGCGACTTCGCCAACCCGGCGTCGATCACGACGAAGTCGCCCCACATCATCCGCGATGCCGACGTGCTCGAGGAGCTCTCGAGAGTAGCCGACATAACGGTAAACTTCAGCGTCGCCACCCTCGACGAGGAGATCTGGAAGCGGATCGAGCCGTCGACCTCGCGGCCGCAGAAGCGGCTCGAAGCGATGCGATTTCTCACGGATCGCGGCATCCGCTGCGGCGTCCTGCTCGCCCCCATCCTTCCCGGCCTCACGGACGAACCCGCCGAGCTTGAGCGCGTCGTCGCGTCCGCGAGGGAGTACGGAGCGTCGTACGTCAGCGACAACGTGCTCTACCTCAAGCCGGGCACGAAGGAGTGGTTCATGCCCTTCCTCCGCGAAGCCTACCCCCACCTTTCCGAGCGCTACGCCAAGTACTACCGAGGTGCGTTCGCGCCACGCACATACACACAGGACGTCCACCGTGTCGTCGAGCGCCTGCGCCTCAAGTACGACATGGTCGCGCCGCGCACCGCCCTGCCGTCTGCGGGCCAGCTCGAACTGGCGATGTGAAGACGCATCCGCGCCCGCGTCAATGAGGGACGTCATGCCGATAACTCGGGGAGAATCTTCGTTGCTCCGCGTGGTTGTCCTGTCGTGCAATGCGGCCGCAATGTCGAAGCCATCGGTGGTCACACATGCGAAATGAGCACAAGAGTAGATTTGAACCACGCCCGACCTCGATCGCACCGACCATCCGTATTGGAGCACCGGCGATGATGCCACACCGCGGCGCACAGACCTCGGTCACCCGAATCGCACCTCCGTTCTCGACGCTGCCAGTCGTACCAGCGCCGGCAAAGACTGAGAATGCGCAACGCGCCGCTCTTACGACGAGCGACGGCCGGCCGATCACAAACGGCACAATCGAGTTGCTCCGCACGGCGACGACCTGGTCGGCGACGCTGCGGAACATGGATCGTCCCGGCGTCGTGGCCTCGGCCTATTTCGCCGATGGCGTCCGCGACGTCGAAGTCAGTTTTGAGGACGGCCGCCGTTGTCGTGCGCGCATCACGGGCACAAGCTTCATCGCGACGAGCGAGCGCGTGTGCTTCCTCACGGGCATCGAGCCGATCCGGTAGTCAGCCGGCGCCTCCAACTCCAGGTCGGTTACCACCCATCCGGCGTGCCGATCTACGCTACATCCGGCCATCCCCGTTCGTGCTGAGCGCCGGCGCTACAATGCTGCTGTGATCCACCTCCTCTATGGCGACGACGACTATCGGGTGCATCAGGCGCTCGAGCACATCCGCGACGGCCTGAAGACCGACGACGGCATGCTCGACAGCAACACCACCATCCTCGATGGACGTGCGATTACACCGCAGGAGCTCATCGCCCACGCCACCGCGGTGCCGTTTCTGGCTCCGTATCGGCTCGTCATCGTCGAGGGTTTGCTCGCCGCGCTCGGCCAGGTGAAGGGCGGCCGCAAGAAAAAGAAGACGGCCGACGCCGATCCTCTCGATCCATGGAGGCACGTCGCCGCGCAGCTCGGCGACAAGACCGCCATGCCGGAGTCAACGACGCTAGTCTTCCGCGAAGCCGCCCTCGCGCAGAAGAATGCCGCCTTCACCATCTTTGCCCCCATCTCGCTCGCCCGCGAGTGCAAGCACTTCGATGCCGGCGAGCTCGCGAAGTGGGTGCGCGAGGAATGCAGGGATCGCGGCATCGAGATCTCGGAAGGCGCCGTGCGTCAGCTCGTCTCCGGCGGGGACACGGATCTCTGGGCGCTCAAGACCGATCTCGACAAGCTCGAAGCCTACGCCGCGGGCGAGCCGATCGACGAGGCGACCGTCGGTGCTCTCGTCGCCGGTACCGTCGAAACGAAGTTCTGGGATCTCACCGATGCCGTCGTCGCCGGCAACGAGCGCAAGGCGCTCTCCACCCTCCGCCGCATGCTGATCAACGATGAGCCGCCGCCGCTCCTCGCTGCGATGCTCGTCCGCCAGTACCGCCAACTCGCCCTCGTCAAGGACGCGCGGGATCGCGGCGCAACACGCGACGAGACGGCGCGGATCAGTGGCGTTCCGTCATTCAAAGTCGATAGTGTCAGCGCCCTCGCCACGCGCTATAGCTGGCCGCTCCTGCGCGACGTGTATGCGCGGCTGCTCGACGCCGATCTCAGCGTGAAACGCGGCCTGCAGGACGACGAATCCTCCTTGCAACTTCTCGTTCACGAGCTCTGCGATCTCGCCCCCACCGCATCAGCCGCTCGTCGCCGATAGCGAGCATCGCCCGTCGCGGCTGTCCTACGGCCGCGCTTCAGCGCGCGTCCTCACTCCCGCTCCGAAATATGCGAGCGCCCAACTGGTCGCCGGCACGTCGGTCGGCAGAAAGCGCCAATCACTCGACATAATATACAGGGTTGTAGCACGCCGCATTGTGCCCGGTCTCGAGTGCGCGAAGCGCCGGCCAAGCCTGCGCACGGCACGCGATCACTGCCTTCGTGCACCGCTCGAGGAACGCGCACTTGCCGCTGAGCGTTGCGAGATCAGGCGGTGCGCCGGGGATCACGCGAAGCCGCCGTCCGGGCTCGTCGAGCCTCGGTCGCGCGGCGAGCAGTGCAGCGGTGTAGGGGTGCTGCGGCCGCGCGAACACGTCGGCCGCAGCACCTTGCTCGACGATCCGGCCCGCGTACATCACCGCCATGTCGTCCGCCACCTGTGCGACGACGCCCAGGTCATGGGTGATCAGCAGCACCGCCGCGCCGAGATCCTCCTGCAACAGCCGCAATTCATGGAGTACCGCCGCCTGCATCGTCACATCGAGCGAGGAGGTTGGCTCGTCGGCGATGATCACGTCCGGCCGCAGTATCGTCGCGATCGCGATCATCACCCGCTGGCACATGCCGCCCGAAAGCTGGAAGGGGAACGACTTCGCCACTCGCTCCGGCTGCGCCAGCCCCTGTCGCGCCAGTGCCTCCAGCGTCATCGCCCGCGCGTCCTTCTTCGACGCTCCGAGGTGGTTCTGCACGATTTCGCCGACCTGCGCTCCGATCATCATCACCGGGTTGAGGCCGCTCACCGGATCCTGGAAGATCATCGAGATCGATCGCCCGCGAATGGCCCGCAGTTCGTCGGCGGGCGCCGTGCGCAAATCGCGCCCGCGGTAGATGATTCGCCCCGACTCGATCCTACCGGGATGCGGAAGCAGGTCGAGCACGCTGAGGGCGAGCGTTGTCTTGCCGCAGCCGCTCTCGCCGACGATCGCCGTCGTCCGCCCGCGCGATAGCGAGAGATTCACGCCGTCGACCGCCGCGACTGTGCGGTCGCGCTCGTGATACCGAACACGCAGGTCTTCGATGCGGAGGATCTCGTCCATCACGGTTCCGACGCCGGCATTCACGCAGCCAGACTCCGAGGCTCGGTTCTAGGTGGCCGGCTTTGACTCAGCCGCCGGCGCCTCAGCATGCTTCTCGAGCCACTTCTGGGCCAGTGGCGTGCAGGCCGCGCACGCGACCGAATGCTTGCCGAGCGCCGTACCGCCGCTGGTCACGAATGTGCCGCAGAACGCGCACTTTCCCTGGGGCATGTCATCCTCCATCGCTATGCGGCAGTAGGGCTACTCATTGCCCGCATCGTCGACGCAGGCTTTCAGCGGCGCGCGGTGCGTTGCGCACACATGCGGACGAAACGGCGACGCAATCATACGGACTGCTGCGATACTCACGAACAGCGTAGTGCAACCCGAACTCGCCGCAAAGAGATGCGCGAAGCATTGGCATCTGAACGCGCCCGAGCGTTCGCCTCAGGCCGCAGCGATGCCGACGCGTTCGCCTGGGGAAACGAGGAGCGGACGCGTGTAACAAACGTCGACGTGGTGGTGGTGGAACCCGCTCGATTCGTACAGGCGCACCGCCGCATCATTCGCCTGATCGACGTAGATGGCCGCCGCGTCCACCTTCCGCGCCCGCAGTCGCCACAGCGCCTCGCCGACGAGGTACCGGCCCAGGCCGCGGCCCTGGTACTCCGGCAGCGCCCCGATGACGTAGATCTCGCCCACCCGGCCGTCGTCGCCGCGTTCTTCCACCTTCAGCCAGCAGAATCCGGCCGCCCGGCCATCGACTTCGAGCAGCAGCACGTCGTTCGCGTCGAACCACGGCTGCGCCATCCGCGCTCGCAGATCGTCGAGCGTCCACGCACCGTTCTCGGGATGTCCGGCGAAGATGCGGTTGTTCAGCGAAAGCAGCGGTTCGTCGTCAACGCCGGCGACGAAGGCCCGTAGCCGCACGCCTGCAGGCGCCGGCTCGTGCCGGACGTCCCGCATGTGGCGGTGCAGGTGGAGCAATCTTCGTGCCGAGTGGAACCCGAACTCGGCGGCAATGCGCGCGCTCGCCGGATTATCGTTGTAGGCCCAAAGATCGAGCCGCAGCGCCTGCTGGTCCCGCGCGTGATCGATCGCCTGCGAGAGCAACATGCGCCCGATGCCGCGCCGCCGGTGCATCGGATGCACTACGAACTCGCAGGATGCGCGCCGATCTTCGCCCTCGCCATAGGTGACCGTGTGGGCGTACCCCGTCAGTTCGCTATCCGAAAACGAAAGCACCGCCGCCCCAAGGTCGCCGCCCCGCTGCATCCGCAGGAACTTGTGCTCGCCCAGAGGCTCGTGCCCGTCCGCGCGCGTTGCCGCCGAGAGCAGCACGGGGAGCTGTTCGAGGTGCTGCGCGTCGAGTTGGGGTACGATTTCGATGTGTCGCATATCAGGAATTCCCGCGGGAGTATCGGCACGAGACGGCAGTTCCGACAGATCTTCCCTTCCTATTGTAGTTGCAACTGATTGCAGCCGGCAAACACGTCCCGCTCGACTGCGGACCTCGCGGCATACCGTATCAGACGAACACCAAGAGGCTCGCTCCGAATGCTCACCCGGCTCGCCGCTCTCATTCGTGAATTCCTCGTGTACCTCTGGTTCGCGATCGTCGGGCCCGCCGTCAACGATCCCGACGAACCGCGCCTGTTCCGGATCGCGCCCGATATCGCCGCTCAACACGCCGCCGCCGAATCGAGGGCAGCGCACGAGCGGCCGCTCGCCCGCCACGAAGCCTCCGTCGGCGCCGCTCGAGCGATGAACGCTGCCCTTGAAAAGCAAGCGGCCGCGCGACGTCCGCCGCCCGCAGCGGTCGGACCGATTGGAGGTGCGCCTCCATCGGCCGATGTTGTAGCATCGGCTATTCACCCCGACATCACATCGCTTCAGGAGGCTCTCGTGGCCGGCTCATTTCTCTCGCAGCTCGAGCAGCGCACGCAGCAAGTCAAGATCACCCTCGCGAACCTCGAGGCTGAGAAGACGCGAATCGAGGGCCTGATCAACCAGATCCAACCGCTCGTGCCGCAATACGACGCCCTGCTCCAGGCCGAACACGACTTGCAGCAGTCGCAGGTGCGGTTCGAGGATCTACGCCCCGAACCGTCGGTCGACGCGGACGCCACGTCTCAAGAGGAAACAGTCTGGGAGAACCCCGACCCCCAACCAGAAGGCGATCACAAGGATCCATCCGAACAGAACTGGGAGCGGTAACGCTGCCGCGCATGCCCGAGGCGTCGTACGCGCGCTAGTAATCCGCCCGCCACGCTCCACGCGAAGCACGGCGGACGCGCAGCCACCAACGTCACCCTTCGCGCCCTCGCACGTGACAAAAGGCGAACGCAGCGCCGGCTTGTCATGCAGAGCGCCAGCGAAGCATCTCGTCCCGAAGCGTTCGAAATAAACGGTCGCGACAGCATCGCCCACGTGCGACTCTCATTCAGGTGGTAGCGCTGCATCGCGTTCGACGCACCCGACGAGAAACGCCGCGTGCGAGCCCATCACCATCACCCGTCGCGTCCTCCGCGCGTTCGCAATAAAACGCAGACACGCGAATAGCGCGCTGTATCCTGATACCGGCAACTCATCGGCATCGACACATGCCTCACATAAGGACAGAGCGATGACCACCGGCGTCGAGACCAAGTATCCCCTGCAGATCATGGACGGCCTCTACCAGCTCCGCGTCCCGATCCCCAACAACCCGCTCGGCTGGGTGCTGCCGTACCTCATCGAGGGTCGCGACGGCTGGACGCTCGTCGACTGTGGTTGGAACGTGCCCGAGGCGTTCGATTCGCTTGAACAGCAACTCAACGATGCGGGCGTCGGCTTCGGCAAACTCAAGACGCTGCTCGTCACCCATATCCACCCCGACCACTACGGTCTCGCCGGCCAGGTGAAGGAGCGCAGCAACGCCCGGATCATCATCCACCAGCGTGAGCGCGATCTCATCCGCTCCCGCTATAAGCATCCGGAGCAACTGCTCGCGACGATCGGTGACTGGTTGCTGATGCACGGCGTCCCTGCCGGCAGCATGGACGACATGAAGACATCCGCGATGCCCGTCCGTGCCTTCGTCGACCCCGTCGAGCCCGACGAGGTCGTTTGGGGCGGCGAGCACCTCGCCATCGGCCGCTTCGACTTCGAGATCTGGTGGACGCCAGGTCACTCGCCCGGCCACATCTGCTTTCTCGAGCGAGGCAAGAAGTTCATCCTCACCGGCGATCACGTCCTCCCCACGATCACGCCGAACATCAGCGTCCATCCGCAGCAGCAGGGCAACCCGCTCGGCGACTACATTGCCTCGCTCAAGCGTCTCGAAGATCTCGATGTCGATCTCGTCCTGCCCGCCCACGAATACAGCTTCCCCGACCTTCGCGCGCGTCTGCGCAGCATCGAGCAGCATCACACCGAGCGGCTGGGCGAGATGATCGCCTGCCTCGGCGATCAGCCACGCACCGCCTACGATGTGGCGCGAGCGGTGAAGTGGGTGACGGGCACGTACGACAGCTTTTCGCCGTGGATGCAGCGCGCCGCCCTCGGCGAGACGCTATCGCATCTCGACTACCTCGTCCTCGAAGATCGCCTCCACAAGTTCCTGGAGGGCGGCATCCAGTACTACCAGCTAGCGCCGTCCGCCGGTTGATCGCGACGTTCGTCCCGCTCGGAAAGCGGCAAGGTGGCGCTGTGAGCGTCCGAGGGGCTGCACGTAATCGAGCGACCGATTCTCGATCCGTGCGGCGCGGGCTTTCACCCGCGTTCCTCCTCTGCACCGCGACTCAGCTTGGGGAGATGCCGCCCGAAGTGCGCGCTATTCGATGAATGTCTCCTCGACGATCACGATTACCGTCTCGTCACCGTCGCCAGTCCCGGCTGATCGGCCGCCGATGCCCGACGTCGGGCCGCCCGTTTGGCGCGCGCCGTTCATCACCGATTTCGACTTGTCGAGATCGGTGATGATCCGCTTGACGGCCTCCTCGTCACGCTTCATCTCCTGCCGCCACGTGAAGTTCTCGGTGTTCGAGATCTCCGGCTTCAGCTCCGACACGTATTGCGTCAGGATGCGGTGAAGCAGGTCGACTTCGTTCGGTTCGATGGAAAGCTGCATGCCGTAGTCTCCTCTCGGTCGTCCCCTGATCGGAGTGTAGTGCGTGCGGCGTAGCGTTCTCGTGGCAGTTTTGCGAAACGCGTTGCACACCTGCAACATGCTCACGAACGATCGGCGTGTCGTCGACGACACGTTCCTCGTTTACCGTCGCGGCGTCACCGGCCATCCTGTCATAGAGCAGTGATTGTGTCACCTCAAGTGAGCAGTGAATCTGTCACTTGGATGTCCGTGTG
Organism: Dehalococcoidia bacterium; assembly: GCA_038240335.1. Classification (GTDB taxonomy): domain Bacteria; phylum Chloroflexota; class Dehalococcoidia; order DSTF01; family JACRBR01; genus JBBSDV01. Next base: position 11,000 of record JBBSDV010000107.1, read on the forward strand.
GAGATGATAGTCTGCGGTTGGGAAAAGGAACGAGGGGCTTCGGCGCTGGATCGCTGCGGTCCTTTGTTCTTGTC
>JBBSDV010000108.1:0-11060 GCA_038240335.1 Dehalococcoidia bacterium
CGGCTCGCTGTTCGGCGAGCCGCTGAGGTGGAGTTACATGGTGGAGACGGGGGAGAATTGAACTCCCCGTCCAGGCGAGAGACGCCTTGAGTCTGCTACAGGCTTGTCCCTACAGCTTTGATCTCGCCACGTCCGCCCGCTGAGGGCCCGGTCGTACGCGGCCAGCCGATGGTCTTAGGCACGCAGCATCGGTGTCATGCGCGCAGCGCCCCGGACGAATCGTCGCTCATTCCCGTCCCGCCGGGGTTAGTAGGGGATGAACGTCACTGCCTAGGCAGCGATAGCGAGTTGTCGTTCGCCGTGTAAATTGTGACCACCAGGATTAAGGAGGTCGATGGTCGCCCTCCGCCTGCAACTCAAATCCGCCGATCCCTGTCGAGCCCTTTCGTCCCCATGACGCATCCCGTGCGCGATGCTGGTTCCAGTGTATCGAATGCGGCGAGGTCGGCGGTACGCCGTCGATCGAGCCAGCGCGCGGAGGCGGACTCGACTACGCGGCGCACGCGGGCGCCGGGGGGGTACCGGCCGGGGAACGCCGTATCCATCGGGCGTCTCAGTCACTCCGAGCGGTTTTGCGCGGACGCGCCGGATCCATTTCCTGGCGAGCGGTAAAGCGTGGAGGCGATTGACCTTGAGCTTCCACCCAACTCCTTGTGCCTCGCATCCTGACTCCGCTCCCAGCGTCTCGCTTCTCGTGTCCCGCTTCTCGCGTCTCGCATCTCACGGCGAGTTGCCGTAGCATGAGCACGCTTCGGGAGGAATGAACAGAGGTGATCATGGCGGCATCGGCAATCATCGAGGGCGTGCGGGGCGAGGGACGGACGATCCTCACCGAGATCGAGGCCAAGCAGGTGCTCGAGGAGGCGGGCGTGCCGGTCTCGCCGGCGCGGCTCGCTACGACGCGCGACGAGGCGATGCAGGTCGCGTCGCAGCTCGGGTTCCCAATCGTGTTGAAGATCGTGTCGCCGCAGATCACGCACAAGAGCGACGTCGGCGGTGTCGCGCTCGGCCTCTCATCCGCGGACGAGGTGGGCGTTGCGTTCGATCGCGTCGTCGCGTCGGCGAAGCAACACGTGCCCGAGGCGACGATCGACGGCGTCGCCGTGCAGCGGATGGAGAAGCCGGGCACGGAAGTGATCGTCGGAATGACGACGGACGCACAGTTCGGGCCGGTGCTCATGTTTGGGCTCGGCGGCGTGATGGTCGAGATCCTGAAGGACGTGGCATTTCGCATCGTGCCGATCAACGACCGTGACGCGCGGCAAATGATCCACGAGATCAAGGGCTTCCCGCTGCTCGAGGGCTACCGGGGCAGCGATCCGGCCGACCTCGAGCAGCTGCAGGCGTTGCTGATGAAGGTATCGTCGTTCATCGAGGGGCATCCGGAGATCGCGGAGCTCGACCTCAATCCCGTGTTCGCATACAAGGACGGCGCGATTGCCGTCGACGCGAGAATCGTTCTTAGTTCGTAGTTAGTAGTTCTTCCAACGACCACGAGGCAGAATCGAAACTGTGAACTGCGAACCGTGAACTCTCCCCACGATCTCAAGCGCGCTCTGAATCCGAAGACGGTCGTCGTTGTCGGCTCCAAGAAGGCCGATGCGTACATGTGGCTGCGCAACTACGCGACATTCACGAGCGGCAAGCTTTATTCGGTGCAGATCGATCCGAACGAGATCCCCGGTATCGAGGCGATGGGTGTGACGAACTTCACGTCGCTGCTCGATGTGCCGGGCGACGTCGACTACGTCATGCTCGCGGTGCCGCGGCCCGTCGCGTCGCGCGTGATGGCCGACTGCGCGAGGAAGGGTGTCGGGGGCGTCGCGCTGTTCACGTCGGGATTCGCCGAGACCGGCGAGGAGGAGGGGATCCGCCTGCAGGAGCAGCTGTTGCAGATCGCGCAGGATGGCGATGTCACGCTGATCGGACCGAACTGCATGGGGCTGTACAATCGCCGCCTCGGCATCCGCCAGAGCGCGGATCAGGGCTACGGCGAAGCGGGCGACGTCGGCTTCATCTCACAGAGCGGTACGCACGCGATCAACTTCGGGCTTGTCGGCGAACAGCACGGCGTGCGGGTGAGCACCTCGATCAGCATCGGTAACGCGATCATCCTCGACGTGCCGGACTATCTCGAATACCTCGCCGACGACGCGGACACGAAGGTGATCGCGATGTACATCGAGGGGGTCAAGGATGGCCCGCGCTTCGTGCGCTCGCTGCGCCGAGCGGCGTCGATGAAGCCCGTGGTGGTCTGGAAGGGCGGCGTGACGGACGCCGGGGCGCGCGCGACGGCGTCTCATACGGGATCACTCGCCGCCTCCAATGCCGTGTTCAGCGCGATCCTCAAGCAGACGGGCGCGATTGCCGCGGATAGCCTCGAAGACACCATCGACGTCGTCAAGGCGTTGTTGTACGCCAAGCCCGCCACGGGCACCCGGATGGGGCTGATGGCGATGACCGGCGGCCAGTCGGTCGTGATCACGGACGCGTTTGTGAACGCGGGCCTCGCCGTGCCGCGGCTGTCCGACGCGTCGTACGAAGAGCTCGGATCGTTCTTCAACATCGTCGGGGGCAGCTACCAGAATCCGCTCGATATGGGCGGCACGATCGGCTTCGGCGGCTCGGCGGCAACGCTCTCGCGCCTCTTCGGCATTCTCGACGCGGACCCGAACGTCGATGCGATTGCGATGGAGATGGCATCGGGCTTCCTGGCGCGGATGTGGGCGCAGAACCCGGGTAGCCTCGACGGACTGCTCGACACACTCGCCGCGCACAAGGAACGCTCCGCGAAACCGTTCGTCGCTGTGCTGCAACCCCAGCACGTCGAGGATGTCGTCGCGCAAGCCCGCAGGCGCGTGCAGGAGCGCGAGATCGCCGTCTTCGCCTCGTTCGAGCGAGCCGCGCGCGCACTGCGACGGGCCGTCGATTATCACCGGTTTCGCGCCGGCATCGACTAGCCCGCAAGAACGATCCACAGACGGCCACGGAGGACGCAGATGAACGTGGAGGCTGCGGTACGGGCCGCGGACGTGGCGTTCTCACATGCTCGGGTCCACGAGCGTTGGCGTGCCAGGAGCATGCGGGAGTCGGACTAAAGTCGACGTGAAGGCGACGCCGGGATGAACGATTTCAACGGGTTCCTGATCGTCGACAAGCCTTCCGGCGTAACGTCGTTCTCGATCGTGTCGCTGGTGCGGCGGCTGACGCAAGTGCGGCGCGTCGGACATGCGGGGACGCTCGACCCACTCGCATCTGGAGTGCTACCCGTGGCGATCGGCCACGCGACACGGCTCATCGAATATCTCGACGATGAGTTGAAGACCTATGTTGCGAGCGTTCGTTTCGGCACGGCGACGGATACGTACGACGCCGAGGGCGCCGTAACGGCGACGGGCGATGCGACGGTCATCGACTCCGGCAGGATCGAAGCGGTACTGCCGGCATTCGAAGGCACGATCGAGCAGACGCCGCCGATGTACAGCGCGCTAAAGGTCGCCGGCAAGCCGTTGTATCGATACGCGCGCGAAGGTGCCGCGATCAATGTGGCAGCGCGCAACGTCTTCATCGAAAGCGTGGCCCTTCGCGCGTATGCGGACGGTGCGGCCGAGATTGTTGCGCGGTGCGGTAAGGGGACGTACATCCGCTCGCTCGCACACGACCTGGGAACAGCGCTCGGGTGTCCGGCGCACCTCGCCGCCCTGCGCCGAACGAGCACGGGCGGCTTCAACATCGAGGGAGCGCACGCGCCGAGCGACATCGAGGCTGCGACGCGGGACGGGCGGCTCGCGGAACTCGTCCTCGCGCCGGATCGCGCGGTCGAGCGGCGGCCGGCGGCGATCTTTGGCGACGAACGAACGACGGACGTCGTCTGCGGCCGCGACGTGACTCTCGACGCACCAATGCAGGCAGCACACTGCCGGGCCTACTCCGTATCCGGCGACTTCCTCGGAGTGCTTGAGCGCCGAGAAGCCACCCTCTGGCATCCCGTCAAAGTAATGCCGAGAGCCTGAAATGGGCCTGATCCGCGCATTTTTCGCGAATCTGGCTAGATTCGCCTCAGATTCGCGCCAGATTCGCTTGACAAGTTTCGGGGGCGGTCTATTATGCGTACGACCGGCATGAACTTTGAAGAATTGCTCATGTGCTTAGACGAAAGCGTGTACGGTCCGAATGTTGCCGAGGGTAGCGTGAATGCCGCCCTGCAGTCGTAGTCATAGGAGGACGAACAGATGGAAGCCTACTGCCTGAAGTGCAGGACGCAGCGCGAGATGAAGGACGCCGAGGCCGTGACGATGAAGAACGGCAAGCCGGCGACCAAGGGCAAGTGCCCCGAGTGCGGCACCGGCATGTACAAGATCGGCAAAGCGAAGTAATAACGCGGCGATTCGGGAGGAGGAGGGGTCGCTCGCGCGGCTCCTCCCTTTGCGTTCGCTCGGTCACGCGGCGATCGTCGTTGGCTAAGGGCGCGCACGTCGCACGACAGATCGCGCATATCGAACATCGCGGCTGAACACACAATCGACGAACCGCGCAACGACCTGCCGGCGGCGGCCGTGCAGGCTGTCTCGCTCAGCGGCGCGCGACCAAACCGCGGGTGTGTGACAAAGCGGCGGAACATCGCGAGCGCGGTTAACCTTAGGGCGTTGACGGGCGTTCTCCTGATCGAGGATTATCCAAGGGAGCACATGGGAAGGACACCACGGCCGTGAGCCAACGGATGCTGCTGCGCATGGGCGCGGTGTTCGTGCTCGTCATCGGCGGGCTCAGTGGGGCCGCGTTCGCGAGCCACGGCTTCGGGTCGTCAGCTTCGTGGAACGTATTCGCAGCCGCGACGCCGACAGCGACCTCGACGTTCACGGCGACGCCGACGAACACTGCCACTTCCACCTTCACGCCGACCGCAACGCCGACGCCGACGATCACGCCTACGCCCGAACCCACGTCGACGCCGACGATCGCCGTGCCCGTAGCGGATCCGCCGCTGGTGCCCGGACCGGCATTCGCCGGCGAGCGCTGGATCGATGTCAACACCGAGGCGCAGACGACCACGGCGATGATCGGTGACAAGCCGATCTACACCGCCCTTGTGACGACCGGCAAGGATGGATGGGAGACGCCGCACGGGACGTTCCACATTCTCTACCGCGTGGCCGACGAGACCATGACATCGGCGGCGATCGGCGCGGAGGAGTACTACGACCTCAAACACGTGCTCTACACGCAGTACTTCACGAACGAGGGGCACGCGCTGCACCTCAACTACTGGCGTGACGACAGCTACTTTGGCAACCAGCGTTCGAGCCACGGCTGTGTGGGCATGCGGCTTGCCGACGCGAAGTTCTTCTGGGACTTCGCCGGCGTCGGCACGCGGGTCGCGATCCATTGAGCTGGAAGCGAGATGCGAGACGCGGGCAACGGGGCGGCCGAAGCTGGAGGCTCGACGCTGGAAGCTGGATGTCTCGGACAGTCTGGTCCTGGTCTCTCTAGAAGCCTGTCCCGCCAGCCGGAGGGAAGGCCGAGGACCTTACTCGTCGATATTCGCGCTCTCGCGTTTCGCGCGCTTTTGCATTCGCTTTAACAACGCCGCCGCTGAAGCCAGAATCGACGTCAGAGCTTCGACGTAACGATACATCACTGTCATCGTGCGCACCGACCGAACAACGGCCGCGGCACTTTCTCTCCGCTATCGTGGCGTATACAGACAGCGAGGAGTTACACGATGACGGTTGCGCACGAGATTTCCGAGACGATTTCGCAGAACGGACACGGGGCATCTATTGCGCCAGAGCCGTCACGTGCGGCGAAGCTGCGGTACGACGCTAACGTGTCGGACTCCGCGATCATGGGGCGACGACGCGGCGTCGTCGTGAGCTCGCTGATCGGCATCGCGAGCATGGCCTTTGTCTCGCTCAAGCAGACCGGCATGATCAAGCACCTTCCCGACCCGCCGGTTCCTGGATTCGATTCGGACAAGGTGAATCTCTCGGATACGGCGTTCAGCTTCGGCGCGCCGGACGGCACGATCGCCCTCGCTGGATTCGCGTTGAACGTGCCTTTAGCGATGCTCGCCGGCGAGCACCGTGCGGACGAGATGCCGTGGCTGCCGCTCGCGATCACGGCGAAGGCGGCGGCTGATGCCGTGGTCTCGAGCTGGTACTTCTATCAGATGCCGGTGAAGGAGAAGGCCTGGTGCGGCTATTGCATCGCGGCGACCGTCGCGAGCATCGCAACGCTTGCGCTGACGCTGCCGGAAGCGCGCACGGCGCTGCGGCGAGTCCGTAGTTCGTAATGCGACGTCTGTAGTTCGCAGCTCGCCATCGCATTTCGCAGCGGTCCGGTCGACGCGAAAGGCGTGCCAATCCTGGCAGCCTTCAGGCGTATTGGCGTCGCACTCGCGGCGCGGTATGCGCCGTTGACTGCGCCTTACGTGCGTCTTACGAAGCCGCCACTGCGGCCGGGACCGGCAGCCCGAAGCCACGGGGGTTCGTGACGTGGCGGTCGAGAAAGAGCGACATGATCGCAGCCGTCTGGCGGCCAAAGTCCTGGACCGCATCGAAGGCGTGGGGCGCGCCGCCGTAGATGTGTAGATCAGTCGGCACGCCGGCGGCCGTGAGGGCGCGATACATCTTGAACGATGCCTCGTCGGGCACGAGCTCGTCCTTCGTGCCGTGAATCAGTAGCGTGGGCGGGAAACCCGACCTCGCATACTCGAGCGGGCTCGCCTTGCGGGCGACGTCGGGCGCGGCATCGCGGCCGAAGAGAAATGCCAGGTCCGCGCGGAGAGGCTGGTCGGGAACGTACATCTGCGTCGGCGGGTAGAAGGCGATCGCGGCTGCGACCTGGGTGCCGGTGCCGGCGTTGCCGCCGTCGCCCTCGAATTCGGCGAGATCTTGCGTCCCGGCGAGCATTAGCGATAGATGGCCACCGGCGGAGTTGCCGGACACGGAGATCTTTTCGGGGTCGATGCCAAGCTTCGCGGCGTTCGCGCGCATCCAGCGCAGCGCCGCCTTGACGTCGTGGATCTGCGCCGGCCACTTCGCTTCGCCCGACAGGCGGTACTCGGGCGCAACGCAGACGTAGCCGATGCGTCCGAGAAGGATGCCGTAGCCGTGCAGCTGCGAGCGCTCGCCGGTCGTCCAGGCGCCGCCGTGGAGAAGCAGGACGGAGGGACGCGTGTCGCCCTGCTGCGGCGGCATATAGACGTTGCACTTTAGGTCGCGGCCGCCGCCCGTCCCGAACATCACGTCGTACTCGATCGACACCCGCCCGCCCTGCGCGTCCGCCATCACTACCTCCGATTCTGTCATTGAACCCTTCGACCGTACGCCCGCGGGCGGCGATGCGCAAGCTAACGGTGCAAAAACGCGTTCCGACGAACTAGCGACAGCTTCATTCGCATCCTAGAATGACGTGCCCCACGCGGGGAGGTTCCGACAGCGAAAGAGGACGAGATGCCCCGCAAGAACGGCACGCGCGCGAACGACCTGCCCGCCGCGACGTACACCTTTAGCTTCCAGGCGCAGTACGCGAACAAGCCGGGCATGCTCGCGCGGATCGCCACGGCCGTCGGCGAGTGCGGCGGAAATATCGGCGATGTCGACGTCGTCCGCTCGTCGGGCAATACGATCGTGCGCGAGGTCAGCGTGTCGGCGCGGGACAGCGACCACGCGCGCGAGATCGTCGAGAAAGTGCGCTCGGTGAAGGGCGTCTCAATTAAGGCCGTGACCGACCGCGTGTTCCTGTCGCACCGCGGCGGCAAGATCGAGATTCGCAACAAGGTGCCGGTGACCTCGCGGCGCGATCTCTCGGTCGTCTACACGCCGGGTGTCGCACGTGTGTGTCTGGCCATCGACAAGGATCCAGAAGCGGCGTACTCCATGACGATCAAGGGTAACACCGTAGCGGTGGTCTCCGACGGCACGGCGATCCTCGGTCTGGGCGACCTGGGCCCCGAAGCGGCGATGCCCGTAATGGAGGGCAAGGCGATGCTCTTCAAGGCGTTCGGCGGCGTCGATGCCTGGCCGATCTGCCTCGCGACGAAGGACCAGGACGAGATCGTCAACATCGTCAAGGCGATCGCCCCCGGGTTCGGCGGCATCAATCTCGAGGACATCTCGGCGCCACGTTGCTTCTATATCGAGGAGAAGCTGAAGAAGGAGCTGAATATCCCTGTCTTCCACGACGACCAGCACGGAACGGCCGTGGTCGTGCTCGCAGCGGTGCTGAACGCGCTACGCATCGTCAAGAAGGAGCCTCAGGATCTGCGCGTGGTAGTGCTCGGCGTCGGCGCGGCCGGCGTCGCGTGCTCGAAGATCCTGATGTCGGCGGGGATCAAGAACATTATCGGCGTCGACCGCTCGGGAATCATCCACAAGGGCCGCACCGAGGGGATGAACTTCATGAAGGAGTGGTTCGCGGACAACACGAACCTCGAGGGCATGAGCGGCTCCGTCAGCGACGCTATGGAGGGCGCTGATCTGTTCCTCGGCCTCGCCGGCCCGAACATGATCACGCTCGCCGACGTGAAGAAGATGAACCGCGACCCGATCGTGATGGCGATGGCCAACCCGGACCCGGAGATCCGGCCGGAGCTTGTCGCCGGACACGTGGCCGTGATGGCGACCGGGCGCTCCGACTTCCCGAATCAAATCAACAACGTACTGTGCTTCCCGGGCCTGTTTCGCGGCGTGCTCGACGTGCGAGCGAGCCAGATCAACGAAGAGATGAAGCTGGCGGCCGCGCAGGCGATCGCCGCCGCGGTCAGCAAAGCCGAACTGAGCGCCGAGTACATCATCCCGAGCGTGTTCCACCCGACGGTGTTCAAGAACGTCGCCCGGGACGTCGCCGCGGCGGCGATCGAGACCGGAGTCGCGGAGCGTGAGCGGAAAGCGACGTCGTCGTTCTTCTAGTCGCTGTCCGACGCTGCCGAGCCGCGCCCTCCTAGTGTCGACGTTCACATTAACTTTGCACGTTATGCGAACATGTCAAGCTGTAACACGGATGCAATGTATGGTTGGCGCGCCGGTCAGGCGCGTCTGATCGACCTCGGGCTAGTATCAGCGAGCGGAACAAACCGCGCGCCCGTTGAATCGACACCATTGGGATACCTCATGACCAACGTCAACCGCAGCCGAAAAGACTTTGATTGCTTCGTCGAACACCTGCGCCGCGAAACCTTCGGGATGTACGAGTTGCTGCGCGAAGTTCAACGCAGCACCGACGATGAGATGCAACAAGCGCTCCTCGATCTCGCCACGGTCGGATCGAAATCGGCGAATATCTTCGCCGAGATCGAAGCGCTGTGTGCGGCGATCTGGCTCGAGCCAGCGGACGCAGCGCCAGTCCCATCGCCGGCGTTCGAACCACGCCGCCCGATCGAACGCACTTTGGCCCTCGTTCGCTGACCTGCCGTCGGGCATGCAACGGCGCTTGCCGCGATGCGGACGCACGCGTACGATCGAGAGATGCAACTGACAACGCGCGTCGTGGTCGATGGACTGGTGTTCCCGGAGTGTCCGCGATGGCACGGCGGGAAGCTCTGGTTCTCGGACGTACAAGGGCGCAAGATCATCACGGTCGACAGCGCCGGCGCGACGAAGGTCGCGCTGTCGCCGCCGTTCGAGCCTGCTGGTCTCGGATGGACGCCGCGAGGGACGATGCTGATCGTGTCGTCAACGGCCCGACGGTTGATGCATCACGACGCCAGCGGCGCGATCCGCGAGGTCGCCGACCTGAGCGGCGTCGAGAAGGTCGCGCTCAACGACATGACGGTCGACGCGAAGGGCCGCGCCTACATCGGCGCCTGGGGGTTCGATCTCAACAACAGCGCGCCGCCGCTGCCCGCGAGCCTCTTCGTCGTCGAGCCCGACGGCGGGATCTTCGTGGCGGCGTCGGGCCTGCATTTCCCGAACGGCATCGTCATCACACCCGACGGCGGCACGCTGATCGTAGCTGAGACGACGGGACGCTGCCTGACAGCATTCGAGGTCAACGGCGACGGCGCGCTCTCGAACCGCCGCACCTGGGCGACGCTCGACACCTTCCCGGACGGCATCTGCCTCGACGCCGAGGGGGCGGTGTGGGTTGCGTGTCCGATAACGGGCGAGTGCCGGCGTGTGCGCGAGGGTGGTGAGGTGCTCGATCGCATCGCTGTGGCCGGGAAGGGCGTGTACGCCTGCATGCTCGGCGACGACGATCGGCGCACGCTCTACCTCTGCACGGCGACAGGCACGACGGCGGACATTTCCGCCGGCCGGACGCACGGCTGGATCGAGGCGGTGCGGGTGGAGGTCGCCGGCGCAGGGCGGCCGTAGCTGAAGCGGAAGATCGCACGTATCTGCTTCGGCGACGCAATCGCGCCGTCGCAAAACGAATGATCCCGTCTCTCGTCGGCTGTTGGTACGCTGCACCCGAGGTAACACCGAACAAACCGACGCAGGATGGAGGACTCCGCATGTTTATAGCGATGAACAGCTTCAAGGTGGTCGAGGGTAAGGCCGCCGACTTCGAGCAGATTTGGAAGGGCCGCGAGACGCACCTGCACAACGTCCCTGGCATCGTGCGCTTCTCACTGCTGCGCGGCGACGATGGCCAATACATCAGCCACAGCACGTGGGAGAGCCGCGATGCGTTCACGGCATGGACGCAAAGCGAGGCCTTCGGGGCCGGCCACCGCGGTGCGGGCTCGCTGATGGGCGTCCTTCAGGGGCCACCCGTGGTCAGCCTGTACGAGTCCGTTCTCGAGCAGGAATTCGCAGCGGCGACGACGCACTAGCTTCGGGGGAACGTGCCTGATGCGCACTGCTGTCGTTTTCAAGGCTTAATAGCGCAGAAATTGCGCCGAACATTACAGCGTGAAGCGAATTCTGTTCCTCGTTGGCGGCGCCGCAGCGATCTTCGCGTCCTACATGGCCGTGATCTTCGGGCTGGCGCCCGCGGAAAGCTTCGGTTCGGTGACGCTGGCCCAGATCGCCCTGCCGGCGCTCGTCTCCGGGCTTGTGATGACGTTCTTTATTGCCAGTGAGGCGCGAAACGAACGCGAGACGAGCGGCCAGCTC
>JBBSDV010000109.1:0-11016 GCA_038240335.1 Dehalococcoidia bacterium
ATGCTCTCGCAGCTAGGCCGCCTGACGCGGGGCACGCGCGCCGTCTGGCACCCTGCCCCCGTCGTCAGCGCGTGGGCGAAGGTGCTGCACCCCCTCGTCGAGCGCGAAGAACAACCCGGCGACGGCAGCAACATCTTCATCGTCGCCCGCAGGTAACGGCCCGCGCGATACGCGCACGTTATTGCTGCGGCTGCCCTCTAGTCGTAGCCGCCAGCCCGGTCGACCACCGGCGAGCAATGCAGTTCTCGTCGAATTGGATTGAACGCTTGTAACGAGTAGATTCTTCCCGCTTGCGCCGCTTCCTTCAACCTCGCCAGCCAGTCGTTGTACTCGCAGTAGTCGATGCCCGGCATTCGCTGCGCCTGGGTCGTCGCGTTCCCTTGCCATTCAAAGTACAGCTTCACGTCCCGAACCGAGATGTACACCGTGGCGGTGAGAATCGCCGCTAGAACCAGCGGCCTCGGCGCGAAGCGCCAGCGCTGCCGTAGGGCTTCGTTGAACACAAGCCCGATGAAGAGAAAATAGAACGGAGCGAGCAGGATCGAGCGAGAGTAGTCCGGCGTATCGCCCGAAAAAAGGTTGACGATAAACACCGGAATGAAGAACGGAAACCACGTATAAGTCTCGCGCCATCGCCGCGCGGCGATAAGCAGCCCGGACAGGAATAGGATCGTGGCGAACAGCGTCAGCGCCACACGCGCCGTGATGCCGTTCGTATTTTGCACTGGATGGTAACGGGCGTTGTAAGGCCCGCGTTGACCCTCTAGCGGCTCATTGAAAATGAGTCCGCGCACGTTTGGCTCGATATTTCGCCAGGCGAGCAGCCAGCCGTTCTTCTTCGTGCCGTCCGGGTTCTTCGCATGAAAAACCGAGACCGTGTTCGAGCGCGTCGTGAATCGATCGTAGTGGTCGTGGAGAAACTTCGCCTCAGGCGCAAACAGCACAGCTGAGACGACGACGACAAGGCCGAGCCCCAGCAGTGTCTTTCGCCTCGGTGCCAGGCGCGCGATGACGGCGAACAGCGCGATCACCGCGATCGAGATGCAGATGAACCGTCCGGTCGCATAGCCGTACAGCCCGCCGGTGACGAACAACGCCGTCGCAAGCCACCAGATCCAGGATGTCCGGCCGGTGGTCTTAAGTGCGCGCGTGATCGTCCAGCAGGCGCCAACGGCGAAAAACGGCGCGTTCATGTTGTACCAGAGCGTGCGCGAGAAGTTGAGGAACCAGACGTTCGTCGCCAGCAAGAGCACGGCGGCCAGCGCTGCCGGTGCGCTCATGACCTCGCGCGCTAGGAAGTAAACGAGGATCAGCGTCAACACGCTGAAGATGACCGGGTACAAACGAATGTCCCCGACAGAGTCGCCGAAAATGCGGAGGATCCAGGCGAGGGGATACGTGGCGAGGATGGGACTCTGTCCCCAGTCGAACCCGAAGATCGACGGCCCCGTTCCGGCGTTAATGCGCAGCGCATCTTGAAGCGTCTCCGCCTCATCCCCGGCGATGATGCGCGGAATGGTGCCGAGCCGAACGACGCGCAGCGCCACGGCGATCGCGATCACGAGCGCGAAGCCGGCGGCCTCAAGGCCGTGCGCGCGCGCCGTCGCGCCCAGCCCACGGATCTTCGTTCGCTCGGACCGCGATCGAGGGGATGACACATGCCCGCCGAGATTATCGATATTCATCGGCGGCTGCGGATCGGTGACGGGCTCAGGTCCGCCTGCGGCCGATCGGAATGGAAGGCGCATTCATCTTCTCTCGGTTTCGCGCTGCCGTGCCCACGCGCTGTCGTCAGTACTTCGGCACTTCGTATGCAACGAACAGTAGCCGTCCATCGCTCGCGAGACCATTGTGCGCCTCGCCATCGGGGTACAGCTTTTGCACCTCTGGCAACAGGCTCGCGTACCCGCCCGTGAACACATACAGCACATCTTTCGTGCGATCCGCCTCGAGCTTTCCCGCGTTGGCCTTCCCGAATTCCTTCGAGCGGTCTTCACCAGGAACGTCTGGTGCGAAGAACCTGCGTGTTTCGTAGATGTAGCTCCAACGGGCCGAATAGAAGTACACCATGTCCGGCTTCGTTCTCCCCATATAGCGCGATGCGGCGGCCATCTCCTCCGCATAGGCCCAGCGCGCCCCGTTCGAGTCGCCGAGTGTGCCGAAGTAATAGCGAACGTTGACTGTTGCCGTGAAGGCGACGATCGCGCTCAACCCCAAGTACGTCGCGCTGCGCTTCCAGTTGTCCTGTTGATCCGCCCATCGCCAGAGAGTTGCGAGCGGCAACGCCATGAGCAACACCAGCGCTGGCAGGACGCCTAGCGGCCGACGGTACACGGCGTTCGTGGTGAATACTCCGGCGAGCGGTATGACGAGCACCAGCACGAGCACGAAGGCATTCGAAAGCCGGCGCCAGTGCATGATCGCGATCACGAGCCCCGCTGCGGCGAGCGCGACCGTGAATTTGTCGAGCATCGGGCCGACGCCGGCGGCGTCGACGCCGTCAAAGTGTCCCCGCCAGACCATGCTTTCGAGCCAGTGCTGCCACGCGTCGAACACGACATGAAGTTTCTCAATCGGGTTATCCGCCGCTTTCCACTGCGGGGTCTCTTGGAGGGAGAGACCCCTGGCACGCTGGAAGTAGTCGTTCTTCGGGTTCGACGCGTACTGGATCATCGAGAACGCAGCGGCATAGAAGCCGCCGGCGAAGATCGCCATCTGCCGGACGAACACGTGCAACTTGCGCGGGAAGTAATCTCGAAGGCACAGCCAGGCGAAGAACACCGCGAGCGCGGCGAGAAAGATGGGATATGCCCCATAGCTATAGATGCCGAAACCGGCCATCAGCCCGGCCAACGCGAAGTAGTACCATCGCTTCGTCCGAAGCGCGAAAAACAGCGGCAGCATCGTCGCTACCTCCATGAGCGGCCAGGCCACCGGAAGAAAACCGACGCGGCTATAGTGCAAGTGCCAGGCCGAAAATGTGAGGAAGATCGCAGCCAGCACGGCGACGCGATAGCCGTACATCACGCGGAACGCCGCATATCCCAGTGGCACCGTCGCCGAACCGAGCAGCGCCGACGACAGACGCACGCTGTGGTCGCTGTCCCCGAACACTTTGAACACGGCTGCCGTAGCGTACGCCGGACCGGACGGATAGCCAAGTGTGCTCGGCAAGTACGGCCCCACCCAACCTTCGTTCAGCACCCGCCTCGCATCGAATGCGGCGAATGCTTCATCTCCATGAAACCCGGGTGGGTAATCGAGCAACTGGAACGTGCGAAGGAAGATTGCAACGCCGGTGATCGCCGCCACGAACATGAGCTCGCGGTATCGCAGGAAGACTTCGGGAACTAAATTGCGCACTGCGCCTGACGCCGCGCACGTCTCGGCAACTCGCCGTCCCGGCGTGGATTCGCGCGTCACCGTGGCGCTACTCCGGACAGGCAGTAGACGTGATCCGCATCGGACAGGCCGCTCTCATCTGTATTGGGGCACGCCGTCTGCGGGCGCGTCGTCTCAAGCTGCGCCCAGATCGTGTACGACTGGCTGTCGGACTTGTATCGATACGGGTAGGACGAGTCGGGCAGTCGGTCACCGGGCATCTCGCCGAGATACTTCATGAGGCTGCAGCCGGCATCGATGGTGTCGTACTGACACAGCGTTTGGGTGTTGATGCCCGTGCTCGGGAACGCGTGATTGTCGCTGTAGTACTTGCCCAGCGCATCGGCGACGCGGATAACACTTGCGACTCGCCCCAGATCCCGTTCGAGCGGTTGTGGCCCGGGGATCGCCGCGGGCTCCATCGTTGGGGGAGGGCCGGGCGTTGGGCTTGGCCCGCGCGTCGGCGACGGCCCGGGTGTGCGCGTCGCAATCTGCGTCGCCATCACCGCCTGACCAGCAGGGTTCGGATCACGCACCCGCGGGGCCCTTTGGACAACCGCCAGCACGGCAAGGAACGCCAGTATCGGCAACAAAACGGAAAGATGGGTCGCGAATTTCGGCAGGCTTACGGGTCGATGTACGCGGCCACGCTGCATGCGGCGAGTCTATCGACACCCTCCCAGGCGAACAAGCGATTTCCTCGACGCGTGCGGCGGCTGTCGATTGTTGTCTGCCCGTTCAGTCTGCACTCGCTCGCATGGCCGGCTCGCCCATCCAGGTCGCATCTGTGGCCATCCGTGGCCATCGGTGGATCGTCCGCACAGCGGTTTAAAACGGCAGCTCGTCCGGCACCGCGTCCGTCCCGCCCGCCCCCGTATTGAACACCTGCCGCGAGCCACCTCCTTCGTTCGGACCGACGACCCCCGCCTCTTCGAGCATGTCCATCAGCCGCGCGGCGCGCGGATAGCCGAGCCGCAGCCGCCGCTGGATCAGCGACGTCGAGATGCGGTTGTGTTCGAACGCCAGCTCCTTGGCCTTCTCGAACATGTCGTCGCTCGCGCCCTCTTGCTCGAGTTCGGTCTTCGCGGCCTCGTACAGGTGATCGAACGTCGGCAACTCGATATCCGAGAACCGCTCCTGCGTCCAGAACTCGACCAGCCGTTCGATCTCTTCGTCCGAAACATAGACGCCCTGCAGGCGCTTGGGCTTCGCGGCGTCCGGCGCCATGTAGAGCATGTCGCCACGTCCGAGCAGCTTCTCCGCGCCCGCCATGTCGAGGATGGTGCGCGAGTCGACCTGCGAGCTGACGGCGAAGGCGATCCGCGTCGGGAAGTTCGCCTTGATCAATCCCGTGATGACGTCCACGGACGGCCGCTGCGTCGCGACGACGAGATGGATGCCGGTCGCCCGCGCGAGCTGCGCGAGCCGGCAGATCTGGCGCTCCACTTCGAATGGCGCGGCCATCATCAGGTCCGCCAGCTCGTCGATGATCACCACCCAGTACGGCAGCTGCTCGTTCGCCCGCGGATGGCGGTTGTATCCATCGATGTTCCGCACCGCGATCGCTGCGAACTTGCGATAGCGCGCCTCCATCTCGTGGATCACCGCCTGCAGCGTGCCGACGACCTTGTCCATCTCGACAACGATGTTCGAGAACGCGAGGTGCGGGATCGGCCCGAACGCCGAAAGCTCCACCCGCTTCGGGTCGATCATCACGAACCGTACTTCCGCCGGTGACGCGTGCATCAGGATGCACGAGATGATCGCGTTCATGCAGACCGACTTGCCCGAGCCGGTCGACCCCGCGATCAACAGATGGGGCATCTTCGCCAGATCCGCGACGATCGCCTCGCCCGCGACGCTCGTGCCCAGCGCGAGCGACAGCTTGCTCTTCGTGCCGTTGCGCTGGAACTGTGTGCTCTGCACCACGCTCTTCAGCGTCACCAGCGACTTGCTGGCGTTCGGCACCTCGATGCCGAGCACCGGCTTGCCCGGCACCGGCGCTTCGATCCGGATCGACGGCGCGGCCAGCGCCAGCGCGATGTCGTTCGCCAGCGATGTGATCTGCTGCACGCGCACGCGCGTCCGCGACACTTCCTCCGTCCGCGTCTTCTGCATGCCGTCCTTGTCGATGATCGGCTTGTTGTCCTTGTCACGCTCGATCAGCGTCCGCGTCTTCACTTCCCAGCCCGGCTCGATGCCGAACTGCGTGACGGTCGGCCCCTCGTTGACCTGCACAACCTTCGCGTCGACGCCGAAGCTCGCCAGCGTCTCTTCGATCAGCGCCGCACGCAGCGCGTTGTCCGCCGTCGCGCTCTCCGGCGGTGTCTTATCGACGAGAATGTCCATCGCCGGCAACTGCCACCCGTCGCGCGATCGCCGGTTCCCGCTCGCGTCCGTCGTCACCGCCGGCGGCTCGTCGTCCGTCTTGTCGTCATCGAGATCCGGGAACAGCGTCGACTGCACGGGCTCCGGCGGCGCCTCCTCCTCGACGTCCGGCTCCGCCGTCGCATTCGCCGTGCGCGCCCAGAGCACCGAGTCAATCGGCACCTGTACGGAGCCCTTCGGCGCCGGCTGCGTCGGGAAGATGAACTCGAAGCCGCGCCGAGCGCCTCGTGCCGTCCGCTGCGGGATCCGCCACGACCACACGGTTCGCGCGTACTCCGGCGAGCTGCTGAGTGCCGCCGAGGCCCACTGCGGGAACGTCACCGAGAACGCAGCGATCGTGATCGCGAGCCACAGCAGCACGCCGATCGGGTTGCTCGCGAAGCGATGCCCGAGGTCGCCGCCCGCCGTGTGTTGCGCCAGCGACACGTCGCCGAGGCTCCAGCCCGGCCGGAAGAACCCGAGCAGGCCGATCAGCGACAGCGCCGCGAGCACGCCGATCAGCCACGGCAGCCGCGTCTGCCACAGCTTCTCCTGCTCGCCGCGAATCACAAGCCAGCCGGCATAGACGAGCAGCGCGATCCAGATGAAGATGAGCAACCCGAACGTCTCGACGAAGCGATTGCGCGCGTCGGCGAGCCCGGAGGTAAACGGCACGAACCACGGCACTGCGAGTACGGCCAGCGCGATCAGCAGGAAACCGATGCTCTCGCGCCGCAGCAGCAGGTCGTGCAGTGTCTGGTACGCCGACTGCCCGCCGCGGCGTTTGCCGACCGCCTTTACCGCCGCCTTCGCCGGCTTGCCGCGATTAACTGGCTTTGCGCGCGTCCTTGCCGCCAAGCGTCAGACCTCCACTCGCACCGGCAACACCATCGGCCGCCGCCGCGTCTCTTCGTACAGGAACTTCGCGACCGACTCCTTGACCTCCGTGTGCACCGCCCCCCAGTCGAGCTTGTGATCGTCGCGGTCCAAGGATTTCGCGACGTGCTCGCGCGTCCGCTCGATCAGATCCTCTCGCTCGTCCATGTCGACGAATCCGCGTGATACGACCTCCGGCCGGCCGGCGATCCGGCTCGTCAGCTTGTCCATCGGCAAAATCACGACGACCATCCCGTCCGAGGCGAGATGCTTCCGGTCGCGCAGCACGACGTGGTCGATGTCGCCGACGCCGAGTCCGTCGACGTACACGTAGTCGGCCGAGATGCGGTCGGCGAACCGCGCGTCCTCGCCCGTCAGTTCCAACACATCGCCGTCCGTCATGATGAACGTGTCCGTGCCCTGATCGAGCGACTCCGCCACCTGCGCGTGCAGCACCATGTGCCGGTACTCGCCGTGTACCGGCACGAAGTACCGCGGCCGCACGAGCGTGTGGACGATCTTGAGTTCCTCCTGCGCCGCGTGCCCGCGCACGTGAACGTCGGCGATCCGGTTGTACAGCACCTTCGCGCCCAGCTTGAACAGATTGTCGACCGTGCGGTGCACCAGTGCCTCGTTCCCCGGTACCGCCGACGCGGAGAGGATCACCGTGTCGCCTTCGACGATCTTGACGTGTTGGTGATCCTGGTTCGCCATCCGCGTCAGCGCCGACGTCGGCTCGCCCTGGCTGCCCGTCGTGATGATCACCAGCTTCTCGTGGGCGATGTTCGGCAGCTCTCGCACGCTCACGAGCAAGCCATCCGGCGCCTTCAGGTAGCCGCGCTCGAGGGCCATGTTGACGTTGTCGATCATGCTCCGGCCGGTGATGAACACGCGCCTGCCCGTCTCCACCGCCGAATCGAACACGAGCTGCACGCGCGCGATCAGCGACGCGAACGTCGTCACGATGACGCGCCCCTCAGCCTTCGCCATAAGCTGGAAGATCGCCGCTCCGACAATCTGTTCCGAAGGCGTGTAGCCAGGCACCTCGGCATACGTCGAATCCGCGCACAAGAGCAGCACGCCCTCATCGCCGAGCGCTGCCAGCCGCGCCAGGTCCGTCGATTGCCCCATCACGGGCGTATGGTCGATCTTGAAGTCGCCCGTATGCACGCACGTCCCGACCGGCGTCCGGATCGCATATCCCACCGAGTCCGGGATGGAGTGCGCCACCTGGAAGGGCTGAATCGTGAACGGCCCCTGCTGCACCGAATCGCCGGGCCGGATCTCATGCAGGTCTGTTGTCTGCAGCAGCCGCGCTTCCTTCAGCTTCACACTGATCAGCCCGTGGGCGAGCGGCGTGCAGTACACCGGCACATTAATCTGGCGAAGAATGTACGGAAGAGCGCCCGTGTGATCCTCGTGTCCGTGCGTGATGAAGATCGCCCGCAGGTTCTTGTGGTTCTCGATCAGGTAGCTCACATCGGGGATCACGAGGTCGACGCCGAGCATGTCCTCCGTCGGAAACATGAGCCCGCAGTCGACGGCGATCACGTCGTTGCCGTATTCGAAGAGCATCATGTTCTTGCCGATCTCACCGAGACCGCCGAGAGGGATGATGCGCAGGGGAGTGTCCATATCGTCCTTTACGAGAACTACAAAAGCCGCATCTGCCGCGACTCGGCGTCTGGTTCTGCGGCCGTGGGCGGCGTCGCCGCTGCTGTTTGCGTGCCGATTGCGCCGGATCCCGAACGCAGATGCGCCGGCACAGCCATCGACTCGATGCCCGCCTTGCGCGTCAAGAAGTCCGGCAGCCGCGCGAAGTCCGCTTCGATCACCTTCCGCAGGCTGCCCTGGTGCAGCGCCGCCGCCGGGTGATACATCGGCACGACGATCAGGTCGCTGTGCCGGCGCGGCTGGCCGTGCAGGCGGCCGATTGACTCGCCGGGAAAGTAGCGCTGCATCGAATGCCGCCCGAGCGTCACCAGCACCTTCGGGCCAATCGCAGCGATCTGCGCGTCAAGGTGCTTCGCGCACGCAGCGATCTCGTCCGGTTCGGGGTCGCGATTCTGCGGCGGCCGGCATTTCACGATGTTCGTGATGAACGCTGTCCGCCGGTCGAGCCCAATCGATGCGAGCAGCTGGTCAAGGAACTTCCCCGACGCCCCGACAAACGGCCGCCCCTGCTGGTCCTCGTAGAACCCCGGACCTTCTCCGATAAACATGATCGATGCGTCCGGACTGCCTTCGCCCGGCACCGCATTGGTGCGTCCCTTGCACAGCCCGCAGTCGTTGCACCCCATCACCTGCTTGGCAACAAGCGCAAGCCCGCGCCGCGCATCCGTCGCTTCGATCACAGCCGCATCCTTGCTCATACGTCTCGTCTCTATGCTGATTCAGTCACGTCCGGCCCAAGGTTCGCATCACGAGCCGCCGCCCCACTCCGATGCTCGCACTTCGAGCGAAGCTTCGACGACAACGACCATGACTGCCGAATCGATAATCCTCGTGGGCGATTCTATCACGGATACCAGAGAATCGGATAGGAAGAGGAGCAACTGATATAGCGGATGCCCTAATTGCAGCCGAGTCGTTAAGTATGGACGACCCCGGCGATGGAATTGGGCCCCCAGGTGAGCGTCACTTGGTCGTAAGTCGACTCGGCCCGGCCCGCGAGCCGTGCCCTACGGCGACGCTGGCGTCTCGGAAGGACGGGTCGCACGACGAGCACGTCATCGGCACGGGCTCAGCCGTGATATAACCCTTTCTTCCGCTCGACACGACCTGCGTGCTACTATCACTCATCTGATATAGCGTCTTAGTATTGAGGCCGCTCGTGGTCACCAGCCCCTTCGAAAACTACCTCGACCTCGTCGAGGCCGCGCGCATGCTCAATATCCATCCCCAGAGCCTGCGCCGTCTCATCAAGCAAAAAAAGGTGCCCGCCGTCCTGTTCGCCGGCAAGTACCTGATCGAGCGCGACAAACTCGAGATGTTCAAATCGAACTACGATCCACGCCCAGGCCGCAAACCCATCCGCCGCCTTCTGTAAGGGATGCCGGAAGACGGGATCCTGGCAAGGATGCGTGCTCAACGCCGAGCGAACTCGTCCGCACCGGATCAGGTCTTTAGACCCGTCCGCTCGGTACTCGTCGTCTCCCAACGCGTATGAAACGCAATGGTCTTCGGGTAGGCGAAGCTGAGACGGTGAACCGCCGACGGGTTGGTGAGCTCGCCGACGGTGGCGCGATCACGACGCCTTACTCGATGTCCCGCCCGTGGTTGGCGTCGAAGAACTCCATGCTCTTCCGATACCACTCGTCGCCGATCTTGTCGCTCGACCGCAAGTACATCAGCAACACCTCGAGCGTTAGCACCGAGACGAGCCGGATGCCCGCTTCCGCGAGCTTTGCCTGGCCGCCGGATTGCCGGTCGAACAGCACGACGGCATCGCGCACGAACAGCCCTTCATCTCGCAACTGGTTCGCCGTCACGACGACGCTACCGCCGCCCGTGATCAGGTCGTCCATGATCAGCGCCGTCTGGCTTGGGTGGTAGATCCCTTCAAGGTCGGACTCCAGGTCGTCCTTCCGCGGGTGTAGGTAAACGAGCGGCACGTTCGCGCACAGCGAAAACGCCTCCGCCACCACCAATCCGCCGAACGGGATGCCGCATACGATATCGAACGCGTCGAGTTGCGGGTTGCGCATGGCCTGCAGCGTCTGCAGCTCCTCGAGCACGATCTGCGCGGCGCGTGCGAGGGCCGTCGGATGCGCGATTAGCAGGCGCAGGTTGACGTGGATGGGCGAGTGTACGGTGGTGCGGCCGAGCGTGAAATCGCCGAACTGCACGGCGCCCAGCCGCCACAATGTGTCGGCTAGCCAGAGGTTCGATTTCGTGTCGAGCGGCGAGTCAGTCATGGGCAACGAAAAAGGCTCTCCGTCTGGGAAAGCCCTTCGCTCATTCTATTGTCCTTGCGTGTCGGCAGACCCCGATTTGGGTAACCCCTGCGGATTGGGAATGCGCTCATGTGTGGCGTCCCGATGCCTGACAGTCGTGGGAGCTGCCTTGGCGGCCCGCCCTGCCGTTTGGGGGGCAGGGCTACTCAGTCAACTTGCCAAACGCCCCAGCGGATTCGGTTGTTCATGAGACACCTCCTTGAACTGGGAGTTACTCACGGGCCCATTCACGACCGGGCTCGATCCAAAATAGGCGGATCGACCAGCGCTGTCAAGTGCCTTCCTCGCTTATGTTGGTGAGCAGCGATTCTGTCAGTCATGAAAGACAGGATCATCTTGAGCGAGAAGGAACAGCAGCGGGGCCGGGTATTGGGGTGGTTGGTGGCGCGCCGAGTGACGGCGGAGGAGGCGCAGCGCGCCCTGGGGGTATCGCAAC
>JBBSDV010000110.1:0-11000 GCA_038240335.1 Dehalococcoidia bacterium
CACGCACGCCATTTGCTCATAGCGATGGCGCCGGGAGGGCTTCCCTAGCGAAGCGCGGCTCCGTTCTTACATCAGTCTGTCAGTGCATGTGCCGCGCTGACGGCATCCGGCGTCGGCTCGTGCAAGCTGCCGCCGGCCATCTTCTGCTGGAACGAACGCCCGCAGGGTTCGCCCACGGAGTACGCGAATGCGCAAGACCGAATCCTTGAGGTGTTTCGGCCAGTGGAAAGCGCCGGTCAACTTCAAGATCGAGATGTTCGTGATCCGCGTCGGCGACTGGGGAGGACACCTTCTCGTGGAGTGCGACGATCCACTGGAAGTCCACAAGCTCTGCTCGATGTCGCCTGCATTCAGGTTCACAGCGCACTCGGTGGTCCCCGTCGAGGACGCAGTCCACGTGGAACCTAGAAGTAATGGCGTGGCGCGCCGGGCTTAAGGGCAAGTAACGCCCGGTGTGATTCGAGTGACCACATCCGCATGGTGATTATGGGCGCCTAACAGGCTCGAGACATAAGCGCGGCCGTAACTGACGTTGCGCGACCGGCAGCATCGCGCCTGGCGACCGATGCGACCGAAGGGGATTCGAAGCCGACGGCCCGGCCGGAAGCAGTGGTCGCAGGACGCACACTACGAACGACATCGCTCCGGCCGGTACTCAAGCGTGTGCCGCCTCCTTCGCCGAGCCACCGCCGTCCCGACAATCGATCCGACGAGGCCTGGACCGTAGGGCAATTCCTCATATCGAGCGACAGGTACGGCCGTTACCGTAGTTGAGAACCAGCGATCGATCCGTTGGGAGCGCCACACGGCGTACTCGAGAGATCGAAGGAGGCAGCATGCGACGCATAACGAGACTACCGGACGACCCCGACACCAGCCCGATCGATGGCCAAGTCGTGGATACGGAAGTCGAGATCGTCAGGACCACGCACCTAGCGGGAACGGCCGTCGATGCTATGGCGGCGACTCCATCGGTCGTCAGCGAGCGGAACGCCGACTACGTGGAGACGCTGGCGGAGCGGATCAACGGCGTCGGGCTCGTGGTAAGAACTGCGATCGAGGTGCTGCTGAGCATCCGTTTCCTGTTGCACGCGTCGGCGGCAAACAGCAGCAATGCCTTTGTGGTGTTCGTCGATGGCGCATCGTGGCCGTTCGTGCGTCCATTCGCGAACGCCTTTAGCAACCCTTCGCTGGGTCCGATAGTGATTGACGTATCGGCGCTCGTGGCGATGGCGATGTACTTCATTATCTTCGCGCTCCTTGGCATGCTGGTCACCGCCCTGGCTCGTCTGTTCAGCGGGGCTACAGCGCGGCACGACGTCACCACGCTTCGCGCATCAGAAGCGCTGTCGGCGACGGATTCGCCGTTGGCAGACGCCAAGCCCCACCGGCGCCCACGCCTGACGGCCGCGACGAGTGACATGCGAAAGCACCGGCGTCTCCTCCGCGTGGCGCATGGTCGCAAGCCATAGTGTCATCTGGCACCTTCGCCGGACAACGCCTCGGGAGCGTTGGCGATTGATCCAACAGCACTCGACGCTTCAGGCGACGCACACTCTGAGTGATCGTTTGACGGTCAAGGGACGGAACCGGCTCGGCGGCATACAATCCGGCTCGATGGATGTTACGCCGCCGGCGTCGGCTACGGGGAGATCGCGCGTCCGTGGAAAACCTTAGGACTGAGGCCGCACTCCAATCCGCGCAAACACCATGGACGAAACGTGGCTCAACCAAATTGACCGTAAGGCGCGCGGCAGCCCATCATCGACGATGGAGGCGTGCCTAGGAAACTGGAGGCGAAGCGCAAGCGGATCAACGATGCGAACTTCGAAGAACGTATCGAGAAGACGGAGTGGCAGCATCGCGTGACCGACATCGACGCTGACCTGATGCGGATGCCGGTGGCGCAACCAGGCGCAATCACGTTTCGCGGTCAACGTCTGGGCTCGGTCGGAGAGATATGGGAAGGGATGAGATATTGTCGAGTCGGTCAAAATGGACACGCGCGAGAAACTCCTGTGGCTGCAACCGTGGCCGGAGTTTCAGCCGTTACTTGAGAAGAGACGTGAGCTGTACAGTTGGTACCCCCGGCAGGACTCGAACCTGCGCACATGGTTTAGGAAACCACTGCTCTATCCTCTGAGCTACGGGGGCGCGAGCGGCAGTATATCGAGACACTCGAGGTCGGCGGCGCATCGACAAAAGACCCACAACATCGAGCTGTTGCGAACAGCGCGTGCGGGGACACCCGACGGATGCGACGCGCACCGAGTTGCCAGGGGTGTTGGCGGCCACGCTGAACGGCGGGTTTGTCTAGGCCATAGGCCGCCGCTGGACCCGTACAGGAATCCGGCGCGGACCGCCCGTTAGAGCACCCGAACGAGCTCGCTCGCTAGTTGTTGTTCCCAGGGACGTTATTGACAGATCCGCGTGAGCGGACAGAGACCGCCGAGTGCGGTGTGTGGACGATTGCCATTGTACGTGTCCAAGAATGGTGCAAGCGCGGCGGCGCGCTCGTCGTTGCTGCGGTAGAGCCGGATGTACGCCCACTCGCGCTGGAGTGTTTTGTTGAAGGCCTCGGCCTTCCCGTTGGTCTGTGGCCGGTAGGGACGCGTGCGCCGGAGCTGCACGCCAAGCGCCGACGCGACCTCGGCGAAGACCCGCGAGCGATAGTTGCCGCCGTTATCGGTGAGCAGTCGCTCGACGCGGACGCCGAGTTCCTGGAAGGTGTGGATCGCCCGTCCAAGAAACGCGGCGGTGGTGTCGCCGCGCTCGTCCGGCAACGCCTCCGCGTAGGCGTAGCGACTGTAGTCATCGACGGCGACATGGATGAAGTCGCAGCCCAAACCACGGCCGCGGTGCCGGCCAGCTCCGTTTTCTAGGAAGCCGGTGTCGAAGCGCTTACCACCGCCGTCCGGAATACGGCCGAGCTTCTTCACATCGAGATGGACGAGTTCGCCGGGGGCGGCACGCTCGTAGCGGATCACCTCGCGTGTGGACCGATGCAACGAGGCCAGTCGATGCAGGCCCAAGCGACGCAACACGGCGTAGACGGTCGAGCGCGCCATCCCAAGCGCAAAGCCGATGCGATGCGGCCCCCAGGCATGACGGCGGCGCAAGCAGCCGATGCGGGCCATCTGCCACACCGTGAGCTTGCCAGGAGAGTGGTGCGGACGCGACGGGCGATCGCACAAGCCGGACAACCCCTCCTGGTCGTGCCGGCGAACCCATTTGTGTACCGTCGCGTGGGAGACGCCCATGAGCGCTGCGATGCTCGCCACCGTATGTCCGTCTGATCGCAGCCGAAGAATCTGGAGTCTGCTGTGGACCGTGAGCCGCGCGTTAGGATGAGACAAGAGAGTGCTCCTTTCGACTGAAGGCGTTGACACCCACAGCCGACTCGAGCACTCTCTTTGTGTCAACAACCTACGCGGGAACAACAGCTAGCTGACCGTAAGGCGCCCCTGCATCTGCACCGGATGCACATCGCAGCGGTAGTAGTACCGACCAGCGGCGAGTGCGCCGAGCGAGAGCGTCGACGTGCTCGGTCCGGCAACGATGTCCGTCGCGCCGAGGCTTGCGCCGCTGCTGCTCGCCCCGGCGTACACGTGCAGGTTATGCGCGACGGCCGAGTCTTCGTTGTCGAACACGATCGTCACAGGCGCTCCCGCCGCTGCGCTCAGTTGCGTCAGATTGAACGCCAGGTTCTGCCCGACGACCGTGAAGGTCGAGGAGGATGGCGGCGGCGGCGGTGGGGGTGGTGGCGGCGGAACGGCGGTCGCCGTTGCGGCCCGTGGCGGCGGTGGCGCCGGTGGCGGCGCATCGGTCGCGACAGCGACAGGCGGCGGCGGTGCGACAGTCGGCTCGACGTCGACCGCGGCCGCGCTCGTCGCCGGCGGTGTGATCGTAGTCGCCGGCGCCACTGTCGGCGTCGCCGCTGTGGCGCTCGGCGAGGCCGCGCGCGTGCTCGTTGTACTCGGCGTCGTCGCCACAGTGACCGAAGCCGTCGGTGTCTTGGCGCCCGACCCGCCGCCGCCGCAAGCACTAAGCGCCACTGCGGCACACGCAGCAGCGATCGTAAGCGTTACGCGCATGTTCGATTCCTCACAGTGACTCGATGGAAACGCGACCGCACGAACTGTCTACAATCATTGTAGACGCGCACTCGCGTTGGCTCCATTCGTCGCTCGCGATGAACTGCAGCGTGCGATTGACGGACGGAGACGTTCCCTGCGGAAAAGCAGACGGGGCGGATCGATTGATCCGCCCCGCCCGCACAATCGCGACTCGATTTACGCGTTGCGCTTCGCGAGCTCTCGCGTTCCAGCGAGGACGAGCGCCGCGCCGACGACACCGAGCATCACCAGCGAGAGCATCCAGCTGCCGCTGCCCGCATCGGGTCCGGAACCCGTGTTCGGCGCGCCGATCGTGCCGGTTCGTCCAGCCTGCGCCGGTGCCGGTGGGGGCGGAGGTGGCGGCGCGGTGCTCGCGCCGGCAGCCGCGCCGACGACGATCGTGCCGGCCATTCCCTGGTCAGCGTGGAGCAGGCAGACGTACGTGTACGTGCCGGCCTTCGTGAACGTCAAGGAGTAACTGCTGCCGCCGGGCACTTGGCCCGTCACGTCCGTGAATCCGGAGCTTGCGATGCCCGTTCCGTCGTACGTCGGCCCGCCCGACGGGAGTACCACCTGCGCCGAGGGAGCGAGCGTGTCCCCGGCCGGAACGAAGATCGGCGGCGGTGCGGCGCCGCTCAGGAACGTCACCGTGTGCGGCGTGAATACGGGATTCGTCCAGTGGACGGTGTCGCCGACGTGAATGTTCGTCGGGCCCGACGGAAGGAACTGCATGACATCGGCTTGGCCCTGGCCGCTACCCGCGAGCAGGTTGTACGTGACCGCTCCCGATGCGTCCGTCATCGTCGTCAGGTGCACGCCGTTCGCGATCGCCGTGCCGGACGCGATCAGCGCGTCACGCTGCGCCATCGCGGTCTTGTCGATGTCCGCCTGGGTCGGCAGCGTGGCCGTGTCGGCCGTAACCGTCACGTTGATCTCCATCCCCGGGTGGAACAGGCAGATGAACTTGGCGTCTTCGGCAACGTTGAAGTGCACGTCCGCCGACTGACCCTTCACCAAGAAACCCGAGTTAAAGTACGCGTTCGAATTGAACTCCGCGGCCTGCGCACTCGTGTTCGTCGGCTTCACGGCGAGCGGGTTGAAGACCTGCCCCGGCCCTGACGGAGCAGCAATGAGCAGATCCGGCACGTCCTGCGTCGCTGTCACGTGTGTGACTGTGTGGGGTTCTTCGTATGGATTGACGAAGTGGATCGAGTCGCCCTTGTGAATGGTGATCGATGTCGGGAAGAACTGGTTCGCAGCGATGCCGCTACCGCCGCCGCCGACGTTCACTGTGTACGAAACGGGCGAATCGGCTGACGGCGCCGCATTCGCGATCGAGCTGAGGCCGAGCAATCCTGCCAGCGCCAGCACCGGGACGAGAAGTAACTTCAGTTTCACGCATCCTCCAACTGAACTCATCTGAGCGCCAGCTCCGCCGCCGCCCACTCTTGATGGGCGAATTATACGCCGCAACATCCGTTCGGCGAAGCCGATCGACGTACCAACTGAGAAGACAAATGAAATTCCGCCGGTAAGGGGCGGGGAGGCACGTGTAGCTGAAGGATAGGATAGCCGGTGCTAGACTTGCGTCGCGCTCCAGATCGTCTGGTACCGCGCACCGCGAATCGCGTCGACCGTCGCGGCGCGCTCGCGCTGGAACAGATCGTCGAGCGCCTCGTCGCACGTCTCGCGCGCGCCGGCAAACCCCGACGACAAGATCCGCTCGCGGATCCGGCTCCAGACGCCGCTCTCTTCGAGATAACGGACGCTGTGTGGCCACTGGAAGAACATGAAGGTCTTCGGCAGGCCTAGGGCGGGCCGGTGCTGGCCGAGCCAGAAGTAGCGCTCGTGCAGCGACTCGACCGGATCAACGATCGCCACCATCGGCAGTCCGCACGACGCCGAGGACGCTTGCTGGTCGTGTCGCTTGTCGATCAGCAAGCGCTCCGGAAAGAGGCGGAAGCCGACGGCGAATACGTCAGCCCGGTGCACAATGGTCTCGATCTCTTGAAGGTCCACAGTCAGCCCGTTTTCTGTATTCATTCGTCCTCGGGGTCGGTCCATGCAGCCTACCGGCTGAACCGCCGACACGTCCAGTTTACAGTTTACCTGAAGTAGTAGATGAAATTGATATGGGGCGAGCCCTCTTCGGTCTCGCCCCATATCTGAGCTTTCTAGCGTTGCGGTACGGCTAGTACATCGGCGGGCCGCCCATGGGCGGGCCGCCAGCAGCGCCGTTCTTCTCAGGCAGGTCCGTGATCAGGCAGTTTGTCGTCAGCACCATGCCGGCGATCGAGATCGCGTTCTCGAGCGCCGCGCGGGTCACCTTCAGCGGGTCGATGATGCCCTTGCTGATCATGTTGCCGAACTCGTCCTTCGCGGCGTCGTAGCCCTCTCCCGCCTTCATCGACTTCACGCGCTGCACGATGACCGAGCCATCCTTGCCGGCGTTGATCGAGATCCGGCGGAGCGGCTCCTCGAGCGCGCGCTTGAGGATCATCGCGCCCGTCCGCTCGTCGCCTTCCAGCGTCATCTTGTCGAGCGCCGGCAGCGCGTTAATCAGCGCGATGCCTCCGCCCGAGACGATGCCCTCTTCGACCGCCGCGCGCGTCGCCGAGAGCGCGTCCTCGACGCGGTGCTTCTTCTCCTTGAGCTCGACTTCCGTCGCGGCGCCGACCTTGATTACCGCGACGCTGCCGGCGAGCTTGCCGAGCCGCTCCTGCAGCTTCTCGCGGTCCCAGTCCGACGTCGTCGTCTCGAGCTGATTCTTGATCTGGCGGACGCGGCCGTCGACGTCCTTCGACGCGCCCTTGCCCTCGATCAGCGTGGTGTTCTCCTTGGCGACGATGACGCGCCGGGCCCGGCCAAGGTCCTCGACCTGCACCGAGTCCAGCTTGCGGCCGAGCTCCTCGCTGATCAGCGTAGCGCCGGTGAGCGCGGCAATGTCGCCGAGGTTTTCCTTGCGCCGGTCGCCGAAGCCGGGAGCCTTGACGCCGATCACGTTGATCGTGCCGCGCAGCTTGTTCACCGCAAGCGTCGCCAGCGCCTCGCCGTCGATGTCGTCGGCGATGATCAGCAGGTTCTTGCTCACCTGCAGCAGCCGCTCCAGCATCGGCAGGATGTCCGTGACGGCGCTGATCTTCTTGTCGGTGATGAGGATGTACGGGTCATCGAGATCCGCTTCCATCTTCTCGCTGTTCGTCACGAAGTACGGGCTGATGTAGCCGCGATCGAAGGCCATACCCTCGACGTACTCGACCTCGGTCGCGATGCCCTTCGACTCCTCGACCGTGACGACGCCGTCCTTGCCGACCTTCTCCATCACCTCGCCGATGAGCGCGCCGATCGCACTGTCGGCGGCGGAGATCGAGGCGACCTGCGCCGACTGCTCGCGCGTCGTGACCGGCTTGGCGTTCTTCTTGAGTTGGGCGACGACAGCCTGGCCCGCGGCCTCGATGCCGCGCTTGAGGGCCATCGGGTTCGCCCCCGCCGCGACGTTCTTCAGGCCTTCCTGGACGATTGCCTGTCCGAGCACCGTGGCGGTCGTCGTGCCGTCGCCGGCGATGTCGTTCGTCTTGGAGGCGATCTCCTTGGCGAGCTGGGCGCCGATGTTCTCGAAGGGCTCGTCGAGCTCGATGTCCTTGGCGATCGTGACGCCATCGTTCGTGATCGAGGGCGCGCCGAACTTCTTGTCCAGCACGACGTTCCGGCCCTTGGGGCCCAATGTGATCTTGACGGCGTCCGCCAGGGCGTCGATGCCGCGCATCAGGGCGTGACGGGCGTCTTCCTCAAAGAGAAGCTGCTTGGCCATAAAACCTCATCCTCCGGGTATGTAGCAGTGATAGCACTGGTCTGGCACTCGCAGAGGTGGAGTGCTAACCCAGTGTACGGTTACAGGTGCGCTTGGATCAAGCGAGGACGTAAGTCTTTCCGCGAGCACACCTCTCACGTCTCATTGCCAGCCCCCCCGCCCCCTAGCGCGCCGCCCCCGCACGCCGTACAACCACCAAGTAGCGAAACGAGGCGCAGAATGCAGATCCTCGCCGAAGGCCACGCCGAGTACTTGACCGTCGACCCGGACGGCTTCCGCGCCTACGTGCGCGACAACAAACAGCGCGCCCTCGTGCCGAAGCTGATGTCGGCCGCCGACGCCGTCGCGCGCTTCGTCGCCGACGGTGACTACCTGGCCTACGACTGCAACTACTTCCAGCGCGGCCCATCGACGCTGATCCGCGAGGTGATCCGGCAGCAGAAGAAGGACCTCTGGCTCTGCGGCAAGTTCGCCTACGTCGATGTCGGACTGCTCGTCGGCGCCGGTTGCGTCTCGAAGGCCGACTGCGGCTTCTTCTGGCCCGGCGCCACGATCGACAACGCCGTGCGCGACGGCCGCCTCCAGGTCTTCGAGTACAGCAACGTCGTCATGACCCTGCGACTCCAGGCCGGCGCGATGGGCCTGCCGTTCCTGCCCGTGCGCTCGTTCGGCGGCACCGACGGCTTCGAATATTCCGGCGCAAAGCTCGTCGAGGATCCCTTTACCGGCAAGCCGATCACGCTCGTCCCCGCGCTCAACCCCGATGTCGCGATCATCCACGTCCAGCAGGCCGACGTCTACGGCAACGCCCGCGTCTTCGGCACCGGCATCGCCCACGAAGAATGCGCGCTCGCCTCGAAGAAGGTGATCGTCTCGGCCGAGGAGATTATCGACACCGACGAGATCCGCCGCGATCCCGGCCGCACGAGCTTCCCCTATTACGCCGTCGACGCCGTCGTTCACGCCCCGCACGGCGCATGGCCCGGCAACTGCGCCGGCTACTACGGCTCCGACACCGCCGGCGTCCTGGAAACCTTCGGCGCCATCTCGCGCGATACCGTCGCCGCCTACGTCGACAAGTACATCACCCCCTACGCCGACGACGCCCAGATGTACCGCGAGCTCCTCGGCGAAGACCGCCTCGCAAAGCTCCGCGCCGCCGAAGTGATCCACGACGGCTACCGCGCGTGAACATGGGACACCAAAAGCGAGAAGTGGGACGTGGGATTCGGTTTATTGGTCGGTGGTCGGTGGAGGCTGAAGCCTGACCGTCAACCTTCCGTCGGTCGTTTGAGCCCCAAATGCCTGTCATCCTGAGCCGCAGCGATGGATCTTTGTCGTTCACCGCGCGGGCTCGGTGGCTCGCCGCCGCTCGCCCGCCGACCCCCTCAGCCCGCGCTCTGCGCACCCCGCCCCTCAAGGGGCGTGAGGCCCGGATGAGTAGGTCTGCTGGTGCAGGTGCGGCTTCATTGCGCAAGCCGGAGTGGCTTGTCGGCGCCGGCCGTCGCCGCCGTTCGCGGTCGTCAACCGCGGCAGAAAGCGGGAGTACAGAGGGCGCATCGCCTCTGCCGGGGGTTTGGGGGTGTCCCCCAACGCCTTATTATTCCTAAAAGTCCCTTGCAGAGTACGCGCAAGCGGACGCTGCGCCGCCACGATGCCCCGGCGAACGAAGACTACAAACCACGAACTACAAACGACGAACTAGCCCGGAGGCCTCCATGCCCGACCAGCCGACCAAACAGCAACTGATCGCAGCACTCCGAACCACCAGCGACGACCTCGTCACGAAGCTCCGCGCCGCATCGCCCGACACCCTCTCCCGCGGCGTTTACGAGAACGGCTGGAACGCCAAGCAGATCCTCGCCCATGTCGCCTCCATTGAGTGGACGTACCCGCGACTGATCGACATCGCACGCGAGGCAGCGGCGAACGGCGATGCGCATCCAACAGCCGCATCCCCGCCCGACGTGCACCGCACCTCCGACGCCGAAGGCGCAGGCCTCCCGACGCGCCGCGCCGAAGGCGGTATCCTCTCGTACAACGATCGACAGGTGGCCAAACGCGAGGATGCGTCAGTGGCGGATCTCGTCGCCGAATTCGAGAAGAACCGCGCCGCGACGATCGCCGCCGTCGCGGCTGTCGATGACGCGCTGTTCGCCGTCACCATCCGCTCCGCCGGCGGCATCACCGGCCCGCTCGCCGGCGTCATCAACGCCGTCGCCGTCGAGCACGTCCGCATGCACGTCGCCGACATCACCGGCGAGCCGTGGGCGGGCGTGCGGGTGTAGTGGGAGACATACATGAGCGAGCTGAACCTTCACCCCCCAACCGGCACACCCGCAACGTCGTTCAACGAACGCGAGATGCAGATCTGCACCGTCGCCCGCATGGTGGAGGACGGCAAGACGTACTGGGTCGCCGGCGGCGGCGGGCCGATGTACGCGGTGCTCATCGCGATCAAGCTCTACGCGCCGGCCGCACAGTACATCACCGAGGACGGTGTCATTGCCCCAGAGCCGATGCTGCCGTTCGAGCCGGTGATGACGATGGTCAGCTCGCGTGCCGGCTATCGCGCCCTCGCCTGGGGCACCATGAACACGGCGGGCAACCACGCCCAGCTCGGCCTCATGGACTACGGGCTGCTCAACACGCTGCAGGTCGACCAGCACGGCAACGTCAACTCCACCGCGATCGGCGAGTACGGCGCCGGCTCGCGGCGCTTCGGCGGCCCCGGCGGCGCCGACTCGATCGCCGCACTCTGCTGGCGGACGATCCTGATGACCGATCAGGAGAAGCGCAAGTTTGTCAAGCGCGTCGACTTCATCTCGTCGCCCGGCTTTCTCGATGGCAGCGAGGGTGCGCGCGAGCGTGCGGGGCTGCCCGCGGACACGGGGCCGTTTCGCGTCGTCACACCGTGGGCGACGTACGACTACACGCCGGAACGCAAACTGCGGCTGATAGCGGTATCGCCCTGGGTGACGGTCGAGCAGGTGCTCGCCGAGTGCGAGTACCCGCCCGTCATCGCCGACGATGTCGCGACGCTCGCAGGCCCAACCGAGGAGGAGCTGAACATC
>JBBSDV010000111.1:0-10846 GCA_038240335.1 Dehalococcoidia bacterium
ACGATGAGAGAGGTCGTGCACCCCGACGACCTGCCCGCACTGCAAACGTTCCTCATGCCAGGCTGGACCGGCGAGATCGAAGCGACGTTCCGGATCATGACCTCCGATGGCGGATGGCAACAGCGTGACGCACGAGGCGTGCGTGAGATCGACGAGCGAGGCATTCACTCGTCCGTGCTCGTGCTTCGCGACAGCGGCCACCATCAAAGGACGGAAGGCGCGGCTATCCGAATCGAAGCGCGCTCGAACGCGCTGCTGAGAGCGATGCCGGACCTGATGTTCCGGCTATCGCGAGGCGGCTGCTACCTCGATTTCAAGCCGGCGCGCGCCGAGGAGTTCGTCGTCCCGCCGGACAAGGTCATTGGAGGGTATGTGCGCGATCTACTGGAGCCGGAGCTGGCGGAGCGGATTATGGAGACGATCCGCCGCGCACTCGACGAAGGCGGCGTACACACACTCGAATACTCGCTCAACAAGCCGATTGGCGTGCGGGACGTCGAAGGCCGGTTCGTCGCGTGCGGCGACGACGAAGTACTCGTCATCTCGCGCGATATCACCGACCGTAAGCGCACCGAACGCGAGCTCTCCGCGAGTGAGGAGCGCTATCGCAGCGTCGTCGAAGGCGCGCGCGACATCGTCTACACGCACGACCTCCTGGGCAACCTCACGTCGGTGAACAGCGTCGCGTCGCAGCTGTATGGCTACACCGTTGATGAGTTGCTGTCCATGAACTTCGCAGACCTCCTCGATCCGGCGTATCTCACCCCTGCCCTGGATAACATGCAGCGAGCACTCCGGGGCGAAGCGATGCTGGCACCGCTCCAGTTTCTTACCCATGCGAAGGACGGCTCGACGCGGTGGGTGGACGTGGTCGCCGATCCGATCCGGCGCGACAATGAGGTAGTGGGGTTCCAGGGGATCGTACGCGACATCACCGAGCGGAAGCGCGCGGCGGACAGTGTGCGCTTCCAAGCCCAGCTTCTGGACGATATCGCCAAGGAGGCGCAGACCGCGAGCGAACAAGCGGCACTCAGCAACGAGCGCGCGCGCATCGCACAGGAGCTGCACGATAACGTCGCGCAGTTCTTCTTCGGGATCGGTATGGCCTCGACGGAGCTCATGGCGCACTCGTCCGTCTCGCCAGCGATGAAGAAGAAGCTGTCGCAAATCCGGCGGCTCTCCGCTGAGGGTGGCCGGGAGATACGCAACGCCATCCATGCGATCGCACCTCCGGAAGAGGCGCTGCCGCTCTCCGACGCCCTCGCGCCACTCATTGACGAGATGGGCGTTGCCGGAGTGCAGGTCACGTACCGGGAGCAGCGCCCGGCGGCCCTACCGGCTTCCATCAACACGCTGCTGTACGCGACCGCCCGCGAGCTGCTCTTCAACGTGCGCAAACACGCCAACGCGACGGAGGCGCCCGTCAAGCTGACCGTCACCGCGCGGCGCGCCACCCTCAGCGTCTCAGACAACGGCGGCGGCCGAGCGGCGGGCCTGCGGGCCAGTCTTGACGACGGGCCGGGGTTCGGCCTGCGCAGCATCAGGCTGCGGCTCAAGCAGCGCGGAGGCACGATCCGGGTGACGGATCGTCGGCCCGGAGGATTGCGCATCGTTTGCTCGGTTCCGCTGAGAGATGCGTCGTGACGCACGGGGTACGTGTTTTCATCATCGACGATCATCCCATTGTTCGTGCCGGCCTTCGGGACCTCCTTCGCAGTTCGCGGGACATCATCGTGGTCGGCGATGCGGAGGATGGCGAGGCTGACGCAATGGCAGGCTTGGAGGCGTCGCGCGCGAACGTCGCGATCGTTGACATCAAGCTTAAGCGGGGTGACGGCATCACCATCTGCCGCAAGATCAAGCAGCACGCACCCGGCGTCGGTGTGGCATTGCTCAGTGCGTTCTGGGACGATGCTCTCGTTCATGCCGCGCTGGATGCGGGCGCGGACGGGTATCTGCTCAAGGACGCGGAGCACTTCGAACTGGAGAAGGCGATCCGCAGCATCGCCCGCGGCGAGCCATTCTTCGACACCGCCATTTCAGGTGCGTTGAGCCGGCGGGCGCGAGGTGAGGGCAACGCACGCGAGTCTCTTTCGACGCAAGACGCTGAGATCCTCCGACAGGTGGCCGACGGCCGAACGAACAAGGCGATCGCCGCTGCCCTCTTCTTGAGCCCGCACACCGTGCGCGACCGCCTCAGCGGCGTCATGGCGCTTCTCGGGGCGAAGAATCGGGCCGAAGCCGTCCAGATCGCCTCTCGGCGCGGGTTGATCTGATCGATGCGGGCTCCTAGGCCCGTTCCGGGCCTGAAAGGACGTCTAGCCCCAAAGACACGACATTTGTAGGCAAGACTCCCTACGATTGTCCCCGCTGGCGAGCGCGACATTCTTCCGACTACTTAGCTGACCGATCCGTGTTTCGCCGAGTAGAAGGGTGGCGCCGTTCCATGCTGAACAAGCTTCTGATTCTGGGTGTTGGGCTCGCGCTCATTGGCGGCTTGATGGGTTCTCGCGGACTCGCCGTCTTCACAAGCACGGCCAGCGTTGGCACCAACACCTTCACCACCGGCACGGTCAGCCTGACGACCTCGCCCACGACCGCCCTCGTCACGTTCTCCGGCATGGCGCCGGGCGACCAGGTGACGGCGCCGAT
The DNA here is from genome assembly GCA_038240335.1 of Dehalococcoidia bacterium. Lineage (GTDB taxonomy): Bacteria > Chloroflexota > Dehalococcoidia > DSTF01 > JACRBR01 > JBBSDV01. Next base: position 2,653 of record JBBSDV010000111.1, read on the forward strand.
CACCGTCACGAACGCCGGATCACTGGCACTCCGCTACGCCGTGACGAGCACCACGACCGAAAACATCCTCGCTACGCAGTTGGCGTTGACGATCAAGTCGGGTGTCACGACGTGCACGAACGCTGCCTACGCGGCGACGGGCACGGTCGTCTACAACGCCGCGGCGCTGGGCAATACAACCGCGGTCAACGTCGTCGGAAATCCGGTGCAAGGTGCGCAGGCCGGTGACCGCACACTGGCCGCCGCCGCCAATGAGATCTTGTGCTTCAACGTCAGCTTGCCGTTAGCGAGCGGCAATGCGTTCCAAGGGCTGACGTCAACGGCGACGTTCGCGTTCCAGGGTGAGCAGACGACGAACAACCCGTAGTAGTTGAGCCACCACGCGCTGAAGGACCGCACGATGACATGTTCCCGCTTCTTGGCGGTCCGCAACCGTCTTCCACTGCCTCGGCCAGCGCGCGCCTTTCGCTCAGGCGCGCGGGCCGCGGGCATCCTTGCCAGCGTCGTCAGCGTCGGTGCGCTGCTTGCGGTCACGCTGCCCGGTCTGGTCGGGTACCACAACATCACGATCACCAGTGGGAGCATGGGAAGCGCGCTCCCAACGGGCAGTGTCGCGGTCACCCGCACCGTTAACTTCCGCCATGTCCACGTCGGCGATGTCATTGCGTTTCAGCGGGCGACCGCGGGCATCCCGGTCGTTCACCGGATCGTCGAGATTCGCGACACCGACGCCGGACGGATCGCGGTCACTCGCGGTGACGCCAACGCCGACGTGGACGCAGAGCCGCTCGCGATCGAGCAAGGAACCGGCGACCGCGTCGAATATTACGTTCCATGGCTCGGGTACGCGCTGGTCTTCATCCGGGCGCCCGGTGGGCTGATCGCGCTCGCGGCGGTCTCCGCCATCGTGTGCGTAGGGCGCCGCCACAAGCAAGAGGCGCGAGCCGAGAGTCATGCGTCGCCAACCCTGGCTTCGTAGCCGCGAATTCTGCTTTGCGGCGGTGGGCTCTGCCGCGTTTGTCGCCGCGTTCGCGGCGACTCAAGTCGCGCTCGCGGTGTTGGGCAATTCTCCCAGCGTCAACGCCAATACGCTGGCGACCTCCACGATGGCGGCGCCGACTGGCATCGGCGCGGTCGGCGGCGCAAACATCGTGCTGACGTGGACGGCGACGCCGACGAGCTATGCGGCCGGCTACAACGTGATGCGATCGCAAACATCCGGCGGGCCGTACGCGCAGGTGGCGCAGGTAACGCCGCGCACGACCTTCACATACACGGACAGTCCGGCTGCTGGCACGTATTACTACGTGTTGCAGTCGTACTTCCAGAACTGGGTGAGCGCCAACAGCACGCAAACATCCGCGGGCGTGTCGACGACGACGGGCTATCTCTCATGCGCGGCCCAGGCCGCCGACGCGGGCGGCGATGGCAACGGCTACGAGACGAACCCGGCGAACGCTTGCGCCAACGATTCAGTCTTCGCGACCGACGCCAGTAGCGGCACAAGCACCGCCACGAGTTGCACCTCCGCCGCGAAGGACAAGCATCGGTTTTACAACTACGGGATCGCGCTGCCGGCCAGCTCGGTCGTGAACGGGATCGAAGTGCGGCTCGACGCCTTGAAGAGCGGCACCGGCACGGCGCCGAAGCTTTGCGTGCAGCTCTCCTGGGACGGCGGTACGACGTGGGCGACGTCGAAGGTCACGCCGAACATCACGGGCGCGGAAGCGACGTACATTCTCGGCGCGGCGAATAATACGTGGGGCCACGTCTGGACCGTCCCCCAGATGACGGACGCCAACTTCCGCGTCCGGGTCATCGACACGGACAACACGGCGACGCAGACGTTCCAGCTTGACCAGGTCGCGGTCCAAGTGACGTTCACGCCGCCGTAATGGGAGTTGTGGACCGGCCCGCCTTGCACGGATCCACCGCACCGAGTGTTGGCATGATGTGGTGCGCATTGACACGATGACCTCAGCGTGCGCGGGCAGATCGGCGAGACCACACACTCACGTCGACGCACGCATGGCATCAGCGAGAAGCTAGCGCGGCGGTGCTCCGAATGGGACGGCCGTCTGTGTCGTCGCGGGTAATGTCGCGCCGCTGATGTTCGAGGGCCTGGGTGCTCGGGTTCAGCGCGCTGCCGCTAACTCGGTCCTCGAGTGTATGCAGGCACACCATCTAGGTGTCAGCCTACCTCCAACCTTCTCGATTTCGCGCGCAGGCGCCCGACATCCTCCTCCGATGCCTCTGCGAATCGAACTGGCCGTAGTCCCGCATCTCGTCGCGCGTGCGCTACCGACCCGCCGGGGGCGTGCCGTTGGCACCGTTCGTACCGTTGCGGTTGCCGGCGAGCAGCTGGGCGATGAATGCGGAGAAGATGTTGCCGCCACCGCCGCCCTCTCCTCCGCCACCGACCTGGATGTCCGGCGTAATCTTCAACCCCGCCGACGCGATCGATTTCGTGACTTCGATGCCAGCGAGGTTCGCCTGACCGACGGCGGCCACCTGCTTCTCGTACGCCTCCGCGGTCGCCGTGCCGACGGCGAGGATCTTCTTGCCTTCGGCGTCGCCCTCGAGCTCCGTCGCGCGCGCCCGACCTTCCGCGGCGAGGATGACTTGCTGTTTGGTCTGCTCCGAAACCTGTACGCCGATCTGCGCGGCGACGAGCTCGATTTGCTTGTCGGCCTTCGCCCTCGTGTTCTCCGTGTCGATGCGCTTCTCTTACGACTTCTGCTGCTCGACGAACATATCTTGCTGTTGTGCCGCGATGACGCGTCGCGTGTGAATCTCCATCAGCTCCTGTGGCAGGATGATTTGCGAGATCAGCACCGACACGCACTCGACGTGGTACTTCTCGAGTTCCTCCCGCGTGCGAGCCTCGGCCTTCGCCTGCTCGTCGGCGCGGTCCTGCATGAAGTTCATCGCCCCGGACGATGACGCCTGGTTGCGGAACGAAGAGTCGATCATCGGGTGCACCACATGGTCGATGAGGTTCTCGATCGAGCCGATCTTGGCCACCATCAGGGGCGCCTGTTCCGGACGGACGCGGATCACCACCTTGACGCCGACGCGCATCTCGAAGCCCTCGCGGCTGATCACGGCGAGCGGATTGAAGAGCTGAGCGCGGCGAGGAGAGTCCTTGTCGTCCTCCAGCGATGCCATGCCCTCGTCTGCCCAATCGATCGTGAGGTTCGTCGTCGGGATGATGTAGGCGATGTACGCCCAGCGGTTCAAATAGTAGACGCCCGGCCCCGCAACTTCGGCTTGAATGCCCCGGTAGCCCTCCGGCACGACATATCGCTCCTTGCCCGCGAGACGATCGGCTTGCGGGATGTTCTCGGGCTCCTTGCCGACGTTCGACACGAGCACCGCGACCTCGCCGCGCTGGACGACGGCGACCTCGTCGAGCTTCACGTCGAACATCAGCGGATTGATGTAGTACGTGCCGGGCTTAAGCAGGTCGTACTGCGGCCCGCGCTGCCCGCCGCCGGCGAGGAACGACGACGCATCATGAAAGTCGTTGTGACCCGCCACACTCGCGGCCACCAGCTCCCCGGCCGGCAGTGGCGATCCGTCTTTCGCCGTGACAAGCCCTACCTGGTTCGCCTGCACGATCGTCGCCGGCTGGACGTCGACGCTAAAGAGATCGGTGTTGATCCTGTAGCGTCCCGGAAAGATCACCTCGATCTGCGGCCCGCGCTGGCCGTCGCCCGCGATAAAGGCCTCACCGTCCTGAAATGCCTGGTGACCATCGACCTTGCGTGCGAGCAGGCGACCGGTCGCCATTGGCTCGCCGTCGCGCGCGCCGACGATGCCGACGCGCCCTTGCGGGACAATCAGCGCGGGCTGCGTGTGTACGCGGAACAGGTACGTATTGACCCGGTACTTCCCGGGTGAAAGGATGTCGACCTGCGGTCCCTTCTGGCCACCGTTCCGCAGGAAGCCCTCGCCGTCCTGGAACGTGTCGTGATTCTCGACGCGCCGGGCGAAGATGTGGCCCGGGTCGAGCGGACGGCCGTCGATCGATTCGATCAGTCCGACTTCGTCTTCCGCGACCGACAGCATGTCGTCCTTGGTGACCTTGTAGATGAACGGCGGCAGCACGGCCAACCCCGGCTGCAGCACGCGTGCCTGGATCCCGATCTCGCCCCGCATCGCGACGACGCGGCTCTCCGGGAGCGAGCGGCCCCAGGTAGCGACGTTCGATGATGCCAACCTGCTGCCCGCCGATGTTGACCAGCATGCCGCCGAACAGCACGACGAAGAGAATAACGACGAGCACGACGCCGACGATGATCAGCGGCAGGTATATCATGGTCGATCCTTAGCAACGGCGTCGTATCGCGGGACTGCCGCGGATGTGAGTGGTCGAGTGCGCATAGCGTATATCAGCGGCGACGCAGGCGTCTATGTCGCCCCGATTCGGTGGGGCGACGCGGTGGGTCATGGATGGCGCAACTCTGGCGTTGCCCGACGAGAGTGCCGTCGCTTACACCAACTCCGGCGCGTCGATGCGCGCCATCTCTTCGTCCGTCGCGAGCTCGCGGAGGATGGCGGGGAACAGCGGCGGGTAGAGGGTGTGAAGGTAGGCGTACATCTCCTCGATCATGCCGGCGGTGTCGTGGATGCACATCCAGGCACGCTGGATTTCGTTAATCGCGAGGTAGGCCTCTTTGCAATGCTCCTGCAGGAGGGCGAGCAGGCGCTGCACGGCGCGCGCGTCGATCGAGCAGTTGGTGATGAACTTCGTGTTCTCTGCCTGCAATTGCCGCGCCAGCGCCGAGGCGCGCCGCCGCCGACGCTCTGCGTTCTGGAGATGCGACTCGGAGTCTGCGCGGTCTCCTTCGTCGCCCGCACGCTCACCGAGACGCTCGATGCCTTGTCGTAAGTAGGCGACCCGGGTATCGACGAAGATCTCGAGCACGCGATCGAGGCCGCGCAATGCGCGCTCTGGCAGCGGCTTCATCTCGCGAGAGACGCGCGCGGCGATCTCGGGCGATGCAAGTTCTTCACGAAGGACCTCGGCGATCGCCATGCCGTGCATGTACGGCCACTTGTTGCGGTCTTCGTCAGGCTGCCAGCCGTAGTTGCAGGCACGCTGCATAATCCGCATGTGCATCGTCAGGCGTGTCGCGGGATCGAGACCGACGAAGTCGTACCCACGCTCGTCGAGCTCCGGACCGGTAAGCGGGATCGCGAGATCGTGGCCAAACGCCGTCACGAGCGCGCGGAAGGTATCGGCGAGAAAACGCCCCGGCTCCCAGAAGATGAACGGCCAGCGGCGAAACACCTCGGCATCGTTGTCGAGACCGTTGTACTCGCCCGCGTGCAGAGGTGGGTAATGACCGTCGCTCCGCAGCACGAGCCGGATCTCGGGCGCCCACGATGCCTGGTGAAAGCGCATATGCGGCAGCGGGCGGCCCTGTGCGCGTCTGTCGTCGATGTATTGATCGGGCGTCACGAACCGGATGTCGGCGATGCCCTCCGCGCGCACCGCGCTCCACGCTTCGGCGAGAATGTCGAGGGCCTCCTCGCCGAAGTCCATCAGCTCGAGGTCCTGGATGTACAGCAGCAGGCCGCCGTCGGGAGCTTCGCGCAACGCCTTCCGCAGCGTCTCGGTGTACTCCTCGACGCCCTGCTCTCGCGTGATCGGGAACGAGACCGTTCGACCGTCGCGGTACTCCTCATCGAGCACCGGGTATTTGCCGAGGATGTAACCCTGCGGCGCGAGGCGGTCCGGCTCCCATTTCGTGATCGGTCGCCAGATCTCCTGCGAGATGGGAAAGTGCCGCGGCAGCGCGAGGAGTCCGTCGTCGATCGTGAAGGCGGCGAAGGTCGGATCGATGCCGGCGGTCGTACCCTCGAACTCGTAGCGCATCTTTCGGTGGCTGATGTTCGGGAAGATGACGAACTCCATGCCGGCCTGCTTGAAACCGGAGAGCTTTCGCGCGTCGATCGAGCCCTCCATCGGGAAGGCGCCGAGATGGCGCGGCTCCGGCGCACGGACGACGTCACGGAGGAACTCGCGGTTCAGCCGCAGTTCGTCCGCGAGCTCGTCGTCGGTGAGCATTGAGATGTGTGTATGGAAGGCGTTGCCGTAAATGGGATACAGGTCGCCGGCGCGATATGCCTCGCCGAGACGGGCGAAGGTCTCGGGCATGTGACGCCGCACCTGCATCAGGATCTCGTTGGTTGCTTCGAGGCAGACGGGAGCGCCGAGCCGTTTGCCGAAGTCGATCAGGTTGGCGTAAATGTCGCGGCCAGCATCGGCGCGCTTCTTCACCCAGTTGTCGTTGCCGACGGCCTCGCGCCGCACATCCTCGTCGTGCAGCGTGTCGAGGACGCTTCGCGGCAGATCCCAGAGCGGCTCTTGCGCATGGAACGCGAGGATGACGCTGATCATGCCGAGGCCAGCGCTGCGCGCTTGACATGCGTATGAGCGACGACTGCGCAGCGAGAGAGAATGGAACTACGTCCACGACTCACGGTCGGTGCTTGACCATGCTCCGCGATGCGATGACGGGACAGGTCTGAAGACCTGTGCTTGCGGGCAACGGGACTCCTGCTCATAGCCAATTCTCAATCCCAGAACAGCTGATCGTGGATTTTGGCCGTAATGTCGCGGGAGGCGACGACCTTGTAGTAGGCGTCGCGCTTGATCTCCTCCGGGGCGGAACTGAGGTTGATCGCCCGGAAGGCGTTGAGCACCGCGGCCGCTTGTTGGTCGAGGCCGCGGGCGATCATGTTGACGTCCCAGTGGGGCCGGCGGCTTGCCCACCAGAACTGGCACGAATGGAGCGCCGGGTCCATGAGGCCGCGGGCAATCTCCGCGTGTCGCGACGCCGATGCCGTGTCGGCTACCTCCTGCGCCTTCCAGACGAGCGCAAGAGCGAGGGCGACGTGCTCCCACTGCAGCTTGTGGATGTAGTTGCCGGGAGCGTTCCACAACGGATACGGCACGCCGGCGTCGAGGTCCTCGTGCGTCGTGCTCCATGACGCCGGGCGCGGCTCAATCGCCGTCGCGCGCGGGAAGTGATCGAACAACTCGCTAATTGTCGACGAGACAACGCGATCGGTCGTCGTCGAATCCTGCGTCATCGTCAGCAACGCGCGCGTGTTTCGCGCGAGCGAACGTGATTGGACGACGGCCTCGTACGGCGCGACGGCGTCGTATGCTTCGGCAAGGAAGAGCTGATCCCAGTTCTCGATGTGGTGGCCGAACGTCTCGGCATCCATCGCGGTGACGATGTACATGTCGCTGTCGTCGTTGCCGTGGGCGCCGCGCAGATGGTCGATGAAACCCTTTCCATCGAGATCCTGAAACGAGATCTTGTTGCTCAGCACGTCATCGCGAAAGATCACGGCGACGTTGTGGCCCTCGCGCGACGTCGTCTCATAGATCATCCGCGTCGGCCATCCGGCGGGACAGGCGACCCCGCTCATGATCACCCACTCGTGCCCGAGATCGATCATCGGGTCGAGGAACGAGTTGTCGTAGCACATCTCCGGCGGAAAGAAGCCCTTCGGCTGGTACGCGTCGCCGAAGAAGTGGCGGTTCGTCAGGTGGTTGCGGCGAATCTGCCGGCGCTGTTCGTGGTCGTTGATCAGCGGCAGGATCGCGTGGTACTTCGCCGAGCCGACGAACTCGACCTGCCCACGCTCCGCGAGATCTTTCAGCCCGTTGATGACGTCCTGATAGCCGCTTTCATACAGCATTTCGGTGAGCACGCCGTTGATGTTGACGGCCGCTTTCGCATGCGGGTGCTGCTTGAAGACATCGATCAGCGGGCGGTACGACTCGTCGACGACCTTTCGCAGCACTTCAGGGATCTGGATCGGGGGCTGATAGAAGTGCAGCAGCGATGCCCAGTAAATTGTCGCCATACATCGCCCGTGCTGCCGGGCGTGCCTCCTTGTGAAGCGCCATATCGCCCGGGGATGACGTACAAAGAGCACGCATCGCGCCGGGTAAAAAGAAGGCGTCCGCCACGAGGCGGCCGCGTCCTTGAGTTTAGCTTACGGCAGCTTCCGGCGGCGCAGCCATGCCTTCGCGGGCCGCGAAGTCTCGCAAGTCTATATCAGGGAACAGTTTGTCCCGCTGCCAGAGGGTCTCGACAAGCTGCTCGTCGATGTCACCGCGCTCGATCTGATCAGCGAGCTGTTCGAAGCGCTCGACGTGTTGCGTAAA
>JBBSDV010000112.1:0-10704 GCA_038240335.1 Dehalococcoidia bacterium
GACGATCGGCGGTCCCGGCTGAATCGAGGAGAAGTTTGGCACCTTCCAGATTTCTCCCGTGCCGAACGCGTTCACGCTGTCGTTCAGGACGTAGGCCGTATCGCCGATGAACGTAAACGTCGTGCCGAGTGAGAAGCCGCTCGTGATCGTGGAAAGCGTGCCGTCGCCGTTGACCTTGAGAATGCGACCAGTGCCCGGTATCCACGGGGGGCCGTTCGGATCATCCGACGTATCGCCAAACGACTGCGCGTACAGCTTGCCACCGGGGCCAAACGCGAGGCCTGTGAGGGAACTGACGCCGCTCGCGATCTGGGTCAGGGTTCCGGTCGGAAAGCCGACCTGATAGACGCGCCCGTCTTCGGGCAGGAACGGCCCCTCACCGAGGGTCGCGACGAAGAGCGGTCCGCTGGCCTGCGACGCGATGCCCGTCGTGACGATGTGGATGCCGAAGTCGACGAGGCGCGACACTGCGCCGGTCTCGGTGACGGCGAGCACCTGGTTCTGGTTTCCATCGACGACGTAGAACGAGCGATCGCGTACGATCATCGCATAGGGGTTGCCGCTCTCGTCGACGTCCGCCTGTGAACCATTCTTGACCGTCTCGACGGGATTCGCCTTCGTGAACGCGCCGAGGTTCGCGAAGAGCTTCGTTGTTCCATCCACTTGCAGCTTGTAGATGCCTGCTGGATGGCCGGGGAAGATCGTTTCGTTCCCGGTCGTCAAGTAATAGAGCGTGTTGTCGAGAAACGCCACATCGGCCGTACCGTCCGCCTCCGGATCGCCGCCGCCGGCTCCGGCGGAGGGGAGACCATCGAGAACTGTCGTGCGCTCGCCCGTCGTCGGGTTGATCTTCGAGATGCGACCCGTGTTTCCGACCATGACGGCGCCCATGTCGGGCGTCGTAACGGTCGTCGTGCCGCCCGATCCGGCCTCGGCTACGTAGAGCATGCCGTCGGGACCAACTTTGATGCCGCGGGGATTCAATAATCCCGTGGTCAGGAGTGTCTTTGGTCCGTCGGCCTGGGGAGCGGCATGCGTGGCTCTGCCGGTATTCGCGAAAATTGCGCCCAACGCGAGCAGGACGAGCGGCAGCAATGCGAGTCGGAACGGTCTCATCTGTCCTCCAATGCGGTCTTACACCGATACATGTTCGCCGATTGCGTCACTACGGACGATCTCGGAAAAAGTTAGCGGAATCTAACGCTTCGTGCCAACTGACATATCGCAAACAAGCCGGTGCTTTGGACGAGCGCATCGCCGCCCGGGCCGGCGTCGAGACTCCGCTACGGGACCCGATGCGTCACCTACGAGGCCGAACGCTTCATCTTCGCCGATCGGGGGCAGTATTACCGAAACGCTTCGACGATCACGCCGGTGCAAGAGGTGCGGTGGCCGCGGGTAGGAACGGCCGGGCCAGATCACCCTCGTCGTATCGAGTTTCCTGCGGCCGATTCCCAGCTCTGGAACTTCGCATCCCACGCCGCCACCGCGAAGCTACTCGAGGCTGTCCGCCAGCGGGAGGGTGAACGACATCACGGTGCCTCCACCTTCGCGCGAGGCGGCCCAGATCCGGCCGCGCTGCACCTCGACGAGCCGCTTGCAGACCGCCAGGCCGATGCCCGCGCCGGTGGCCAGCGCCTCTGTCCGGCGCGAGCGGTAAAACGGCTCGAAGATATGCGGCAGATCCTGTGGGTCGATGCCGCCGCCGCGGTCGCTCACAGTGATGCACAGCTCATCCCCCTCGAACGTCACGCTGAGGTCGATCTGCGAGCCGGCAGGGCTGTACTTGTAGGCATTGCTGAGGAGGTTTTGCAGGACCTGCTCGAAATAGGTCGCATCGGCGCACACCGGCGGCGTCGCAGCATCCATTGCCACGCGAATGTTCGCGTCCGGCGTGCGTCGCTGCTGCATCTCGACGATCTTATCGACGTGCCGTTGGATGAGTAGCGGCTCCATCTCCACCGAGCGTCCCTGTTCGAGACGCGCGAGCACGAGCAGATTCTCGATCAATCGATGCAGCCGCTGCGATTCGGCGCTGATATCGGCCAGGGCTTCTGCGCGGCTCTCGGCGTCGATCTGGTTGGCGCGCTTCTCGAGCACCTCGGCGTTGCCCATGATCGTCGTGATCGGCGTCCGCAGCTCGTGCGAGACGAGGCCGAGGAACTCGTCCTTCGCCTCATTCGCGCGCCGTAGATCGGCGGCCGTCTGTTGCGTCGTGCGGAACAGCTGCGCGTTATCGATGGCGACAGCGGCACGCCGGGCGAGCTCCTCCGCGAGGACCACGTCATCCGTGGTCAGCGTGCGCGTGTTGCCGGCGGTGATGAGCGTGATCGTGCCGAGGACGGGCCCGCGCGCGATCAGCGGCACGCAGAGGCTCGATGTCAGGCCGAGCTCCTTGATGATCCGCAGATGCTCCTCGTCGACCGTCCCCGCTTCAAGCATCTCGTCAGAGATGTGCTCAATCAGTTCCGAGCGCCGCGTGCGCAGGACTTCCGGCCAGCCGTGCGGCGCGTCAGGATCGGTCGGATATCGCGGCTCGAGCTCGCGCGCGAGTGCCACTTTTTCCGGCTCGATGTGAGCGACGGCAAGCGTGCGCATCTCCCGATCCTCATCGAGCAGATTGACCGAGCACCAGTCGGCGATCTGCGGTACTGCGAGCCGGGCGACGCTCTCGAGCGTCGTCTCGTAATCGAGCGACTCGGCGAGGATGGCCGACGCCTCTGCGAGAAAGCGCAGCTTGAGGTTCGCGCGTTCGATCTCGACGCTGCTGCGCCGCTGTTCATCCTGCAACCGTGACGTCGTGATCGCCGCGGAAGCAAGATTGGCGAGAGCGGTGCCAATGCGCAGTTCCAGGGCAGAGAATTCGTGTCGTTCGTGGAAGTAGAAGGTCAGCGTGCCATGGGGCGACCCGGCGATCTTGAGCGGCAGGACGAGAAGCGACTTGATGCCTTCCCTCGGGTAGCCGGCGCGGCGGCCCTCGAGCGCGGGTTCGCTGTCGACATCCGTGATCACCATCATCTCGCGCGGTTGCGGCGTCATGCCGGTGACGGCGATCGATGCATCGCGAAGGTAGGCATCCGACAAGCCGGCCGATGATAGTACCGCCCACTGGTTCTGCGCCTGATCGAAGCTCCAGAGTGCGTGCGCGTCCGCCGCGATCAGCCGGCGGGAGAGCTGGAGGATCGCCGGCAGCATCTCGTGCAGCCGCAGCGACTCGATGAGGCCGCCCGATGCTTCGACGAGCGACGTCAGCTGGTCTTCGACCAGATGGTGCCGGGAGATGGCGACGTCCTTGATTTCGTTGGCTTGGCGGAGGTCTTCCGTTATTTTTTGCGAGCGCTCATAGATCTGGGCGCGGTCAATGGCGCCCGAGATGCGTTCGGCAACGAGCTCGAGCACAGCGAGGTCGGCCTCCGAAAATTCGTGAATCGACGTTGTCGCTGCGTACAGCACGCCGACGAGCTGCGCGGCGCGTGACAACGGAACCCCCATGGCTGAAGCGGCATCCGCGCGCACGAAGGGGGCGACGTTCTCGAGGGACGCGATGTCGTTGGCGATGAAGGGCTTCATCGTGGTCGCGATGCGGCCGGCGAAACCGCTGCCGAGGGGAATCGATATGTCTTCCCGCGGCTCCCGACGCGCGCCGCTCGAGGCGCGAAGGCGTAGGGCGTGCTGCTCCTCGTCGACGAGGAGCAGTGTCGCGCTGTCCGAATGCAGCGCGACGCGCAAGCGGCCGAGCAGCTCATCGAGCAGCGCGTCGAGATCGAGATGCGAGAGCGCGACGTCGGTGATCGCTTCGACCTGGTGCAGCCGGTCCATCGCCGATTCGGCGCGGTCGCGGGCGAGCCGTTCGTCGTGATACAGCAGCGCGAGATTGGTGTTGAGACGATCGATCGTCGTCAGCGCGTCGCGCGTGCGGCTGTAGACGTACGCGAAGAGCGGGGCGACAAAGAGGAAGACGAGGAGCCCGATGACGTCGCCGGTCTGGTCGATACTGACGGAGTAGATGGGATCGAACAGAAAGAAGACGGCGACAACGATGCTCAGTGCGCACGCGACGAGCGCCGGACGGAGACCGCCGAACCACGTCGTCGCGACGACGGCGAGCAGCAACAGAAGGAGGCTGTCGTTAGCGGTGTGGTGCACCGCCGCGGCCACAGCGGCGCCGATCGCCACCGCGAGGACGGCGAAGACGTACCCCATCACCGGATGGGGCGGGTTGGGATTGATCAGTCCGGATAGCCGCGGACCGTCGGCGGCGGAGGCGCGGTCGCGTTCTTCGGAGCGGCCGGGCGCAGATGGCAAGAGACGGATGTTCTGGGCAACGCGCTCCGCATCGCCATGGTCGTGCCGGGTATCCGCTGCGTGGTCTTGCACCTTCATCCGCGGCGGATCCTCCTGGCGAGCCGTGGCCCGACACCGAAGCACCAGAGGCTTCGGCCAGCCGACCGAAGAAGCGCGACCATCGTATCAAGATGAACGACAACGCGCCGAAACGTGACAGATCGCGATGCTTACAGCTTCGTGTCAATGCTAGTGAAACTGTTGCGGAAGGACGAAGACGCGTTCCGCGATCTTGACGCACCCGTCGTGGGACACGCGGCGCCTACTCGATCAGGCCTTTGCTGCCCGATTCCTTGAAGGCTTTGCGCTCGGCCGGCGTCGACATTGGCTTGTTGAGGCCGTACTGCTTGACGATGTTGTCGAACGAGAGATCGGGACTCGACGCATCGATCATCTTGTCGTACTTCGGATCGAGCGCGTCGAGCTGTGAGCGGAGCGAGAGGTGGAACTGGAAGCGGCTGATCATGCGGGTCAGCTTCTTGCTGCCGCACTCCGGACACAGCGGCACGTAATCGTCCTTCGGCACCGCGCGGGTGATCAGCTCGACGAAGTGTTTGCACGAGTGGCACGCGTACTCGTAAATCGGCATGTTGGGTGGTCTCCGCGACGGCGTTCGGAGCGACGCGATGTTCGCTCTTCGCCCATGATAGCAACCGTGGGGGTGCATTCCGCTCCGGAAGCGCGTCCACGCCGGGCGGCCGTGGTCGGGGCGATCCGCACGTACGGCCAGCGACCGGGATTCGAAAGAGACCGGAGGCAGCGGAGTGCCATCGAACACTGGCGCTGTGTCTGGCGTCGGATGAGTGGGCGGCCGGCACGCACGCCGAAATCGCCTATGCTCGGCGCTCCAGCACGTGATCGGCGATGTCTTCGAGGGAGGCGCGGGCAGGGATCGCCGGGAGGGTATGCAGCGCCACGAGGGCGCGGTCGCGGAAGTCGCGCGCGACGGCGTACGACTCGTTGAGGATGTCCGATCCGGCGATCATCTTGACCGCCTCGGCGACGTGCTCGGGCCGCGGCTTCTTGGTCCGAAACGCCTTCTTGATCGGGTTGTCTTTCGGGTTGCGTTCCATCAGGATCAGCGACGGCAGCGTCAGCGTGCCCTGCATCAGGTCGCTGCCGATCGGCTTGCCCATCTCGGCCTCGTCGCCGGCGAAGTCGAGGATGTCGTCGACGACCTGGAACGCCATGCCGATGTTGAGGCCGTACGTCCGGAGCGCCTCGATCTCCTCCGGCAGGCAGCGGGCGACCATCGCGCCACCCTCGGCCGACGTTGCGAACAACGACGCCGTCTTGCCTTCGATGCGGCCGAAGTATGTCAGCGTGTCCTGGCCGTATTCGTATGCGCTCATGTCCTGGTGCAACTCGCCGCCGGCGATCGCCATGATCGTGTGGGCGAAGAGCCGGACGACGGCCGTGTTGTCGGTGCGCGAGATCAGTTCTGCCGAGTGGGCGAACATGAAGTCACCAAGCATCACGGACGCGGCGTTGTTGAACACCGCATTCGCTGTTTGCCTTCCGCGGCGAGACGGCGACGCATCGATCACGTCGTCGTGGACGAGAGTCGCGGTATGCAGCAGCTCGATCGACGCGGCGAGCGGAACGTGCAGGTCGGCGTTGTAGTCGCCGAATTTGCCCGCGAGCAGGGCGATCGCCGGACGCAACCGTTTGCCGCTGCCGGCGAGCACATGCGCCAGCATCCGCGAGAGCGCCGGGAAGTTCTCGACGTGCTTAATCCGATCGATCGTGTCCTCGACACGGCGCAGGTCGTCCTGGATCGGCGCATAGAGCGGGGTGGCGGTTGTCATCGCGCGATGCCGCTGGAGATAGAAGCGGGGAGCGGGAAGCGGGAAGCGGGATCGCCGAGCGGTGTCCGGTTTGCAGTCGAAGCTGACACTGGACGCTGGAAGCTGGATACTGGATCGGGTGCGCCGGCGGATGGCGGCGTGACGCTGATATCGATCGCTAGGCTGCGTCCTTCTGTGTCGGGGGTCTCCGGCGAATTCAGCTTCGAGCGTCCAGCCTCCAGCGTCGGCGACTTAGCCGCCTCGCCACTCGAAATGCCGAGCAGCCGCATTGCGTTCCGCGTCGTCGCCGCAACCACGTTCTCCAAGGACAATCCCTTGAGGTCCGCGATTCGCTTTGCTGCCTCGACGACGAACGCGGGCTCATTGCGTTTGCCGCGGTGGCTCTGCGGCGCGCCGTACGGGCTGTCGGTCTCGATGACGAGATGATCGAGCGGGATCGTGCGCGCCACTTCCGCAAGCTGCGCCGCCTTCGGATGCGTGACGGACGTGTGAATCGAGATCACGAAGCCAAGGTTGATGTAGGCACGGGCGGCGTTGGCGTCGGCGCTGAAGTAATGCATGACGCCGAGCGGCCGGCCGTCCGGCAGGCGGCCACCCATCTCGCGGGACCATTCCGTCAAGAGCGGCAGCATCGCATCATGGGCGTCGCGCGCGTGGATCGCGACGGGCTTGCCGGCCCGCGCGGCCGTGCCCAGTTGCCGGCGCAAGATGCGCACCTGCTGATCACGCGTCGAGAGATTGCGAAAGAAATCGAGGCCGATCTCGCCGACCACGGCGACGCGCGGGTGGTGCGCCAGTTCCTCGAGGGCGTCGAGGTCGGCGTCGGACGCGTCTTTGGCATCGTGCGGATGGACGCCGGCGGCGGCGAGGACGTCCGAGTGCGCTTCTGCGAGCGCGACGGCCGCGCGGCTGTTTGCTGCGTCGACGCCGAGCGTCAGCATGAATGCCACCCGGGCGTCGCGCGCGCGGGCGAACATCTCGTCGCGGTCGGCGTCGAATTCGGCGTCGTGAATGTGGCAGTGGGTGTCGGTCAGGCGCAAGGTCACGCGGAAAGCTGCGCCTCCGACTCAGCGACGGCCGGTTCGATCTTCTTGAACAGCGCCGCCGGCTGCCGCAGCGCCGTGCCCGGGCCGAGCCGTGACGCTTGCCACCCGATGCCTTCGACCGCACCCGCGTGGCCAAGATATTCGTGTACCTTCTGGCTCGAGAACGGCAGAAACGGGTACAGGGCGATGTTCAGCGCGTTTATAGCACAGAGGGCCACGTACAGCGACGTGGCGGTGCGGGAGCGGTCGCTTTTCGCCGTCTTCCACGGCTCCGTCTCGCTGAGATACACGTTCGCGGCCTGGGCGTGCGCCATCGCGGTGGCGAGTGCGGCCTTGAGGTGTACGGCCTCGATTTGAGACGCAACGGCATCGAGTAGCGCCTCGGATCCGGCGAGCAGACGCTCGTCGCGATCGTCGAGAGCGCCGGGCGTGGGGACGACGCCATCGAAGTTCTTGTGCGTCATCGCGAGGACGCGGTTAACGAGGTTCCCCCACGTCGCGACGAGCTCGTCGTTGTTGCGGCGGACCAGTTCTGCCTCAGTGAGGTCGGTGTCGGAATTCTCCGGCAGATTGGCGGCGAGGCCGTAGCGGATGGCATCCGCCTGGTAGCGCTCGAGATATCCGAGCACGGTTTCGCCGACGCCCTGGCTCTTCGATGCCTTTTCGCCCTTGAAGGTCACGAACTGGTTCGCGGGCACGTCGGTGGGCAGGTTCAGGCTGCCGTACGCCAGAAGCACCGCCGGCCAGAAGATCGTGTGGAAGAAGATGTTGTCCTTCCCGATGAAGTAGTACGTGCGCGCGGCCGGATCTTCCCACCAGCGGCGCCACGCATCCGGCTCCCCGATCAGCTGCGCCCACTCCATCGAAGCCGAGACGTAGCCGATGAAGGCCTCGAACCAGACGTAGATCCGCTTCCCGCCACCGAGATCTTCGACCGGGATCGAGACGCCCCAATCGAGGTCGCGTGTGATCGCGCGGTCGTGCAGCCCCTCCTCGACCCAACCGATGCTGTGGTTCAGCACATGCTTGCGCCACCCCTCGCGCGACTTCAGCCAGGCGAGCAGCGGCTCCTGGAAGGCGCTCAGCTTGAAGAAGAAGTGCTCTGTGTCGCGCATCTCGGGCGTTGCGCCAGTGAAGCGACTGCGTGGATTGATCAGCTGCTCCGGGTCGAGGGTACGCCCGCAGTTGTCGCACTGGTCGCCGCGCGCCTTCTCGTAGCCGCAGTGCGGGCACGTGCCCTCGACGTAGCGATCAGGGAGAAAGCGGCTCGCCTGTGTGTCATAAAACTGCTGCGTTGTCGCCTTGTAGATGTAGCCCTTCTCGAGCAGGCGCAGGAAGAAGTCGTGGACGACGGCCTCGTGATTGTGCGTCCCCGTGGTCGTGAAGAGATCGAACGAGATGCCGAGCTCGCGCCAATAGCGCAGGAACTCCGGATGGAACTGCTGGACCACTTCCTGCGCCGTGCGCGCTTCATTCTCGGCGCGGACGGTGACCGGCGTGCCGTGCTGGTCGCTGCCGGAGATCATCAGCACGTCGTTGCCGGCCATGCGGTGGTAGCGGGCGAAGATATCGGCGGGCAGGTAAGCGCCGGCGATGTGGCCGAGGTGCAGCGACCCGTTCGCGTAGGGCCACGCGACTGCGACGAGGATGCGCTGCGGTGTTCGCGAGTCGGCAGTCAAAGCGTCCGCATTCTAACACTCCAACCGGCGGCGACATCGTGACGGCGGTGTGGGTTGCCTCCGGGCGATGCAGGGCGGCGAATCAGAAAGCCGCGCATCCATCGCCACAGCATGTGGCATGTCGTCAAACGCGCCGTGCTCGGCGCGCTACGATGTACCGATGGATCTGCGCCTCTTTCCGCTGAACTCAGTGCTCTTTCCGGGCATGCGCATGCCCTTGCACATCTTTGAGGAGCGGTACCGGATCATGATCCGGGAGTGCATCGAGGAAGACGCACCCTTCGGCGTTTTGCTGGTCAAGGAGGGCGGCGAGACGGGGGATGGCGCGGTGCCGCATGAAATCGGCACAACTGCGCGAATCCTGCAGGTGGAGTATCTCGACGACGGCCGGATGAATATCTTCACGATTGGCGGCGAACGCTTTCGCACGGTTGCAGTCAACACGACGCAACCCTATCTCCGCGGCGAGGTCGCGCCGCTCGATCAAGATGTTGCGACCGACCACGCGTATGCGACGCTGCAACGCGCCCGTCAATTCTTCGACGATTACTTGAAGACATACCTCGCGCTTGCCGATCAGTGGATTCGCGGCGTGTACCTGCCGGATGATCCGGCGGAGGCCGCCGACTACATCGCCGCGCGCACGGATGCGCCGTTGCCGGTCAAGCAGGAGCTACTGGAGATGCTGGATCCGGGAGCGCGGCTCACACGCGAAGTCGAGATCCTGAGCGCCGAGTTGCCGGAGATGCACGGCCGGCTCGTTGCGCATCTTCGGCAGAAGACATCGGGATTTGCGGTGATGAACTAGCAGAACCACCCGCCTGGCGCTTCCCCATCCTCGCCTCGTGCCGCACAATGGCGCGATGACGACGCGAAGCGACGTCCGCGGGTGCTGAAGCTCGAGATCTCGTACCGCGGGATCATCGTCGGCGTGCTGGTGGTGCTGACGCTGCTCGCGCTCGTCCGGCTCTGGCCGGTCGTGCTGCTGGTGATCACGGCGTTCATCTTCATGGCGGCACTGCTGCCATACGTGGAATGGCTCGTCCGCAAGGGTTTGCCACGCACTGGCGCCGTGCTGCTGATCTTCCTGGTGATTCTGCTTATCCTCATTGGACTGTTCGCGCTGGTGATCCCGGCGATGATCGACGAGTTCCAGAATATCCGGGACAACCTGCCGAAAGACGCGCGGCAGATGCAGGACTTTCTCGAAGGCTTCGGCCTCCACGTCGAGCTCGAGCAGCGGGCGCGTGATGTCGATTTTGCGAACCTCGTCTCCGGCCAGACGGCGTTTAACTACGGGCAGCGCGCGGTGCAGATCGTTGTGTCGACGTTTACCATCATCGTGCTCACGGCGTATCTCCTGATCGACACGCCGCGGCTATCGCGCTTCGTGTATCAGTTCGTGCCGACGGGCCGCGAGCCGGAAGCGACGCAGATCCTCGAATCGCTCGAACGCGTCGTCGGCGGTTACATTCGCGGGCAGGCGATCACGTCGTTTGCGATCGCGGTCTATACGCTTGTTGTGCTGTTGATCCTCGGCGTGCCGAACGCGATCGCGTTCGCGGTGCTCGCCGGGTTCGCCGATATCATCCCGTTGCTTGGCGTCTTCATCGCAACGGTGCCGCCGACGTTTGCGGCGTTCGAC
The DNA here is from genome assembly GCA_038240335.1 of Dehalococcoidia bacterium. Lineage (GTDB taxonomy): Bacteria > Chloroflexota > Dehalococcoidia > DSTF01 > JACRBR01 > JBBSDV01. Next base: position 10,523 of record JBBSDV010000112.1, read on the forward strand.
AAATCACCGACGAAGGCGCTGACGGTGCTCGGCCTGCTCATGCTCTATCAGCAGTTCGAAGATCGATTCCTTGTGCCGCGCGTCTACAGCTCGACCCTCAACCTGCCGCCGTTGATCGTGCTTATTGCGGTGCTTGCGGGCGGCGAGTTATTTGGTATCGCGGGCGTGCTGCTCGCCCTGCC
>JBBSDV010000113.1:0-10567 GCA_038240335.1 Dehalococcoidia bacterium
AAGGCGCGACCGACACAGCGGCAGCGGCGAGTACGTTGAGGGCGACGAGTGCGAGCGGGATGTAACGAGCCATGCGACCTACCTCCATACTTTCTTTCTTCTGTATGTAAGGAATCGGCAGCGATGACCCGCGCTTGAGGGTGCGGAGGCCCGTAGTGGGAGTTTCTCCTTCGGAGTTGATGCGTCCCTAAGGGAAGCGGGAAGCGAAAGGGAGCGGGAGCTCAGAGGCCGGAGGCCGGAGGCCGGGAGTCGCGAAGGGGAAGCGACGGCACGTGGGAGGTGAGAAGCCGAATCGCACAAGCTGACACCATCACTAGCTAGCGACGACCAACTGGCAACTGCCAACTACGAACGACCAACTACGAACGACGCACTACCGCCAGCGTTGTTTGGGCCAAACCTCTGTGATAGCATCTTGCTGCCGGATAGCGTCGAAATTCACAAACTTTTGGTTCGGAGCATCAGCCGGTGATCGAGCAGTTCGGGCGGGCCGGATTTCTCCTCGTATTCGCGGTGATCTTTCCGCTGATTCCGATCGTCGCGTCCGTCGCCCTAGGCGTCTTCAAGATTCGGCCGAGCGCTCCGGATCCGATCAAATCATCGATCTATGAATGCGGGATGGTGCCGATCGGCGACGCGCACGTGCGCTACAACGTCCGCTACTACCTGTTCGCGCTGCTCTTCGTCGTCTTCGATGTCGAGGCCGTCTTCCTCTACCCGTGGGCGGTGGCATATCGCCGGCTCGGGGTCTACGCGTTCATCGAGGCGCTTATCTTCATCACGATTCTGTTCATCGGGTACGCCTACGCCTGGCGCAAACGCGCGATGGAGTGGCTCTGATGCCGCATCCCGTCACCATCACGCTGTCGGGCGAGCAGGTCGCCGCGATCCTTCGAGCGAAGCTGCCCGACGCGGTGCGCAGCGTCGCGGCCACGTGGGTCGTTCTCGAGCCGGAGCAGGCGTTCGAGGCGATGCGCATCATCCGTGACGACGAGACGCTCGACGGCAAGTTCCTCATCCAACTCTGTAGCGTAGACATGATCACGAGCATCGAGATGGTCTACCACTTCGCTTCGCTCGCCCAGAATCACATGTTCGAGGTGAAGATTCCGGCGGACCACGAACGGCCGATCGTCGCATCGATCAGCCCGCTGTGGCAGGGGGCGTGGCTGCAGGAGCGCGAGGTATACGACCTGATGGGCGTCCACTTCGAGGGGCACCCGAACCTGACGCGGTTGTTCCTCTGGGATTCGTTCCCGGGCCATCCGCTGCGGAAGGATTTCATGTCGCTTCCCGGTGGCCAGAAGCCCGGCCTGAGCCAGTTCCCGAAGCAGGTGGTCGGCCAGACGGGGCAAGAGTTTCGCCCGGAACACCCGGGAACGGGCCGCTGACAGCGGCAGATCGGAGGTCGGAGGTCAGGAGCACGACCGGCGCGCAGTGAGGCGCGACGCATCGCTATCCCATCTCCCACGTCCATGCCGATCAAGTCAGAGCCCGTCGAAGTCAACATTGGGCCGCAGCACCCCAGCACGCATGGCGTCTTCCGCATGGTCGCGAAGATCGACGGCGAGCGGATCGTCGACGTGAACATGGTCGTCGGCTACCTCCATCGCAGCATGGAGAAGCTAGCGGAGGAGCGAACGTTCACGCAGAACATCCCCTTCACCGACCGCATGGACTACCTCGCCGCCATGTCGGGCAATCTTGGCTATTGCCTCTCCGTCGAAAAGCTCGCCGGCGTCGAGGTGCCGGAGCGCGCGCAGTACCTGCGGGTCATTTTCGGCGAGTTGCAGCGCGTTGCCAGCCACTGCATGGCGACCGGCGCCTTCATCAACGACTGCGGCGCCTGGCAGACGCCCGTCATGTACACCTTCCGCGATCGCGAGAAGGTGCTCGATCTGTTCGAGATGACGTGCGGGGCCCGGCTGACGACGAACTACATGCGCATCGGGGGCGTCTCGTACGACATCCCGGAGCAGTTCCTGCCGGCGCTCGACAATCTCGTCAATACGGAGCTGCCCGGCAGCTTCGAGGAGTACGAGCAGCTGCTTGTCGGCAACGAGATCATCATGATGCGCGCGCGCGACGTCGGCGTTGTGACGCCCGAGATGGCGATCAACGCTTCGCTCAGCGGACCCATGCTGCGTAGCGCCGGCATCGCCTGGGATCTTCGGAAGGCCGATCCGTATTGCGGCTACGATCGCTTCAACTTCGATATTCCCGTCGGTTACAACGGCGACGCCTATGACCGGATGATCATCCGCATCGAGGAAATGAAACAGAGCCTGCGCATTATCCGCCAGGCGATGCACGACCTGCCCGGCGGCCCGCACAAGACCGACGTGCCGTTGGCGCTGCGCCCGCCCGCCGGCGAGGCCTATTCGCGCGTAGAGTCGCCGAAGGGCGAGCTTGGCTTTTACGTCGTGAGCGACGGCGGCCCGGCGCCGTACCGCTGGCACGTGCGCGCCCCCTCGTTGATCAACCTCAGCGTGCTGCGCGAGATGACGATCGGAAAGACGATCGCCGATGCCATCGTCACGCTCGGCAGCATCGACATCAACGTCGGCGAGGTCGACCGATGATCATGCTCGCCTCGCTGCTGACGATCGTCACGCACCACTGGTTCGATATCCGCGATCTCTCGAACCTGAGCGGCGCGATCTACGACATCCTGCGCGACGACCTCAATTTTCCGAACTGGCTGATCTACGTGATCTCGGCGCTGCTCGGCACGCTCGGCATCATCTCGTTCATCGGCGGCGTTGCGGTCATCAACATCTGGGTCGAGCGGCGCGTCGTCGGCCGCATGCAGTCGCGGCTCGGGCCGAACCGCCTCGGCCCGTTCGGCCTGCTGCAGCCGATCGCCGACGCGATCAAGTTGATGCAAAAAGAAGTGTTGCAGCCGACCTCCGCGCCCGGCATCGTCTTCACGCTGGCGCCGATTCTCTTCACGGTGCCGGGCATCGCGATCATGGCGGTGCTGCCGTGGGGCCGCAACATGACGCTCGCCAGCCTCGATGTCGGACTGCTGTACATCCTCGGCGTCTCGTCGTTGGCAGCGCTCTCAGTCTTCATGGCCGGCTACAGCTCGAACAACAAGTACTCGCTGTTCGGCGCGATGCGCGCGATCGCCATGCTGGTCAGCTACGAGATTCCGATCGTCGTCGCGCTGCTCGGCATCGTGCTGTTCGCCGGCACGATGAACCTCCAGGGCATCGTCCTGTTCCAGGAGGATCACTGGACCCTGATGATCCTTCTTCAGCCGCTGGCCTTCCTCGTCTACTTCTTCTCCGTCTCCGCCGAGCTCAACCGTACGCCGGCCGACATCTCGGAGGCGGAGTCGGAGATTGTCGGCGGCTACCACACCGAGTACTCCGGCATGAAGTTCGGCCTGTTTTACGCCGCCGAACTGATCAACGCCGTCGCCGTGTCGGCGATCATCTCGACGCTCTTTCTCGGCGGCTGGTGGCTGTACAAGGTCGACGAGATCGTTCCGGGCTGGATGATCTACATCGGGAAGATTTACACCGTGTACTTCCTGTTCGTATGGACGCGCGGTACGCTTCCGCGATTCCGTATCGATCAGCTGCTCGCATTCGCGTGGAAGTGGCTGACGCCGATGGCGCTCTCGAACGTCGTGCTGGTCGCCGCGGAGGTGCTGATCTGGGACGAGAGCGGCTGGAGCGCCGGCATCCTGATCCCGGCGTACATCGTGATCAACAACGTGCTCGCCGGCGTCATCGTGTTCAGCTTTGTCCGCCTGCTCTCGCCAAAGTTCCAGCGCTTCCCGGATACGCTGCGCTTCTACCCGAACATCGATGTGCCATCGCTGCCCGCCGTCGCGGCGCATCCGGAGCCGCGCGCCGACCTACCCGCACCCGGCGCGCGGCCGATATGAGCGCGAGGGAGCGCCAGTGATCGAAGACACCGGCATTGTCGTCGCCTTCTGGGTGCTCGCCGTGACGACGATCGGCTGCGCGCTGATGGTCGCCGCCGTGCGCGATCTGCTGCAGGCTGTCCTGTTCCTGGCGCTGACGTTCGTCGGCGTCGCCGGCATCTACATCGTGCTGTCGGCGGACTTCGTCGCCGTCGTCCAGGTGCTGATCTACGCCGGCGCGATCGCCGTGCTGATGACGTTCGCCGTGATGCTCACACCCGCCGCCGATCGCGGAAACTCCGAGACAATGTTCCAGGCGCCGGCGGCCATTCTCGCCGGCCTCGTGCTCGCCGTCATCGTCTTCGTCGCGTATGACACGACGTGGCAGATCTCTGGCCGCGGCGCGTTCCCGGCGACCGCGGCGTCGCTCGGCGAAGCCTTTCTCAAGCCCTACGCCGTGCCGTTCGAGGTGGCGTCGGTGCTGCTGATGACGGCGATGATCGGCGCCATCGTCCTGACGAAGGAAGACGACGGCGACTATGCGCTCGAGCAGGGGGATGACCATGCCTGAGTTGCCACTGCTCGCGTCGTTGCAGCTCGAGCAGGTGCTCGTCGTCGGCGGCATCCTGTTCGCGATCGGCCTCTACCTCGCGCTCTCGAAGCGCAACGCCGTCGGCATCCTGATGGGCGTCGAGCTGATGCTGAATGCCGTCAACGTGACGCTGCTCGCGTTCTCGCGCTTCGTCGTCTCGCCGCGCCCGCTCGATGGCCAAGTGTTCGCCGTCTTCGTGATCACCGTCGCCGCCGCCGAGGCGTCGGTCGCGCTCGCGCTCGCCGTCTCCGTGTACAAGCACCGTGAGACCGTGAACATCGACGAGATCGACTTACTGAGATGGTGATCTGGTGATTAGTGACTGGTGACTGGTAGCGGAGAACCTGGTGGCTGGTAACTGGGACCTGCGAATCAGGACTGGGGGAAGCGAGAGCACCGAGAAACGGGGAAACAGGTACGGCGAGCTGATTGGTGACTGGTGAGGTGCTCTGAATTGTCAATAGTTGCGAAATGCGATGTGACGCGTACGCCTCGATGCGCATCGTTGATTGAGTAAAGCGGGAGTGCAGAGGGCGCAGCGCCTTTGCCGGAGGTTCGGGGGTGTCCCCCGAAGATTCTCTCTCATTTCCTAATCTGTATCCGGGTACGCGGGAGCGGACGCGGCGAGTGAGGCGACAAAGTCGGTCGATGGCGATGATGGGTTTTGGTCACGAAACTAAAGAAGCGTCGGAAGCAGGGCACTAGTAGAGATGTGGACAAAACTGCTGGACGTGAGCAATGGCTATGCCGCCGAGGTGTGGAAGGAGCTCTTCGACGCCGAGGGCGTGTCGAACCGCGTCGTCCCGCCGATCGCCGGCGACGCGCCGATGGCGCAACCCCGCGAGATCTGGGTGCCGGACAGCAAGACCCACGTCGCGCAAGAGATCATGCGGAAGATTTAGCGGGTCGGGCGGTCAGAGGTGAGAGGTTAGAAGTCGGATCCGCATCGCGGACATCACGTGAAGGAGATCATGGCGAGTCACCAAGTGGCAACGAGTTCGAGACAATGGTCGATCGGGGATACCCGACCTCCGACTCCTGACCTCCCACTGCCCGAAGGCGAAGCTTAGTGCTACTACCGACCATCCCCGAGGGCGCCGTATGGGCGATCTTCCTGCTGCCGGTAGCATCGCTTCTTACGATCACGTTCGTGACGAAGCCGTTCCCGAGGCTCTCGGGCTACGTGACGATCGCGGCGATCGGCACAGCGTTCCTGCTGGCGCTCTGGACACTTGACAGCGTCATCGATAGCGACGGACATGCGCTCGCGTTCGGCACGTACCACTGGCTGACGATCGACACGAGCAATTCCGTCTTGCAGCAGATCGGCGGCCCGAGCCTGCAGATCGACCTGGCGCTGCGCATCGACGGCCTCAGCGCGATCATGCTGGTCGTCGTCACGTCGATCTCGCTGCTCGTGCAGTTCTACTCGCAGGGCTACATGGAGGGCGACACCGGCTACTCGCGCTACTACATGTGGATGTCGCTCTTCACCGCCGCCATGCTCGGTCTGCTGATGGTCGATAGCATCATCCTCGTCTACGTCTTCTGGGAACTCGTCGGCCTCGGCTCGTACCTGCTGATCGGCTTCTGGTTCCACAAGAAGGAAGCGGCCGATGCGGCCAAGAAGGCGTTCCTGACCACTCGCCTCGGTGATATCGGCTTCCTCCTCGGCATCCTGCTGATCTGGTCGAAGACGAACACCTTCAACATCCCGCTGCTCCAGGAAATGGCGCAGAGCCACCAGATCACCGACGGCGTAATCACGCTCTTCGCCCTCGGCATCTTCGCCGGCGCGGTCGGCAAGTCGGCGCAGTTCCCGCTGCACGTCTGGCTCCCCGACGCGATGGAGGGTCCGACGCCGGTCTCGGCGCTGATCCACGCGGCGACGATGGTCGCCGCCGGCGTCTATCTCGTCGCGCGGATGTACCCGATCTTCCAGATGTCGGAGGAGGCCCTGAAGACGGTCGCCTACATCGGCGGCTTCACGGCCATCTTCGCGGCGTCGATCGCGCTGGTCATGACGGACATCAAACGCGTGCTGGCCTGGTCAACGATCAGCCAGCTCGGCTACATGATGCTCGCGCTCGGCGTCGGCGGCTATGTCGCGGCGATCTTTCACCTGTTCACGCATGCGTTCTTCAAGGCGCTGCTCTTCCTCGGCTCCGGCTCCGTCAATCACGCGACGGGCACGTTCGACATGCGGAAGATGGGTGGCCTGAAGAAGTTCATGCCGGTCACCTACATCACGTTCATGATCGGATCGCTCAGCCTCGCCGGCGTTGTCCCCTTCGGCGGCTTCTGGTCGAAGGACGAGATCCTCGGCGCGGCCTATCCAGACGACAAGCTGCTGTTCGCCGTCGCGATGGCCGTCGTTTTCATGACGGCGTTCTATACCTTCCGCGCCATCTTCCTCACCTTCGAGGGCGAGTACCGCGGCGGCGAGCCGGCAGCGCACGGCGGGGCGGAGGAAGCGCACAACGCGCATCCCTCGAAGCCGCACGAATCGCCGCTGACCATGGCGCTGCCGCTGCTGATCCTCGCCGTTCCGGCGACCCTCGCCGGGTTCGTGAACTTCCCGACGCACGGCACGGAGGCGCTCGCCCACCTGCTCGAAGGCGCGCTGCCGGAGTCGTCCGAAGCGGCGCTGGCGCACGAGAGCTTCAATTGGGGCATCGCGATCGCATCGACGGTGCTCGCGCTCGCCGGCATCGGGCTCGCCTATGCGATCTATCAGGCGAAAGCGATATCGGCGCAATCGCTCCAGCGTATGTGGGGGCCGCTACACACGCTCGTCGCCCGCAAGTACTACATGGACGACCTGTACGAGGGCGTCGTCGTCCGCGAGGGGCTGTACAACATCACGACGCGCGCGGCGCAGTGGGTCGACACGAACATCATCGACGGCGCCGTCAACGGCGCCGCGAACGTCACGCGGCGCGCCGGCGACGGCTTGCGCTGGGTGCAGTCCGGCTCCGTGCAGGCGTACGGGACCGTTGGCTTCGCCGGCCTCATCGTCACATCCTTCATCATGCTCGTGTTGCTGGAGCGATAGGGAATGGGCTGTGAGAGGTGGGAGATGAGAAGTGAGGGGACCCGGTTGGGCGTTGAGAGGTGGGAGATGAGAGGTGGGGCTCGGCGCGAGTATCTGCTCGCCCGATCTCCCATCTCTCAACTCTCCGCGCCTCAACAAAGCGCCCCATCTCCCGCCTCTCACCTCCAGCCGCCCATGCAAGCGAAGGCGCGCCAATGAACGGCGTCCTCGTCTTCGTGGTGTTCTTCCCTGCCGTGGCGGCGGCCGTCGTCATGCTGACGGTACCGCGGGAGAGCGTGAATCAGGCGAAGTGGCTCGCGCTTGCGGCGACGATGGCGTCGTTCGCAGGATCTGTGATCCTGATCCTCGCCTTCGACCGCAGTCCCGGCGAGCCGTCGGCGAACGCGTTTCAGTTCGCGTCTCAAGGCACGTGGATCGACGCCGCGACCGCAGGCTTCGACGTGCAGTTCCACATGGGCGTCGATGGCCTCGGCATTACGATGGTGCTACTGACGACGTTCCTCTTCGTCGTAGCGACGCTGATCTCGTTCGGCGTCACGCTGCGGACGAAGGAGTATTTCTTCTGGCTGCTCGTCCTCGAGACCGGCGTCCTCGGCGTCTTTACATCGCTCGACCTGATCATGTTCTTCCTCTTCTGGGAGGTCGAGCTGCTGCCGATGTACATGCTGATTTCGACGTGGGGCAGCGGCCGCAAAGAGTACTCGGCGATGAAGTTCCTGCTCTACACGATCGCCGGGTCCGCGCTGATGCTGGTCGGCTTTCTCGTCATGGGGTTCAGCGCGGAGCCCGTGCACACCTTCGACATGGTGCGGCTCCAGCAGAGCACGATCGGCGCCGGCCTCCTGCCTCTCTGGGCGATCTTCGGGCTCATCTTCGTCGCCTTCGCGGTCAAGCTGCCGATCTTCCCGCTGCACACCTGGCTGCCCGACGCCCACACCGACGCCCCGACGGCCGTCTCGGTGATCCTCGCCGGAGTGCTGCTCAAGATGGGCGGTTACGGCATCCTCCGCATCCTGATCACGCTGATGCCGAACACGGCGAAGGACTACGGCGTCTGGCTGGCAACGCTGGCGGCGATCAGCGTCATCTACGGCGCGATTTTGACGCTGAGACAGAAAGACCTGAAGCGTCTGATCGCGTACTCCAGCGTGAGCCACATGGGATACGTGCTGCTCGGCATCGCCGCACTTGGGCATGTGAGCCTCAACGGCGCGGCCCTCCAGATGTTCACGCACGGCACGATCACGGGGCTGCTGTTCGTGATGGTCGGCATCGTTTACGAGCGCGCGCACACGCGGAACATCGACGAGCTCTCGGGGCTCGCCCACACCATGCCGCTCGCGGCGACCGTCATGGTGATCGCGGGGCTCGCCGCGCTCGGACTACCGGCGCTCTCGGGCTTCGTCGCCGAACTGCTCGTGTTTCTCGGCAGCTTCGACAAGTACACCGTACCGACGATCTTCGCCGTCATCGGCATCCTGCTGTCCGCCGGCTACATCACCTGGACGATCCAGCGTGTCTTCTACGGGCCGGTTGAGGCCCGCTGGGCGCATCTTCCCGATGCGACGGCGTGGTGGGAGCGCGTGCCGATGGCGGCGCTGGTCATCGTCATCGTCGCTGTCGGCGTCCGGCCGTCGCTGATCGTCGATGTGCTCGACACAGGCATGATCAACATCGTGAAGGTGCTCGGCTGATGCTGCAGGATCTCGACCGCCTTGGCCCGATACTCGCGGTGCTCGTCACCGCCGGCCTCGTCCTGATCGCCGACCTGATGACGTCGAAGAGCCAGAAGAAGCTGCTCGCCGGGCTCGCCGTCGCGGGCCTGACGGCGTCCGTAATCTGGCTCATCGTGCTGATCCTGCGCGAGCGTCAGGCGTCGTTCTACAGCGACACGATGGCGCTCGATAACTTCAGCATCTTCTTCATGTTCCTGTTCGCCGCCGTCTCCGCGGCCGTCATTCTCGCGTCGCTCGACTACACCGAACGCTTCGGCGAGCGCGAGGGCGAGTTCTTCGCGCTGATCCTGATCGCCACCGCCGGCATGATGCTTCTGTCGGGCGCGCGCGATCTGGTCACCATCTTCGTCTCGCTCGAACTGACCAGCATCACTCAGTTCATCCTCGCCGGATTCCGGCGCGATGACCGGGGCAGCGAGGCGGCACTGAAGTACCTCCTGCTCGGAGCGGTGTCATCGGCCGTCGTGCTCTACGGCATGGCGTTCCTGTTCGGCATCGCCGGCACGACGCGCCTCGTCAGCACCGATGGCTCCGTGAGCATCGCCAGTACGATCGCCAACGGCGATACGGGCATTCGCTCGGCGCTGATCGTTAGCATGGTGTTTCTCGCTGCCGGCTTCGGCTTCAAGATGGCGATCGTGCCGTTCCAGATGTGGACGCCGGACGTCTATCAGGGCGCGTCGACGCCGGTCGCGGCGTTCCTCTCCGTCGGCAGCAAGGCGGCGGCGTTCGCCGTCGTCCTGCGCATCTTCTTCGAAGGATTCGGCGCCCACACGTTCGTCGGCGACGACTGGAAGCATCTCTTCGCAGTCCTCGCCGCGATCACGATGACGGTCGGCAACATCATGGCGATCCGCCAGACGAACATTCGCCGCATGTTCGGCTACAGCTCGATCGCCCAGGCCGGGAATTTCCTCGTCGGCTTCGCGGCGATCTCGGCGACAACGAACGGCGACACGCAGCTCGGCGCGAGCGGCGTCGTCTTCTTTATCGCCACCTATGCCTTCACGAACCTCGGCGCCTTCTTCGCGATCATGGCGATCTCGAACCGCACGAACAGTGACGAGATCGCCGACTATGCCGGCAGGGGGCGGCGCGCGCCGCTGCCGGCGTTCGTGCTGCTGTTCTGTCTCTTGTCGCTCACGGGGCTGCCGCCCACGGCCGGTTTTATCGCCAAGATCTACATCTTCAATGCAGCGATCCAGGCGCACCTCGTCTGGCTCGTCGTCATCGCGGTGCTCAACACGACGATTTCGGCCTTCTACTACCTCGGCGTCGCGCGCCAGCTCTACAGCGGCACCGCCGAC
>JBBSDV010000114.1:0-10477 GCA_038240335.1 Dehalococcoidia bacterium
AGATTCGAGGTGGAAGCTGGGAGCTAACGCGCCCCGGCCGCCTGCTCGTCGCGGAGAGCCTGCTCGCCTTGGAAGGTGTCGGGGGTGTCCTCCGAAGATTGTCTGCCACTTCATAGTCTGGCCAATCAGGCGAGGAAGTCAGACAATGCCATCGACGGCTTCTCGTCACGCACTAAAGAATCGGCAAACGCAGACGCACTACGAAGCCAGGCGAAGCATCGACGGCGCGGATTCTTGCTTGCCCGCAGCGAAGCCGACCGCTCGCTCTAGTATGGCAGCAGTCGGCGCGAACGATTCATGCTCGTACGCGGCACGATCGAGAAGATAGCGCGTCGCCATCGCGACGACGCTGCGGGTCGAGAGCGTTCGCTGCTCGAGCAGGTCCGCAAGCCCGCGCATCGACTCGGCGTCGAAGACGTTAGCCCCACGAAGCCGGTTCTCGATGAACGTCCGGAGCGCCGCATCGCGTAGTTCCGAGACGTCGACGTTGTACGTCAGGGCCTCTCGCAGCGTTGAGGGCAGCGCAGCTCCGACGTCGCCGAAGAGCACGGTTGACGCTCGCCACGGCACCTCGATCCGCTCGCCGCTCCGCAGCAGGATCAAGCCCGTGTGCGTGCGGCCGGGGATCAGCCAAAGACGGGCGAGTTGTGTCAACGCCGCGGGATTCGACGCCGCATCATAGACGATCATCATGCCGCCGCACGCCGCGAACGGCGCCGGCGCAACATAGAATCGCGCCTCCTCGTCATACGCGGGCAGCACGTCCGATTCGTGCACGCCGCCGGCAAACGCCACGCACGGTCGCTCTATGCTCGCCCACTGCGAAAACTCTTCGTGGGCGCGAAGCACCTCGCGGTCACCACCCGTCGTCTCCGACGGATCGTCGCTCGAATGGTGGTAGCGGCCGTCGAACACCCGGACGACGGAGCCGGCCGCATAAAGCGCGTACGGCACCGTAATCTCGCTCTTCAGCGTGGCGCTCAGGACGCCCGCGACAGCCGATTGCTCGTCGAACGCGAGTCCACGGATCGCGAGCGTCGCATCGCCGGCGATCGCCTGTCCGATCTCGCTCGCCGCCTCCGGCGCGATCGCGGAAGCTTCAAGCGCCGCTTCCAGGTTCGACCGATCGATGGGCGGCGCGTCGCCGATCTCGGCCAGGCGCTCGAAGTCGGGTAGCGCCACCGGCAGGGGACCGGCATATCGCGTGCGCTGCCGCGCCGATTCCACGCGCGCTAGGCCAGCCGCGGTGAGATGGACGCGGCCCGTGCGCTCGAAGTTCGATTGCGCCGAATCAAGGCTGATCAGCCCCGCCGCCTTCAGCGACGCGACGATCTCGACGGCGACGCCGTCCCGCACGCGCCAGTGGCGGGCCAGTTCCGCCGCGTTCATCGCCCCGACGTACGAGAGCGTGCGTATCGCGTGCTCGGTCACGACGGTAGGCGGCAGATGCAAGTCTGCCATCGTGCTCGGTGTAAACGTCTGCGTAGTATCCATCGCCACCTCTCGGTGAGTATCGGCAGGTCCACCTCTTTGCCCCATGCGCTTGAAGCGATCTCGGGGAAACGGCGCACGATCTTCGGGAACTACCGAAGCGTACGCATCCTCTTCGGCCGCCATACTGCCCGCATGAAGGCATTCGATGCGTGGCCCTCGACGCTGTCGTACCCGCGCGCGCTCGTCGTTGGCTCGCCGCGGCAGCCCCATAACGTTGGTTCATCCGGGTTGCTCGAGGCGCTCGCCCACGACGTTGAGTTCACGCGCCACGACGTGCGGGCGCCGCTTGTGGAGTCGTTGACCGCGTATCGCGCGGCCGCGCGCGCCATTCGCGCCGGCGACGCGGAAATCGTCCATTTGTTCGATGCCCGACTCGCCGTTGCCGGGCTGATGATGCAGCGGCACCTCCGTGTTCCTGTGAGTGTCACGGTGTCGCCCCTCGACCTGGAGTCAAGAAGCCCCTGGGCGAATCTGGCGATGCGCGCGGTCCGCAATCTCGACCTGGCGTTCGTTCCAGAATCCGCCGCGCACCAGATGCGCATTCGCGCGCCTCACGTCCCACTGTCCGTTGTGCCGCCGGCCGCCAGCGTGCTGCCGTGGCCGTCGAAGCGCCGGCTCGCGTCCGTCCGGCGCGCACTCGGGCGCGTGCAGGCGGGACGTCTCATCGTTGCGATGCCCTGGCCGCAGAATCGGAATGACCTCCGCTGGTTTCGTGACTTCATCCAACCACAGCTGGTCGACGCGCCGCTCTGCCTGCTGCTCGGCGTGCCCAGTCGGCGCGAAGCGCGTCTGCTGCTCGGCGCGACGGGCTCGCTGCCCGAGTTTCGTATTCTGACTGCGCCCGTAGACGCCGATACGATTGCGGCCGTCGCGCGATGCGTCGATGCGTTTGTCGCGCCGTCGCGCCTCGATGCGAGCACTGTCGCGGCGGTGAATGAGCTCACAATTGCGCTGTCCTGTTCCGGCCTGCCGCTCGTAACGAACGCCGTCGATGCCGCCCTGGTCCTCGCCCACGAGCGGAGCGGATTCCTTGTCGATCCAGGAGACGATCGCGGATTCGTTCAGACACTGAACGCAGTCCTCGCCTTGCCCGCCATCCAGCGCCAGGCGCTCGGCGCCGAATTCGCCCGCTTCGCCCTCGAGCGTTGGTCCTGGGCCGCGCCCGCCGCAATCTACGCCGAGCGCTTCGCCACGCTCGTTGGCCGGCCGCAGATACCGCTCGCACTGCGGGCGGCATGACCAATCGCGTCGGAGCTTCGGCCCGACGGTTTACCTTTTCGGTCGCCGTAGCGTTGTCGGATGTGATGCTCTTCTCGTAGCCGCGCCGAACGCGCATAATCGCGCCATGAAGCCGCTTGATTCCCACGTTCACCGCCCATTCCGACTCCCATCGCCGGTTCGTGTCGGCGTGATCGCGGCGATCGCCGTGCTGGCGGCAAGCATCGGCCAAACCGTTGCTTCGCCGGCCTCCGCCCAAACGCCAGATGCCGCGTTCCTCGATCGCGGCGTCGCCTCGCTGACTCCCGACGAACGCGTCGGCCAGCTCGTGATGGTCAACTTCGTCGGCGACGATGTGAGCGCAACGTCTGACATCGCCACGCTCGTCCGCGACTACAAGGTGGGCGCGGTCATCGTGACGTCGAGTAACGGCAACGTGATCAATCGCGACGATACCGCCGCGCAGCTGGCAGCGCTGTCGAACGGGCTGCAGCAGCGCGCGTTCGAGAGCACTCGCCGCAACGACGCGGGAACCGAGTACTACCTGCCGCTTCTTATCGCGACGGACAACGAGGGCGATCTATTTCCCTTCACGAACGTCACGAACGGCTTCACGCAGGTGCCGAACAACATGACGCTCGGCGCCGCCTGGAGTAAGCAGCACGCCGAGGCGACCGGCGCCATCGTCGGTAAGGAGCTGTCGGCGGCGGGCATCAACATGCTGCTCGGTCCGGTCGCCGATGTCCTCGACGCGCCGCGATCCGGCGGCAACGGCGATATCGGCATTCGCTCCTTTGGAGGCGATCCGGCGTGGGTCGGCGAGCTCGGACGCGCCTACGTGCGCGGCGTCCATGCCGGCAGCGGCGGCCGCATGATCACCGTCGCGAAGCACTTCCCCGGCCACGGCGGCAGCGACCGCGGCACCGACAACGAGGTCCCGACGGTCAACAAATCGCTCGACCAACTGCGCGCCTCAGAGCTCGTGCCGTTCGCCGAGGTCGATCGCACTGATCCCGATGACCCACTCGGCGTGACCGACGCGATGATGGTCTCACACATCCGCTACCGCAACTTCGTGACGTCGGTGAGCGCGCCGTTCACGCGGCCGATATCGCTCGACGCGCTCGCGCTGAAGGCACTACTCGCGCTCCCCGAATTTGCCCCGTGGCAAGGTAGCCACATGGTCATGAGCGATTCGCTCGGTGTGCCGGCCGTGCGCAAGTGGTACGCCCAGCAGGAAGGACAGTCCGACTTCCCGAACCGCACGATCGTCCGCGACGCGCTGCTCGCCGGGAGCGACCTGCTGCCCCTGGTTGAGTTCTACCGCGACCCGGACCACCGCGGTTGGAAGGACAATCAGTTGCCGACGATCGAGGACAGCATCACCTACATGCGACAGCAGTACGCCGCCGACCCGGACTTTCGCCGGCGCGCGGATGAGGCTGTCCGCCGCATCGTGTCGACCAAGCTCACGCTCTACCCGCAACTCGCTTTGAAACAGGCAATCGTTGACCGCGCGCAGGCAACGGCCGTTGCCGGCGGCGGCGGCGACGAGATGCGCGCGCTCGCCGAGGACGCGCTGACCATGATCGAGCCGCAGACCGCCGACGCGTTTCGCGCGCGGCTGCCGCGCGGCCCGCTCGCTCCAGATAAGGTCGTGATCGTCGAGTGCTGGGCCGATTGCTATCCCTACCGCGTGAAGTCGAAGCTCGCGTTGCAGGATCGACTGCTCGCGCTCTACGGCCCAGCGGGCAAAGGGCGTATCCATCCTGACGACGTGACGACGATCAGTTTCGGCGAGCTCGATGCCTGGATGGCGAAGCCGAACGATCCGGCGAACACGGCGACCGGGACGGCGATGCGCGACGCGTCATGGCTGATCCTCGGCCTCGCCGAATACAGCGGCGACGGCAGCACCGGCGCCGTGAAGCGGCTGCTCGACACGAGCGCAGTCGATTTCCGGAACAAGAACGTCGTCGCCATCTCCTACAACGTCCCCTACCATCTCGATTCGACGGAGGTGAGCAAACTCGCCGCGTATTTCGTCGTCTACAACAAGACCGACGCGGCGATCGACAGCGGCTTCCGTGCGCTTTTCGGCGACCTGACCGCAAAGGGCCACTCGCCAGTCGATGTGAGCGCGACGTCGTACAGCATCAAGGAGGTCACGCAACCGGATCCCGATCGACCATTCCCGGTACACGTCTTTAGCCACGACAATGCGACGGTTAACGAAGCTCGAACGCTGCCGCTCGTTGCTGGACCAGTGCTCGATCACAACGGCAATACCGTTGCCGACGGCACGCTGGTAACGTTCGCGTTGGCGAAGGACGACGCACAGCCGATCACGGTGAGCGCGAAAACGAGCGACGGATTCGTGGGCGCGCAGGTTCCCCTGAACGGCGCCGGCAGCTACCACGCGTCCGCGAGCGTTGCCGGCGTGACATCCAAGCCACTCGCAATCACCGTCGCCGCAAGTGCCGTCTCGCAGCCGAGCCCCGGCGCGACGATCGAGCCGGAGGCGGTCGCCACGACATCGGACGCAGGTGGCGGGACGAACCGCCCGCTACTGGCGCTCGCACTCGGCTTGCCACCCGCCGTCGTGCTCACCTTCGTTGCGGCTGTTTGGTACATCCTGCGAAGGCGCCGGCGGCCGGCCGCACCACTCGCCCTCGCGGCCGCCGTCGTCGACACAAACGGCGCTGTGCCCAGCGGCATCCACGCTCCCGCCCCCGTCGCCGCACCACCCACGGCCCCGCCGCTGCTCCGCGTCGACGTCGAGACGCGGCGCGTGTACGTCAAGGGCGTCGAGGCGCGGCCACCGTTCTCGAACGATCAGTTCCGATTGCTGTCGTTCCTCTACGAGTGCTCGGGCAAGGTCGTCGGCCGCGAGACGCTGGTGCAGCACGTTTGGCCGGACGCGCACGCCGAAGGCGTCTCGGAGGAGGCGCTCGACGCGCTCGTTCGCCGCGTCCGTGAGCGCATCGTCCAGTCCGGCGGCGAACGCTCGTACATCGTCACGCTGCGCGGCCAGGGGTTCCGTCTCGACGTCGACGCCCCGGAGCAATTGGCTGCCGATCCGCCTTCGCCCTCCCAGCGCGAGCAGCGTCCGTGACGACGCTCCCGACTGCCTACTTCGGCCTGACGGAAAGCGAGATCGGGCCACTGCTCGTCGCCGGCAACGGCAAGCGGCTGATCGCCGTCAACTTCGGCGTCGATGACGCGCGGCTCGCCGACGCCCTCACCGACCTCCATCGCGAGCTCCACGGCGCGTTCGTGCTCGAGCGTGATGATGCCCGCGTGCGCACGTTGATGAATCAGGTGCGGGACTACGTCGCCGGCAAGCGCACGACGTTCGACCTCGACCTCGAGCTCTCGTGGATGACGCCGTTTCGGCGCGACGTGCTTCTCGCCTGCTACGCCGTGCCCCGTGGCGAAGTGGCGACCTACGCCGAGCTCGCAGCCAGGGTCGGCAACCCGCGAGCGGCCCGCGCCGTCGGCAACGTGATGCGCACGAACCCGATCGCGGTCGTCATCCCGTGCCACCGGATCGTTGGCAGCAATGGCAGCCTCACGGGCTTCGGCGGCGCCCTCGACATGAAGCAACAGCTCCTCAATCTCGAGGGTGTACGCGACAAGCGCCTCGCCTTCGCGCCGCGCTAACTGGCAAACGGCACCTTGTACTAAACTCGAACCACAAACGACGAACTACAATGACAAACTCGCAATGGCATATCCACCGCTCGACATCACGTCATTCTGGGCGCAGGCCAACGACTCGCTGGTCGTGCTCAGGAGCGCTTTCCCGACGACAACCTGCGCTGGTCGCCGCGGCCGCGCCTGTGGACCTTCGGCCAGATCCTGCTTCACGTAGCGGAAGGGCGGGACAATTGGCTCGCGCAGGTCGTGCGGGACGGCGGCGGGCAACCGACCGCCGGCGTAACGGCGCCATCGAAGCAGCTCATCGAGCATCATCTCCGCCGCAGCTGGCACCGCCTCGAGCGCTTTCTCGCAGTCCCCGAGCATTTGGCCGCCGAGTACGAAGAGCCGGGCCGCGGCGCCGTGACCGGCCATTGGATCGCGTTCCATCTACTGGAGCACGACATCATTCACCGCACAGACCTTCTCCACTACCTCAGCCTGCTCGACATCGATCCAGCGGTCGCCGATAAGGTCTAGCAGCTACGAACCACAAACCACCAACTACACACTAGGCTGCTACTCCGCCACGCAATCCAGCGGCGCCAGATCCGGCCGCAGCGAACTGAAGATGGGGAAGCGCAGGTGACCGTCGCGCGACCACTCGCTGAACCGAACGTGGCACACCATCTCTGGCCTTGTCCAGTAGATGAAGCGGGCGACGGGTGGCGGGTCGTAGAACGCAGACTCGGGGCAGAGCAGAGGCTCGAGTTGTGCGATCAGGTCTCGCGCCTCGGCGTCGCTGACGCCGCCACTCACGGAGCCGACATACTCGAACCGGCCTTCGCTATAGCCCCCGAGCAGCAGCTGTCCGAACGGCTCGCCCTTCCGGCGCGCGCCGCCGAACGCATAGCCGCCGACGACAAAGTCGCCGCTCTGCAGCGCCCGGATATCGAGCCAGCTCTTCGAGCGCTTGCCCGCGGCGTACGCGCTCGTCTTTTGTTTCGCGACGATGCCTTCGAGCCGGCGCTCCAGCACGGCCTCGTAAAATGCAACCCCCTCGTCGTCGACGAAATCGATCGCCGCGAACTCGGCGCCGGGCCGCACAGCTTCGTGCAGCCGGTTCTTCCGCTGCCACAGCGGCCGTTCGACGAGCGATTTGCCGTCGAGCCACAGCAGGTCGAACGCCTGGTACGACAGCTGCCCGGGAAACTTCTTGAGCTTGAATTGCACCGGAAGTTCCGGGATCTGCTCACGGTCTGGACCGACGGCGCTGGCCATCATCTGCATCCGCGAGCGTAGCGTGTCGAACGCCGGATGCCCCTCGCCGTCGATCGCGACGATCTCGCCATCGACGATCGCATCCCGCGCGCGCAGCCGTTCCGGCAGGCAGAGCATTTCAGGGAAGTACGGCGTCAGGTCGCGGCCGTTGCGCGCGCGCAGCATGACGCTGCCATCGCGCACATAGGCACTCGCGCGCAGCCCGCCCCACATGAGTTCAAAGATGTAGTCAGGCGAATCGAAGGGCTCGGGCGCGCTCGTCCCGAGCATCGGTGCAATCGTCGTAGGCATGCGAGCGCTTCCGGCACTCGATGCCCCCTGCGTCTCGCCGGGGACGGTGACGTCGTCCAGCGCCGAGTGGCTCATCCCGCTTTCCGGCGCCGCGACTTCGAGATTTGCTCGGGCTCCTGTTGCTCCTCGGCCCCGGCATCACCCTCGGCGTCCTGCGTGCGGCCCCCGCTCGACTTTTCGCGCCGCGCCGCTTCGACGCTTGCCCGCAGCGCCTCCATCAGATCCGTGACCTTGCCCGCGACCGGCTTCGGCCGCTTGATCTCCTCGCCCTCGGCCTTGCGTTCGATCAGCTCGAGCAGCGCCTCGCGGTAGTTGTCGTGATATTTCTCCGGCTCAAAATCGCCCGTCAGCATGTCGACCAGCGACTTCGCCATCTTCAGTTCTTTTTCGCCGAGCTTCAGGTCGCCCGGCACCTCGAAGTCCTCGGTCGAGCGGATCTCGTCCGAGTAGTACATCGTCTCCAGCGCGATCGTGTTCTCATACACACGCAGCGTGCAGAGCTGCTCCTTCTGCCGCAGCGTCACCTTGGCGAGCGCGATCAACTCCGAGTCCTTAAGCACCTCGCGCAGCAATGCGAACGGCTTGCCGCCCACCTTGTCCGGCTCCAGGTAGTACGTCTTCTGGTAGTAGATCGGGTCGATCTGATCAGCCGGCACGAAGTCTGTAATCTCGATTGTGTGGGTCGTGTCGACCGGCACCTTATCGAAGTCGGCGGGCTCCATGATCACGTACTGTTCCGGGCCGATCTCGTAGCCGCGCACGACGTCGTTCCACTCGACGACTTCCTCCTCGCCGGGACAGAAGCGCTGCTGCTTGATCCGCACGCCGTCCTTCTTGTGCAGGAGATTGAACGAGACATCCTTCTCGTCCGTCGCGGTGTAGAGCTTAATCGGGATCGACACCATCCCGAAGCTGACCGCACCCTTCCAGATCGAACGAGGCATCGCATTGCTCCTTGCGCCGTCGCCGGGACGTCGCGAATCGTAGCCTCAGCTTGTATGAAGCCGCGATGCACTGTCAATGCGGCAGGCCGCCATTGTCTAACGGTCTCGTACACCCTCGCCAATCTATATCAAGGAGGCCGAGTCTGCGCCGCCGCAATGCCCCGTCGGCGGCCGCTAGGCTCGCCCCGCATGCCATGCAGCGTAAGCCGCGCGCCGCGACATACCATGATCCCGCATCAGCGCCGCCACCGCTTCCTTCGACGTCGTGCCGTGGTCGCGCATCGCCACGATGCTCGCGTCAATCGTCGCTGCAGCTTCCGCAGTGTCGACGGCCGCCGACCGCGGGGCGCCGCCCTCGATGACCAGCGTGAATTCGCCGCGTGGATGCTCGAACCGTGCGATCGCGTCGGCGATCGTGCCGCGCCAGATCTCCTCGTACAGTTTCGTCAGTTCGCGGCAGACGGCGATCCGACGGTCGCCGAGTGCGGCGAGCGCGTCCGCCAGCGTCTTGCCGATGCGGTGCGGCGATTCGAACACGACGATCGTGTCGCCGGACGCCGCGGCGTCGAGCAGCGCCCGGCGGCGCGCACCGGACTGCCGGGGTAGGAAGCCGAGATAGTGGAACCGTCGCGACGGCAGTCCGCTCGCAGCCACCGCCGCCAGCACGGCCGACGCGCCCGGTATCGGCACGACGCGATGCCCCGCGTCGATCGCCGCGACGACGAGGTCGTGACCCGGATCGCTGATGCCCGGCATCCCCGCATCGCTGACGACGGCGACGTCGCCGCCGGCGAGCGCGTCGAGCAGCGAGGCCGTTTTCGCCATCTTGTTGTGCTCGTTGTAGCTCGTGACCCGCGCCGCGATGCCGAAGTGATCGAGGAGGCGGCGAGCCGAGCGCGTGTCCTCAGCCGCGACCAGCGTCACCTCACCGAGGATCCGTACCGCCCGCACCGTCATGTCCTCGAGGTTGCCGATCGGCGTCGCGACCAGATACAGCGTCCCCATCAGTGCGCATCCCGCCAATCCTCACCGAACGAAGCCCGAACGCCGACCGCGGGCAGTCGCGCTCGAGGAACACGTGCTCGCCGGCGGCCGCCGTACGTCACCGTCGTGATTGCTTCATGTGCATCTTCGTATCTCCGTCGCCTCACTCCCGCACTTCAAGCATACGACGCACTACACCCTCGATTTTGGCTTCCCCTGCCCATTTTCCACGACCGACGTCCGGCCTCCGTATCCAGCCTCCGCCCTCCCACCTCCCACCTCTCACCTCTCACCGCCTGCCCTGCTATCCTCGACGCACCATGACGAACGAAGCACAGCCCGCTCCCAAGCCGGAGAAGCCGCAGAAATACGCCGCTCCCCGCGGCACCGCCGACATCCTCCCGGACGACGCTCCGTACTGGAAATTCGTGCGCGAGACCGCGGAGCGCGTCTGCGCACTCTTCGGCTACCGTCGCATCGAAACGCCGATGTTCGAGCACGCGGGCGTCTTTCTGCGCACGTCCGGCGAGAGCAGCGATATCGTCGCCAAGGAGGTTTACCTCTTCGAGGATCGCGGCCACGACATGCTCGCCCTGCGGCCCGAGGGCACGGCGAGCGTGATCCGC
>JBBSDV010000115.1:0-10475 GCA_038240335.1 Dehalococcoidia bacterium
CGACGACGACGACGACGACGATTGGGCGGTAACGAACCAGGGCACCGGGCAGTTCGGCGCACCGCCGCGGCCAGCTCTCTTGCGCGAGCCGTCGCCGATGACGGCAAGCGCGCGGCAGCTGCAACCGGAGGTGGCCGATTCCGAACAGCACGAAGACGAGGCAATTGTGCCAACGCCGGTAGTCGCCAGCGCAACGAACGACTCCGGCATGCCCTCGACGGGAGCTCCTCGCCGTGGCTTGGACCTGCTCCCACGAACGTATCGGGTGACGGTCGAAGACAAGCGGCGCGGCGTCGATCTCGTACCGCTGCACCGGGCGCTGCGGGGGCTCGATGGGATGCGGGATATGTCGCTCTTGAGTTACAGCAATGGGGTGGCGATGGTTGCGTTGGAGACCGTTGGTCCCGTTGCCCCCGAGGACTTGGCGGACGCCGTGTCGCGTGCGATGTCGAGAGAAGCGAAGGTGGAAGTGCACAACGAACAAACGATGGTAGTGAAACTGGCTGCGGATTGAGCAAGGGAATGCGCTGGCTATCAGGTAACAAACGCAACGGACGCGTCGAGGCGCCGAAGCCGTTCGTGGCGATTTCGTCAGTGGAATCGTCGCGGCCGGAGGGCCGCGAGGGGCGGCTTTTCGATCTGGTCATCTTGTCGCTCTTCCTGCACAGCGCGGGTGGGACAGGCGAGATGTTCGGCGCGTTTCTCGAAAAGGCGCCGTCGGTGACCGACAGCGTGTTCGTGTATCCGGTCGTCCTCGACAAGAAGCGCGACCTGCTCACCTCGGCGCCGCTCGAGGGGATCGTCGAGCCGCTGCTGGAGCGCGCGATGGAGGCTTTTCAGGAGGATTTGACGGGCCTCGAATTCGACCTGCCGGCGAGCCATTTCCGGCGGCTCGTGATCGAAGGGGGCGAGGTCGTGATCCGCGACTCGCTGGTCGATTTCTGGGCCGGCATTTTGCCGCCCGACGCCGTGAGGAACGCCGAGGAGCAACTCGGCATCAAGAAGGTCGCGCTCGTGCCGATGCTCGTCGAAGGCGAACCGTATGGCGTCGTGGCGTTCGGCTTCAAGCACGACCATATCGATGCGGAGATCGTCGAGTTGCTCGTCGGCCACTTTACGCTGGCTATCCGCGATATCGCGACGCTCGAGGATCACGCGCGGTTCAACGACGTCGATCCCGTGACGTGGGTGAACAACCGACCGTACATGGTCGACGCGATCGAGAACGAGCTGATTCGTTGCGGCCGGTATGGCAAGACGCTGTCGCTGGTCGTGATCGACCTCGATGATTTCGGGCGATTCAATGCGTCGTACGGCCAATCCATGGGCGACCGGCTGCTTCGAAGCGCGGCCGTGAGCCTGGCGGAGACGGTGTCGCCGCCGGAGATTGTTGCGCGCCTCGACGACGACGAATTCGCGGTGCTGCTGCCGGAGACGAACCGAGCGGCTGCGGTGTCGGTGGCAACGCGGTTGCTCGCGAGCCTGTCGCAGGTGTCCGTGTTCGGAGACGACGGCGCGCCGGAGCCGCTCAAGGCATCGGTAGCGATCGTGTGTTTTCCGGAAGACGGCACGTCGGCGAAGGACCTACTCGACAGCGCCGACGCCGACCTGTACCAGGCGAAGCGGGAGCGCGAGGAGCAGGCGAAGGTGACGACGAACCGCGGTGTCAATCCGCTGGCGAGGGCCGCAGCCGAGCGCGTGCGGGGCTGAGGTTAGTTTCGTCGTTTGTAGTTTGTCGTTTGTAGTTCGCCGTGTGATGAGCCGCGACTCTTGTTGGTCCGATAGTCTTTACAAGAAGTCCTCGCCAGATCATTCGAGACCTGCAAGTCGGGGGCGGAAGTTCGCACGCCTGCCATCCTGGACCGAGCATCGCGTGTGTATGGATGACATCAGGCCTCGGCGCGAACCCACAGCAGGCGCGCTTCCCGAAACTGTTCGTTATGTAATCGTTTAGCACTTTTCATGCTTTGCGGGCATTGCTTCGAGGCGGGCGATGACGGCGGGAAGTTCGCGGACGTGGGTGATCACGGCATCGGGCTGGGGGTCGAAGGTTTCGTAGGGGCGGGCGGCGTATTGCTGCGTAAGGACCGCGAACATGCCGGCGGCCTTAGCCCCAGCGATATCGTGCACGGGGCTGTCGCCGACGAAGACGCTCTCGTTCGGCGCGGCGCAGAGGCCGCGCATCGCCTTCTCGAACAGTAGTGCATGTGGTTTGCGATATCCCTCGTCGGCCGACACCACGACGCTCTCCATGATGTCCTCGATGCCCTGCCGGCGGAGCATCGCGCGGATGCCGGCGCCGTCGGCGAGGGTGTTCGTGACGCAGCCCAAGTGATAGCCCGATGCGGTGAGTTCGTGCAGCGTCTCGGTGGTTCCTTCGGCACAGACGAGGCCTTCGAGTTCGGTCGAGAAGAGCGGCGGCGTGATCTCTCGCAGGAGCGCGTCGTCCAGTTCGAGGCCTAGGCTTCGGCAGGCGAGATCGATCCAGCGCGTGGATGGCGGCTGCTCGACCTGCAGGGTCGTGGTTGCGTACGTGCCGTCGCTGGCGAAATAGGTCTCCGAGGCTTCAATCAGCACGTCGCGGACGGCGCGCTGCAGCGCGCGAGCCTCCGGGAGATCGGCGCGGCGCAGACGGGACGCGAGCAATGCGAGTGCGTCGTCGTATGCGCGTTCGAGTGCCGGCGCGTGGGGGCCGATATCCCAGATCGTGTGCCCGAGATCGAAGATGACGGCGCGGATCACGAGACCGTCAGCACTTCGGCTTCATGTTCACGATCGGCAAGTGCTCTCCCGTTCATCTTTGTCGCCGGCGATGAATTAGCGAGCCATCCGTCGACGGAGGAGATGCGCGTCTCGGCGGACGGCGACGCGTCATTGAGCAGTTGTTGGCGCGCGAGGAGGTGCAGCAATCCTCGGATGTAGCGCGAAGCGCGGGGAACGGCGGTCTCGCACTCTTCCGCGCCATCGTAGTCGACGAGGATGAACCCGCGGTAGCGGGCGAGCTTGAGCAACTGGAGCAGCTCGGGCCAGTGGACGTAGGCGTCGCTGCCGTCGTCGCGCAGGTTCCGCATGCGGGCGTGCACTTGTACGACCCTTGGCGCAGACGCTTCGATGCCGGTGCGGTCGGCCAGATCCGCGGGGTCGAGGCAGATGCGCAACCAGGGGGAGCCTACATCGTGCACGCATTGGGCGAGCTGTTGGGATGACGCGACGAGGCCATCGCTGCGGCTGTTCTGCAACGCCAAAACGACGCCACGATCGGCAGCGTAGTCGGCGGCAGCGCGAAGCGATGCCGTCGCATCGGACCAGATGCGACGCGCATCCGACTTGGGCCGCGCGAAGACGCGACGCAGGGTGCCTATGATGCGGCCGTCATCCTGCTCGAGTGGTTGCGCTGGCACCCAGCCGGCAAAGACGCGGACGATCGGCGCGCCGAGGTACGCGGCGACATCACACCACTCGCGGACCTTCGCGGTCTCGAGCCCACGGCGGTCGTTCGCACCGAAATCGTTGGTGACGGCTATGCCGGCGATTGTGAGATGGAGGTCCGTGCAGAGCTTCTTGATGTCGCGCAGATAGAGCGGGTCCGCCGTTGGGAAGTGAGCATCGACCAACTCGACGCCGTCGACCTCAAGTTCTTGCGCGCAGATCCGGAGCCATCCGGGAAGATCGATGCGATTCTCACGGAAGGCGGCGTCATATGACGACGAGCTACAGCCAAGCTTCACGAGATGTCCTCCGGAATCTGCTGGCCCTTGGCGAGCGCTTCGATGCTGCCATAGCGCGTGCGGCGAAAGCCTTCGGCATACGTACACGCGAGACCGGCACGCTGAGCGACGGCGCGACCGGCGGCCTGCATCTGGCGGGCGATCACGTCCTGGTAGTTGTGCGGGTCGAGCGACTCGAGCCATGGCACATCGAGGCCGGAGGCGCGGAGATGATGCTGCATGTCGGCGACAGTCAGCACCATCTGGGCTTCATGTTTGTGCAGCGCCTCGATCTTGCGGCCGATGGTGGCATCGATGTCGACGAACTTGTTCTGATCGCGCGGCGCCTTGGCGAAGTACCAGTGCTCGCTGACATAGTGAGGTTCGAGACCGTCGTTCTGGTGCTCCGGATAGAAGTTCGGGAAGTGGGCGAAGGTCGCCGCTTCGCTCGCAGCAACGGCGACGGCGCGATGGTCCGGGTGGCCCTCGTAGTGGGTGAATGGATCCCAGGTGAACATGATGTCGGGCTTAATCTCGCGGATGAGTCGCATGAACTGTCGACGGAGCTCGCGAGGGGGTGCGTCGTAGGCGAGATCGCCGTCGGAATAGCCGAGAGGGATGACGCGGGCGACGCCGAGCACGCCGGCCGCGTCATTCAGTTCGCGATCACGGACGCCGCGCATCTCCTCCGCCGATAGCTCGAAGGAGCCCTTGTCGTTGTCGGTGGCGACAACGACCGAGACTTCGTGTCCGGCGTCAGTGAACCGGGCGATCGTACCGCCGGCGAAGAATTCCATATCATCGCCGTGCGCTTCAAAGACGAGTACGCGCTTCATGCTTTCCTTCGCGGCAACAACGCGGTGAGCGGGCATAGTGTACTGGGTGGCGTGGGACGCGGGAAGCGGGTGCTAGTCGTTGGCGTTTGGAGGTTGGCGGCTGG
The DNA here is from genome assembly GCA_038240335.1 of Dehalococcoidia bacterium. GTDB lineage: Bacteria > Chloroflexota > Dehalococcoidia > DSTF01 > JACRBR01 > JBBSDV01. Next base: position 4,648 of record JBBSDV010000115.1, read on the forward strand.
AGGGTGGACGCCGGCGCGCGCTTGACGGTGCCGTGAACGAAGCGTCGGGGATATACTCGGGCGATGCGAATATTGCTGATGAACGGGCCAAATCTCAACACGCTGGGAACGCGCGAGCCGGAGATCTACGGGTCGACGACGCTGCCGGAGATCGAAGCGATGATCGTGAAGCACGCGTCGGCGGCGGGCGCAGACGTGCGGGCATTCCAGGCGAACGGCGAGGGGCAACTTATTGACTGGCTGCAGCAGGAGCAGGCTGCGGCGGATGGGTTGATCCTGAATGCCGGCGCATTGAGCCATTACGGGATGGCGCTGCGGGACGCGGTGGCGGCAGCAGGTATGCCGGTGATCGAAGTGCACATCTCGAACGTCTGGAAGCGCGAGACGTTCCGGCACGAGTCGTTGTTGTCTCCCGTGTGCGCCGGCGTGATCGCAGGGCTGGGGGTTCAGGGGTATGTGCTCGCGCTCGAGGCGCTGGTCGCGATCGTGGGAGCCAAATCTGGCGAATCGACGAAGAGGACGGGGACATGAACGAACGGCTGCAGCGGCTGCGCGATGCGCTGGCGAAGAACGAACTCGATGCAGTGTTGATCTCGAACGCGAAGAATCGGCGCTACCTGAGCGGATTTACAGGGTCGGCCGGGTACTTGCTCGTGACCGAGGACGACGCGGTGATCGCGACGGACTTCCGGTATTACGAACAGAGCGGGACGCAGGCGCCGGACTTTCGGCTGCACAAGATGGTCGGGGGCTTCGATACGTGGGTGCCGGGGCTCGTTGCGGGGCTCGACGGCAAGAAGCTGGCGTTTGAGGCGAGCGACCTCACGTTCGCGACCCACCAGTCGTTCAAGAAGACGCTCGCGGGACTGCCGGAGCCGCAGCGGCCGATGTTGACGCCGACGAACAACCTTGTCGAGTCGCTGCGGCTGTACAAGGAGCCGCACGAGATCGAGGCGCTTCAGAAGGCCGTCGATCTCGGTGACGCAGCGTGCTCCGACGTGATCCAGCGGGTACAGCCGGGCTGGACGGAGAAGCAGGTCGCGTGGGAGATCGAAAAGTACATCCGTGAACACGGCGGCGACGCGCTCTCGTTCGATACGATCGTCGCAGGCGGGCCATGGGGGGCGATGCCGCACGCGTACCCGCGCGACCGAAAGCTCGAGGCGGGCGAAGGCGTTGTGATCGACATGGGATGCGACATCGGCGGCTACATGTCGGATCTGACGCGGACGATCTTTCTCGGCAAGCCCGACGATCAGTTCAAGAAGATTTACGACATCGTGCTGACGGCGCAGCTGACGGCGGAAGAGATGGTGAAGCCGGGAATGACCGGCGAAGAGTGCCATATGATCGCGCACAACGTGATCGAAGCAGCGGGGTACGGCGAGACGTTCGGGCACGGGCTTGGGCACGGCATCGGGCTCGAGGTACACGAAGCGCCGCGTGTTGCGCGGACGTCGCAGGACAAGCTCGAGAACAACATGGTGTTCACGATCGAGCCGGGGATCTATGTGACGGGCTGGGGTGGTGTGCGGATCGAGGACATGGTGGTGATGGAGAACGGGAAGGCGCGGGTGATGAGCAAGGCGCCGAAGCTGGAGTTCGTGGGGTAGGTGCGCCTTGGTTCGTCGTTCGTAGTCTGTCGTTTGTAGTTTTTGCTTCTCGCACTCTCGAGGCCGCGAGAGTCTTCGTGTCCTGAAGGCGAACTGCGGCGGGTGGTGAATTCCGCCGTTGGTCGGCAGTTCGCCGTGTCCGCTTGCGCGTACCCAGTGCCTATTTTGAAAAAAGGAAGTAAGTTCTGGGGGGGACACCCCCCAGCCCCCCGGCAGAGGGCGCTGCGCTCTCTGCACTTCTGCCGGTCGCGCTAGTCGAGCTGTATGCCGGTAAGAGGACTCGTCGGTTGATGCCCCGCGTTGCCCGGCGACGGTTCGATCCTTCTGTCGAGCCGCGTCATCGTACGCAGCGGGGATTGGAAGCAAGACACCTTAGGCGCGATCGGTTGATTTGAGGCCGGCTTCGGCGGCGGAGTGCATGGCGACGGCGTCGCGGTACTCGCCGCGGTAGGACTCGGGGAGGAGTTCGGCGACGTGGCGCATGATGTCGTCGGTGGCGTCCTTTGCGGCTTGCGTCGTGATGCGGTCGACCTTCGGCGGGTAGAAGGGCTTGCCGAAACGGATCGTGATGCGCGGGCCCATGAAGGGGCGCAGGAACACCCACGGCCACGGGATGTGCTCGGAGCCGGTGATCGCGATCGGAATGATCGGGGCACCGGTGCGGTAGGCGACGAGGGCGGTGCCGGGGAAGCCCTTGTGCAACTGGCGGTCGCGGCTGCGCGTGCCCTCGGGGAACATGAGAAGGAGGATGCCGTCATGGATGACGCTTTGCGCCTGGCGGATGGCGGCGATGTCCGCGCCCTGGCGGTCGACGGGAAACGCGCCGATGAGCCGGAACAACAGACTGATGACCGGCCACTTGAACAGCTCCTTTTTCGCCATCGTGACTTCGCGGCGATGGAGAGCGCCGGGGATGATGCAGGGATCGGCGTTGTTGAGGTGATTCGAGACGAGGATTGCGCCACCGGTCGCGGGTACGTTCTCGCGGCCTTCGACACGGGGACCCTTGACGTAGATGAGAGTGCAGAGGCGAATGAACCACACCACACCCCAGTAGGTGACGGGTACGACGCGCCAGATCATCCCTGTGCGAGAGCTACGATTTGGCGTACTACCTCCTCGACGTCCAGAGCGTCCGTGTTGATGATCACAGCCCCGGGCGCGGCGGTCAACGGCGATGCCTCGCGGCTGCTATCGATGCCGTCGCGGCGCGCGAGATCGCGGATCAGCGCATCGAGGTCCGGCGTTTCGCCGGCATCGCGTAGTTGCTTCGCGCGGCGGCGCGCGCGCACCTCTCGCGAGGCGTCGAGATAGATCTTCAGGGGAGCATCCGGCAGCACGACCGTTCCTATGTCGCGGCCGGCCATGACGACGCGGCCGACGGCGGCGAGATCGCGCTGGATGCGGACGAGGGCGGCGCGGACGGCGGGCACGCGCGAGACGAGAGAGACGTTGGCCTCGACGGCGGCGTCGCGGAGGTGCGGCGTCGCATCTTCGCCGTCGAGGAGGACGATCGTCGGTTGGATGAGCGACGATGACTCGCGCACCGAGATTGTTGCGCTGGCGGCGAGGGAGGCGACGGCGCGCTCATCGAGGACGTCAACGTTCCGTCTCAGGGCGAGCCACGTGACGGCGCGGTACATCGCGCCGGTGTCGAAAAAGCGGCAATGCAAGCGTGCAGCAACAGTGGCGCCGACGACCGACTTGCCGGACGCGGCGGGGCCGTCGATCGCGATCGTGGTGATCGGTGGTTGGTCAGGGGTGGTAACGGCGCTCCTCCGATTTGGCGGAGTATAGCGGACTGTGTCCAGTCGTTCGGTTTAATCGCCTGGCGACGACGGTTCGAGGCCGACGAGCGCACGGAGGTCGTGCAACTCGCGCTCGGAGAGGGGACGCGTTTTGCCGCGGGGCAGGCGGCCGAGAAGGACACCGCCGACGCGAACACGGACGAGCTCGCGGACGGGGTGACCGACAGCGGCGCACATCAGACGCACCTGGCGCTTCCGACCCTCGTGGATGATCAGGCGCAACCAGGCGTGCGCAGCGCGGGATTCGTAGCCGTACGGGGCCGACACGACGTCGACTTGCGCCGCCGCCGTGCGGTGCCCTTCGATGTCGATGCCGGTGCGGAGATGATCGAGCGCGGCTACACCGGGAAGGCCGGCGACGAGCGCGTAATACTCCTTGTCGAGCTCGTACCGCGGGTGGGTGAGACGGTGCGCGAGCTCGCCGTCGCTGGTGAAGAGCAGCAGGCCCTCGGTGTCGAGATCGAGGCGACCGACGGGGAGGACGTGAGGCGGCAGACCGGGCGGCAATAGCTCCATCACCGTGCGGCGATCGTGCGTATCGCTGACGGTCGAGACATAGCCGGCAGGCTTGTTCATGGCGAGATGGGCGTGTTCCGTTGAGATCGCGATCGGCCGGCCATCCACCTCGATGCGGTCGACGTCGGCGTCGGCACTCGCGCCGACGGTGGCGACTGCGCCGTTCACGGTGGCGCGGCCGGTCGCGATGATCGTCTCGGCCGCGCGGCGAGAGCCGTGGCCGGCACGGGCGAGAATCTTCTGCAAGCGCTCCTTCATGCTTGGTGACGCAAGCGATGGGCGAGGGTCGGGAACGCTCTCCACGATACTGCGGCGATGAGTGCGACGGCGGCCAGCGCAGCGACCGTCCAGGGCAACCAGCCGAAGGACTGTCCGGCCTTGATCGTGCTCGACACAGCTTCATCGGTTCGATTTTGGCGCTGTGGATTGGCCGATGGTGCCTCAATCGGTGCGCCCGGAGTCGGCTTTTCGTTGTCGACGAAGTCGTCGGCTGTGTCGGTGTCTACGCCGGAGATAGCGCGTTCAATCGAATGGCCGGTGGGTGCGTCGGGAATCGCGGGATCCAGGATGGCGGTGTCGCTGCCCCACGAGATCGCGTCGATGGCCGTGCCGGCGGCGTCGCGAAGGGAGAGGCGGTCGCCGTCATTGCCGAGCGTGTTGCCTATTCGGCCGACGGTGAGCGCGGTGGAGATGAACCTAGGATATCTAGCGTAGAAGCTATCCGAAGCGGCAAGAACAAAATACGCGTGGGATCCGAGCGTGGTTGTCGGGAGCTTCGTCGTCGCTTTCGCGTCGGCTAGTGACCAACCGTCGAGAATGGCGTCTTCGGCACCGGCGTTATATAGCTCTACCCACTCGCCCGCCGAATTGTTCCCGACGCCATCCGGATCGTAGAAGACCTCATTGATGACGACGCGCGCGCCGGATTCAGCCACGCTTCCGGCGACGGCGGAGTTGCCTGCCGTTGTGGTGGCCGGCCGCCGGGAAGCACCGAGGACGCGTTGGGCCGTCGTGGCGCGGACCGTCGGCGCGAGATCACCGGTCGCCTCCGTGCCGTCGGCGGGAAGCGCGTCGGCGACGGCCGACGTTGATGCGTCGTCAGCGCCGGGTGCGAGGGTACTTGGAGCGACAACGTCGGCGGGAGTCCAGAAGGCATCATCGGCGTAGATCGACGCGGCAGCCGCCGAGGCTGGCGCGAGCATGATGCGTAAGCGCGCCGAGTGCGCGGCGTCGGGCGCCGCGATGCCGGTGGTCGTGAGCCAGTGGTACGCGTCGTCGGGCGCTGTGATCCGTTCGGTCGAGTCGGCGGAGGCGAGTGATTTGCCGGTGCCGTCGTCGCTCGCGTACCAGGACACGCGGAGGAAGGCAGAGTTCGTCGCGGCGTCGGAGCTGCGCACCCACGCACTGAACTCGTAGCCGCCGCCGGGCTCTACCGTGACGACCTGATAGAGCCATTTCGTCGACGCAGTCGTGCTTTCGAGCCGTGCCGACCGACCGCCGTCGTAGACGCGATCCTGATCGGACGTGAGGACGCCGCCGTAGTGATACCAATCGCTCGGATTGCCATCATCGTCTGCGGCTTCGAAGTCCGCGTTGCGAAGCTCGGGGCTGGCTGGCGCGGCGACCGGCGGGAGCGTCGCGGTCGCTTTCGGCGTGCGTTGTTCCGTCGGCGTCCGCGTAGGCGTCGTGAGTGGCGGCGGCGTATCCGCTGGCGGCGGGAGCTCGGTGATCGTCGCGGTGGGCGTCGAGGTCACGGGGGGCGGGCCTGTGAGACGAACGTCGTCGATGTTGACGGTGTCGCCCGCGGCGCCGATCCCGATGATGGAGATCGTGAGATGATCGGTCTGATCCAGTTGCACCGAACGACTCACGTCGAACCAGGCATCGTTTC
>JBBSDV010000116.1:0-10470 GCA_038240335.1 Dehalococcoidia bacterium
ATGCAGCCAACCGCGTCGTTGTGGCCCTCCAGCGGCGATCACACGCGGGGAGTGACGAGCGGGACGTTCTACGGCAACCTGCGGCGCTACTTGAAAGCTGCCGGGCTTCCTCTTGCCGGCGTGCACATTTTCCGGCACTCGACCGCGAAGCTCCGACGCGACGCGGGTGAGTCGATCGAGAACGTCTCTCGTTTCCTCGACCACTCATCGCTGGCCGTCACGAGCGTGTACCTTCGGCGGCTGGAAGGTGAGGCGGACGGGAGTTGGGGAAAGGTGGCGGCGGCGATCGGCCTGCAAGCCTAGTCGCTCGAGTCGCGCAACGCGCGTCGCCCAGCGGGCCGTGACTATAATCGCTCGCCCTCGCGCACGCGGTGCTGTAGCACAGACAAGGCAAACGCACTCCGACGGTCGAATCTCTGTTGCATTGCGGCCTCGGCGCGCGCATAGTCACGCGCAAACCGACGCGCGTCCGTGTAGACCTGCGTCGGGCGCGCGACATTCCATTCGTTTAAGATCGACCGCCAAGGCCCGCGCTCACCCAGCGACTCGACTCGCTGCTCGACGAACCAAAACACATCGAGACTCCGCGAAGATGGTGGTCTGCGATGCGTATGTCGTGATCTAATTTGAAGGGAGCGGTAAAACGCCGCGACCGTCTTCGCTGGCACCCAGTTGCTCACGGTGATGACAACCTGGTCGTTTTCTGCAGCGCCTCCAGTAGCATGAAGCGGGTAGATAAGCGGTGGTCGTCCGGTTAACACGTACCAGGCAGCTTGCGCCTCGGGCCATGCAAGGCTTTTGTTGAGCTCAACGGAGATCTTCCGCAGCCAGTCGAGGATTGAACCCGGCCAACATCCCACGTCAGCGTTGCGATCACCGGGCGTGATGCTCAGGATCTCTGTCCCGACGACCCGCTCACCATGCCAGAGCCCGCCTTGCATGGCAACGGAATACACCCATTCTTGCGTCGGTGGACCGACGGCGACGCGGGCGAAATAACTGCGATTGAACACCGCGCGCTCCTCCACGATTGCTGCATCATGCCCGACCACGGCAACTTCGTGTTCGAGAAATTTCTCCAGGTGAAAGATGCGGGCCGCCGGCGAGCTCGTCAGCTGCCAAACTTCATCAAGGCTAAGTAGACGATTGTTGAGAACACGAGCCCGAAAGTCCCGGACGTCGTCGCGGGCGCGCGCAAGCCGCGCGACGAAAGCCGACCAAGCGAACGCGCGCCCGCCTTCATAGAGATTCATTTCGTGCTCGATTCCGTGGACGGAACGAGGCCGGGATACCGCCGGCTTGTTCCTCGTTGAATCGTAAACCGAGAGATATCGCTTCGCCGAGCGGACCAGGTCGTCGAACTCGTCCTCACTAGCGCCACTCATCGCCGCCGATACCGTGCGCTCAGCTACTAGCGCGTCCCAGACGGCGGCGGGTATTGTCTCCCTCCGCAGAACCTGGCAGAGGCGCGCGCGAAGCTGTTCTTCTGGCATGACCCAATATTAACACCGTTTTTGGACACAGTATCCTCCCGCTGTTGAGCGATTGGACGCCAGTCGCCGGCGTAACAGACTCGCGCAGCTCGTCGCCAAAAACGGGGCGTTAAGCGATCCCCGACTAGTGCCATCGTCACGCTGGCCTCGTCGGTGGTGCTGATTTGACGGAGCCGACGCCCGGCTCCAGAGGTACTTGATGTGAGGCACCCGGCGGAGCGTACATGTCACCTGCCGGGACGTGAGGCACCTTTGTCACGGATCGTGATCGCGATGCTCCAGGACGCACTCGCCTACGAGGCCAAGAAGAATGACCAGACGTCCGAGTAAGGCGCGGCCGATTGTCGACTTCGACGGCCTCCGCGGACTGCGAACCCGGTCATACATTCGCGAGTCGTCCCTGCGGCAGGTGAAAGCAGACCACTACGGTCCGGACACGCAACGTGCCGGCATCCGTCGATTCTGCGAGCGATGGCAACTTGCCTATCCTGATCGCGAATACTTCGACGCAAGCAGCGGGCGCGGTACCGCCAAGCGCAACTTTCTCCACAGCGCGTTAGCCGAGGCTGACGAGTACGACGTCCTGCTCGTCTACATCACGTCGAGAAGCTTCAGGAACCGAGAAGATGCCCAGAGTTGGAAGCGCAAGTTCCGCGAGGCCGGGATCACGATCGTCTTTACCGAGCAAGGCATCATCTCCGGGCTGCCTCGCGACAAGTTGCTCGAAGGCTTCCACGAGATCATCGACGAGCAGTACAGCGACACCCAAGCCATGCTCATCTCCGGCGGACTGCGACAGAAGTTCGAGAAGGGCGGCGTCAACGGCGTGCAGTCCCTCGGCTATCGTCGCTTCCACGGCGAAGAGGGCGATCCGCTCAACGGCAGCCTGATTGTCGACGAAGCCAAGAGACCAGCCGTGCGCGCCGTCGTCGATCGCTACCTGACAAGACGATACTCCGCTGCGGCGATCGCGCTCGACATCAACCTCCAGGTCGATGAGCACGGCTGTCCCCTTTACACCACACGGCTAGGACGTCCCTTCACCAAGGGCAGCGTCGAGGAGATCCTGCGCAATCGCACGTACACGGGCGTAACCGTGTGGCGCCCAGGCACGCCAGAAGAGGAAGTGCGGCCGGGTACCCACGAGGTACTAATCACAATTGAGGAATGGGCAGAGATCGAACGCATCCGCGCGCGTCGGACGACGGTACGGGGACGCCGGCCTGTTTCCCGCTCTTACCCGCTATCCAGACCGTCGCGGTGCTTTTACTGCCGTGCTTCGTTCGCTGGTGACACCGGCGGTCGCCTCGGCTCTCGACGCCTCCGCCACGCCATTTCGGTGCTCTGCGACAATCCTCGCCGGTCCTTCGCCGTCGACCCCTTGGAAGCACAGATGACCGCTCTGCTAACGGAGCGCATGCGGCTTCCGGACGACTGGCAGCAGGTCTACCTGAAGGCGGTTGGTTCGCCTGCACCGGCGGGAAAGCGTTGCTCGGCCGAACGCGGGCGACTGGAACGCGCCCTCGAGAAGCTGAAGGATCTGTACACCTGGCAGGATATGACGCGAGAGGAATACCACCGACAGAAGGACGAGATCGACCATCAACTTGCGGCGATCGCGTCTCCATCATCCGGTCCGGTCGCGTTGGTCGACGTTCGGCGTGCAGCCGAACTGCTACTTGATCCGGGCGCTCTCTGGTCGCATCCCGGCGTCAGTGGCAAGCGGCGCGAGGAGTTCATTGACGAAGTTTTCGAGGAGATCTTGCTCGATGAGAACGGCATTCGCCGGGTCACAACGCGAGACGAATATCGGGTGCTGGTCGCAGTTGCTGAAGGTGAACCTTGGGGGGGAAATGGTCGGGGCGACAGGATTTGAACCTGCGACCTCCTGACCCCCAGTCAGGTGCGCTACCGGGCTGCGCTACACCCCGAACGCCCGCAGTTTATCACGCCGCGGCGTGTGATCGCGAAGGCGCCCAAACAGCGCGGCGTACGCTCTGGCGCGAGACAACGTTGGCGGTCACCGCCGTTGGATGCCGCACACGCCGCGAAGTTTGGCTCTAGCTTCATGCCGCGTGTATGGTGTGCGTAATGACTGCCCAGTCAGCCAGCCCGCACGACCCCGACAAGCGCGCCCGCCTCATTGAGTCGGCGGCGGCCTTGTTCAGTCGCGTTGGCTTCGAGCGCGCCGGTGTGGACGAAATCGCCCAGGGCGCCGGTGTCGCAAAGGGCACCGTGTATTTGTATTTCAGGAGCAAGGCCGACCTGTTTCATGCCATCCTCGACGAATTGAAGCGCCTCACCGATGAGAGGCCATCCGGCCACCAGCAGCGCGAGCCGGAGGACGAGCTCCGCCAGGCGGTGCGCGCGCAGCTCTCGGCCGCGGCGGAGTCACCCGAGCTCTTCCGTTGCTACACCAGCGCGCTCTTCGGCGTGAACCGCGACTTCCAGCACGCTGCCCTCGTCATCTTTCAATCGCAACAGGACCAGGTGGCAGGCATTCTGCGTCGCCACCACGTCAACGCGCGCCGCACGCGACAGATCGACCACCGGGCCGCCTTGTTCCTTTCGGCGATCCTGGCGGCGGCGCTTACGAGCGGCCTCGAGGGCGGACGCGCTCGCAACAGTGAGGATGAAGCGGCGCTCCTGGCGCTGGTGAGGGAGCCGCTCGCATGACGATGTTTGCCTCTGCGCGGAGCAGGATGCCGGCGGATTGGCGCGCCGTTCTGTTGGGTGGCTACTTCCGTAAGTGGATGATCCTGGGCGTGCTTATCGGCATCGTCGCCGGTGTCGGCGCCATCGTGTTTTTCGAATCGATCGCGTTGATGACCCGCCTCTTCCTGGGCGGCATTGTCGATTACTCCGCCCCGGCGCCCGCGGGCGAGGCAGCAACAATCGCGAGCGACCCGGGCCGGCGCTGGCTCATTCCCGTCGTGACGACGATCGGCGGCCTGATCGCGGGTCTCATCGTCTTCACGCTGGCGCCTGAGGCCGAGGGCCACGGCACGGACGCCGCCATCGACGCGTTCCATCACAAGGGCGGCAAGATCCGCAGCCGCATCCCACCCATAAAGCTGATCGCGTCGGCGATCACGATCGGTTCCGGAGGCAGCGCCGGTCGCGAGGGACCGACAGCGCAGATTGCCGCCGGTTTCGGATCATGGCTGGGCGACGCACTCCAGCTGTCGCCCCAGGACCGCCGCATCGCCCTCGCCGTCGGCATGGGGGCCGGGATCGGCGCGATCTTCAAAGCGCCGCTCGGCGGCGCTGTGCTGTCGGCCGAGATCCTGTATCTCCGCGACTTCGAGCTCGAGGCGATCGTGCCGGGTTTCATCGCTTCGGTAATCGGCTACGCGATTTTCGGGGCCTGGTCGGGATGGACGCCCGTCTTCGGAGACGCCGGCGGCTTGCGGTTCACCCACCCGGAGTCGCTCGTCTGGTACGCCGTGCTCGGGCTCGCCGCGGGCGCGGTGGGAGTCCTGTACGCCAAGTTCTTCTATGCGACGCGTGATGCCTTCCACCACCTCGGCATCCCGCCGCATCTCAAGCCCGCGCTCGGCGGCCTCGGCGTCGGTCTGATGGGCCTCGCCTTTCCGCAGGTGCTCGCGATGGGGTACGGATGGGTGCAATTCTCCATCAACGGCAACACCGCAGAGCTCGCAACAGGGACGATGCTGGCTCTCATCTTCCTCAAGATCCTGGCGACGTCACTGACGATCGGCTCCGGCGGCAGTGGCGGCGTGTTCGCTCCAGGACTATTCATCGGTGGCATGCTCGGCGGCGCAATGTGGGGCCTGCTGCACTCGCATGTCGGCTGGCTGCCGTCGACGCCAGCGCCCTTCGTCATCGTCGGCATGGTCGCCCTCTTCGGCGGCGTGGCCAAGGCGCCGATCGCCGTCGTACTGATGGTCGCGGAGATGACGGGAGAGTTCTCGATGATCGTTCCGGCGATGATCGCCGTCAGCATCGCGTACCTCGTCACCGGCGACATCGGGATCTACGAGAACCAGGTGCCGACACGGGCGGACTCTCCCGCGCACCGTGCGGAATACCTCGTGCCGCTCATCACATCCGTGCGGGTGAGGGATGCGATGCGGCGCGGAGTTCTGACCGCAGCGCCGGGTGACTCCATTGCGGATATCGAGCAGCAAATGGAGGAGAGGCACGTGCGCAGCGTCCCGGTGCTCGAGCACGATCGGCTGGTGGCGATGTTCACCGCGACGGACGCGTTGCGCGCTCACCGCCTCGGCGGGACGCTCGTTTCGGACGCTATGACGCGCGCCGTTCTCGTCGCCTATCCCGACGAGTCGCTGCACGACGCTTTGATCCGGATGAGCCACGCGAACATCTCGCGCCTGCCGGTAGTGGAGCGAGATCATGCGGACCGGGTGATCGGCGTCATCGCCATTCGCGATGTAGCGGGCGCGATGGACCGCGAAGTCGCGGCGCTGGCGGAAGCGAATCTGCGGGCGACGAACCATATCTGATCGCGCAGAGCGAGGACTGGCTCGGTGCGGTAGGCGATCGCGACACCCGTGCGTCTCCCTGCCCAGGCGGCACGAGATGCGCCTCGAACCCCCGCACCACAATCCTTCCGCGGCAAGTGATCCGGAGCGACGGCGCTTCTGAACTTCGCACGAAAAGCGACACACTGGCATGACGAACGTCACGCGAACGCAAGCGGGAGCTGCTTAGACTGAGGCATATCGAGCCAATCGACGGGAGGCAGCGTGACCGAAGACAATCGCACCGCACACGAGACCGGATCCGCCAGCGAGCGGGTCAGCGACGAACCGGCCGATCAGCGCATCCAGTACGACGAGCTGCGGCGCGAGGAGAGCGAGGGTGCCATCGGCGAAAGGCCCCGATCGACCGCCCCGGCTTCCGAGGATGGCCCGCTGCAGACGAACCAGGATCGCGCGGGCGAGAATACGTGGCGCGCGCGCGGCGGCGACGATCGGCAGGTCAGCGACAACGGCGCGCAGTTCACGACCGACGGCGCGTCGTCGAGCCAGAAGCAGCAGCGTGTCGAACGCTCCGCCGGCACCGATGTCGGCACCGACGAGACCAGTGGCGACCGGTAGCGGCGTGCTCCTGACAGCGCGTCCTCTCCGCCGTCCGACTGGACAAGCGGGTTTGACAGCGCGACGCGCGGCTCGATAGACTCGGCGCACGAATATGGGCTGCGATCAGGGCTAGTAGGTCTGACAGGCGAGCCAACAAGAGAGCCGGGAATGGTGAAATCCGGCGGCGGCGCGGCAGACTGAATGGACCTGGGAGCCTCGGACCGAACCGGCCGCAACCTGCGGACGCAGTAGTCTCCGACGGGATGGGCGCCGTTACCACGGCCCGCGGCATCGGCTGATCGCCATCGGCCCGTGACCGCACAGAGATGCTTCGCCTCAAGACGAAGCAACGCAGGGTGGTACCGCGGGATAAACTCTCGCCCCTCAGACAGGGGTCGAGAGTTTTTTGTTTGCCATCGCGGATGAGCGACAAGACTGCGGGACGCGGACGCCAAAGAGGCGAAGCGCTTCGCGCCAAGGGAGTTGAGATGACAGCACCGCAAGCGCCGACGGAACGAAAGCGCATCCTTACGGGCATCCGGCCGACGGGTTCGCTGCACCTCGGACACTACGCCGGCGCGCTCGAGAACTGGCTGCGGTTGCAGCAGGAGTACGAGTGTTTTTTCCTGATCGCCGACTACCAGGTCTCGGATTACGCCGACGACATCGACCGCGTGCGCGATTCGGTGTGGCAGGTGGCGCTCGACTGGTTGGCGGTCGGCCTCGATCCGAAGCACAGCCATTACGTGATCGAGAGCCAGGTGCCGCAGCACGCGGAGCTCTCGGTGCTGCTGTCATGGTTCATGCCGCTCGGCCGTCTGCAGCGCAATCCGACGCTGAAGGCGGAGATGGACGACCTCGATACGGGGAAGAAGGGGGTGCCGGTCGGCTTCTTCATCTACCCGGTGATGCAGGTGGCGAACATCCTGATGCCGCGCGCGCACCTCGTGCCGGTGGGCGACGATCAGCTGCCGCACGTCGAGATGACGCGGGAGGTGGCGCGTCACTTCAATCGCGATTTCGGGTACGTCTTCCCCGAGCCGGAGCCCCTGGTCGGACGCGTGCCGCGGCTCGTCGGCATAGACGGGCAGGCGAAGATGAGCAAGTCGCTGAACAACGCGATCTACCTGAAGGACGACGCCGCGACGGTGACGAAGAAGGTGATGGGAATGTACACCGACCCGACGCGGCTGCGGGCGACCGATCCGGGCCACGTCGAGGGCAACCCCGTCTTCATGTATCACGACGCATTCAATCCCGACACGGCGGAGGTCGACGACCTGAAGGAGCGCTACGTGCGCGGCGCGGTGGGCGACGTCGAGGTGAAGAAGAAGCTGGTCATCGCTCTCAACAACCTGCTCGACCCGATCCGCGAGCGGCGCGCGTACTACGAATCGCAGCCCGATCTCGTGAAGGACGCGCTGGCGACGGGAAGCGCCGCCGGCCGCGTCGCCGCCGAGGCGACGATGATCGAAGTGCGCAAGGCGCTGCGCCTCGACTACTTCGAGCGCGGAATGCCGGGAGGGACAGAATGAGAAACGAGACGCGAGACACGGGAAACGAGATCGCGTGTACCCGGAGGCGCGGCGAAAGCGGGGCGATCGGCGCGGCATGCGAACTAGGAAGCGAGCCGAGGCTCCTTCACGTCGAATCGGTACGAGTGCTTGGCTGTGACCCTAACGTTCGATTCGCCACGAAAGCAGTCCCACTTCGCACTTCCCGCTTCCCACTTCTCAGCATGCCGGAGTCAACGCCATGACCTCATATACGCCGACGCTCGACGAGGTGCGCGCGCTTGCCGGCAAGGGGAACATCGTGCCGGTGTATCGGGAGGTCGTCGCTGACTTGGAGACGCCGGTGTCGGCGTACCTGAAGGTGGCGCGAGGCAAGCACTCGTTTTTGCTCGAATCGGTCGAGGGGGGCGAGCGCCTGGCGCGGTACAGCTTTATCGGCACCGAGCCATATCGCGTCCTGCGCAGCGGCGACAACGTGACGGCGAACGAGACGCCGGGCGACCCACTGCTGCAGATCGAAGATGAGCTGCGTCGCCTGACGCCGGTGCCGGTCGAGTGGCTGCCGCGATTCCACGGCGGCGCGGTCGGCTACATGGCGTACGAATGTGCGCGCTACTACGAGAAGCTGCCGTTGCCGGCCGCCGATCCGCAAGGATTTCCCGAGGCCGTGTTCATGTTCTGTGACACGCTGCTCGTGTTCGATCACCTGCAGCGCAAGATCAAGGTCGTCAGCCACGCGCGGCTCGACGGCGACGTCGAAGCCGCATACCGGCAGGCGACATGGAAGATTGAGCAGCTCGTCGCGCGGCTCGCGCAGCCGCTGTCGCGTCTGCCGTATGACACGACGCGCACCTCGAAGATGGATCGCGCGTTCGTGTCGAACAACACACGCGAGCAGTTCATGGGGAAGGTGGAGCGGGCGAAGGCGTACATCGCTCGCGGCGACACGTACCAGATCCAGGTGTCACAGCGCTTCACGCGCGAGACCGACGCGCACCCGTTCGAGGTGTATCGCGCTTTACGGACGATCAACCCATCGCCGTACATGTACTACCTCGAGCTCGGCGAGATGCATGTCGTCGGCGCCTCGCCGGAGGTGCTGATCCGCGTCGAGGACGGTGTCATCGAGACGCATCCGATCGCCGGCACCCGCCGCCGCGGCCGCGACGCCGCCGACGAGCAAAAGATGGCGGACGAGCTGCAGTCATCCGAGAAGGAGCGCGCGGAGCACATCATGCTCGTCGATCTCGCGCGGAACGACCTCGGTCGCGTCTGCGAAGCGGGCACAGTGCAGGTGACCTCGCTGATGGACATCGAGCGCTACTCGCACGTCATGCACATGGTGTCGCACGTCCTCGGAAAGCTGCGGCCGGACGTAACGTCGTACGACGCGCTGCGTGCGTACTTCCCGCACGGCACGGTGACGGGCGCGCCAAAGATCCGGACGATGGAGCTCATCGCCGAGCTCGAGGGGGAGCGCCGCGGTGGCTACGGCGGCTGCGTCGGGTACTTCGATATGTCGGGCAACTGCGATACCGCGCTCGCCATCCGTACGCTCTGGATGAAGCCGGGCGTCGCCTACGCGCAGGCGGCGGGAGGCGTCGTGTACGACAGTACGGCGGAAGAAGAGTGGATGGAGTCGCACAACAAAGCACGCGCGACGATGCGAGCGATCGAGCTCGCCGAAGAGCGGCAAGCGGACGCGCCGCGCGGCGATCTGGGGTATTAGGTGATCGTGTGTGGTGGGTGTTGCGATCGGAGCGCGCGACGCTCTCGGCGGTTAGGTGCGGATGTTGGAAGTTGGATTGGCGACTAGCGACAAGGCGACCAGCACAACATGCCTGAGCTGATCTCGGCCTTGCTCATCGAACGCGACGCGAAGGCGCTGCTCGCGCACCGGCGACGCGCGCCGTTCGCGGGACAGTGGGTGCTGCCGCTCGTCGTCGTGCGGGACGACGAGGCCGCGGAGGAAGCGCTGCGCCGACACGCGCGTGAGCAGTTCGACGCCGCAGTCGGCGAGGAGGCGTTCGTCGAGACCGTGTACATGACCGACCCGGACGACCAGCGGCAGTACGTCGCCAACATATTCCGCACGCCGATCGACGGCGCGATGCGTTTCAACGCCGAGGGCGACTACGACGACGCCCGCTGGCTCGACGCCGGCGACCTCGACGCACTCTGGATGCCGCCCGACCTGCGCGTACCGCTGATCAAGATTCTCAGCGAGCCGAGCGCCGGCACTGGCACAGACTGGGGCGCCGCGTACGCGGCGAGCGGCGAAGGAACGCCGCTCGGCGACACGCCGGCGCCGCCAATCGAGGCAGGACCGCCGCCGGACAATCGTACCTCGTGGGACGCGATCTCCGCCGCGTACCAGGAGGAGCGGTACGGCGACCG
>JBBSDV010000117.1:0-10457 GCA_038240335.1 Dehalococcoidia bacterium
GCCCAACTCGGATCTCGCCGCGTCGCTCGGGGCTGAAATCGAAGAAGGCTACATCAAGATCGATGACGAGCAGTGTACGAACGTGCCGAACCTGTTCGCGGCCGGCGACGTGACGAAGATGTTCGCCCACCAGATCGTCACAGCCGCGCACGAAGGCGCGACCGCCGGCCAGTCCGCGAACTACGCCCTCTACCGCCCCGAGCAGCGCGAGGATTAGCATCTTCCGTACGCACCGCGTCTTGCTTCCAAATGACGTTCACCGGTCAACAATCGCGATCATCCGCCTCGATCATTGCGCGAGATCGAGCTCCCGCAGGATCTGCTCACGGTGCTCGTCGAGCGACGGCGCAGGTTCCCGCGTCGTCGGGTCATCGAATGCCGAAAGCTTGATCGGGTTGCCGGCCATGCGCAGCGGCCCGATATCCGGATCGTCGGCGGTGACGACCATATTGCGCGCCAGCACCTGCGGGTCGGCCAGCACCTCGGCTACGTTCTGGATCGGCCCGCACGGTATGCCCGCCGCCCCGAACGCATCGAGCCACGCGCGGGCCGGCCGCGCAGCGAGGGCGCGCTCCAGTTCGAACTTGAGTGCGGCGTTGTGCTCCGTGCGCAGCGGGTTCGTCGCGAAGCGCGCGTCCTGCGCCAGCGCCCGCGCGCCGATCGTCTCGCAGAGGCGGCGGAAGAGCGCGTCGTTTCCAGCAGCGACGACGATGTAGCCGTCAGCGGTGGCGAACGCCTCAAAGGGCGTGATCGATGGATGCCGCGAGCCGATAGGCCCAGGTATCTCGCCGGTCGAGAAGTAGCGCGCGATGGCGTTCTCGAGGATCGCGACCTGCGAGTCGAGCAAGGCGACGTCGATCATTGTGCCGTCCCCGGTCTGCGTGCGCGAGTACAAGGCTGCGGTGATGCCGACCGCGGTGAAGAGCCCGGCGGTGATGTCGCCGATTGAGGTGCCAACCCTCGTCGGCGGGTTGCCGGGATGGCCGGTGAGGCTCATGATGCCGCCCATCGCCTGCACCACCATGTCGTACGCCGGCCGATCGGCATACGGCCCGCTGCTGCCGAAACCCGAAGTCGCCGCGTAAATCAGCCGCGGATACCTCGCGTGCAGCGCTGGCCAGCCGTACCCCAGACGATCCATGGCGCCCGCCCGGAAGTTCTCCGTCAGCACGTCGGCGGATTCGAGCAAGCGCTCGAAGATCGCTCGATCGGCCTCATCCTTAAGGTTGAGAGCGATGCTCTCCTTACCGCGGTTCAGCGACATAAAGTACGCCGATTTTCCGCCGGCGAAGGGCCCGATCTGGCGCGCGTCGTCGCCGCGTCCCGGCGCTTCGACTTTGATCACGCGCGCACCGAGATCGGCGAGCACCATCGTGCAGTACGGCCCCGCCAGAACGCGTGTCAGATCGACGACCGTGATGCCGCTCAGGATGCCCGGCCGGGGAGCAGGCTCGTTGGTCACGGCGCGAACTCTCGGCTGAGATCGGTAAGCGACTTCACGCACCAAGCGTACAGGTTCGGATCGTCGTCGCGGTACGGCGCGAAGCGGATCGCGTACCAGCCGCGGTACGTCGCGATCGCGTCCACGATGCCCGCGCCGACACGGGGGATCAGCCGGTCGCGCACGAACGCCGTATCTGACGGCCGGCAGCCGCCAGGCATCACTTCGAGGAAGATCACCGCGCTCGCAAGATCCAGCCCTGGATCGCCGATTACGGTCACGGGCCCAAAATCGATCACGCCGGACACTCTGAAGTCGTCCGTCAGCAGCACATTGCCCGGATAGTAGTCGCCGTGCACGAGCGCTTTCGCTGCCGGTATCAATCCTTCGATGCGTCTTGTGAGCGTCTCGATGAGGTTCGCCAAGGACGGCACATCGGCGGCCAGCCACGGCGATTCGGCAAGCGAGCGTTGCATTCTCGCCAGCAGATACTGCTGCCACGTCGCGGCCGTGATCGAGTCGTCGTCGCGCAGAAACTCGCCGAAGTCATCGCGCACCAACGGCAGCACGGCGATCTCGAACGCCGCATCGGTGTACGACGCGAGTGCCCGCTCGCGGCCCTCGTCGTCGAGCGATGCCAGCAGCTCGTGCAGCGGGCGCCCCGGAATCAGCGCGTCGAGACTGTACGCCATGCCGTCGTCCTCGCCCTGCTCGAGGATCCGCGGCAGCGCGAACGACGGCGCTCCGCGCGAGATGTCGCGATAGAACGCGGCGATCGTGCTCGCGCCGTGCGGCTTTCGGTGAAACACGCGAAGCGCCCGCCCGCCGGTCAGCTCGTACACAACGGCCTCGCCGCCCTGCCCGAGCCGCCGCACAACGTCGACGCGAAAGCGCTCTGGGATGCGATCAGTCATGGACATTCATTCGCTCGGAGGCGGCGACTCGCCATGTTCGTTTGCGCGTACTTCGAGGCATCACTCGCGCATCGCGCCGCGGCTCAGGGCTTTCATCCGCCCTCTTCTCCGACGGCCCACTTCCGTCCGTCAGGAGGCCCGCCCGACTCCCGACATCCGACTTCCATCCGCCCATCCCTCAGAACGGTTTGAATTCGGCGAGCCAGACCATGACGGGAATGAGAAAGAGGATGATCAGCGACACGACGATCGGGACGTTGTCGTCGAGCAGCTCTTGCAGCTCGGCCGACGTCTGGTTCTTCTTCTTCGACTTGAGCGTCTCGATCTCGATGCGATTCAGCGAGTGGCCAAGCACCGGCAGCAGCAGGAACAGCATCAGCAGGTAGAGCAGCTCCAGCGCCACGAGCCAGCCCGTTGTGAAGAAGTTGTAGCCCTCGTTGCCGGCCAGAAACAACCCCGTCGCGCCGACGGCGATGATGCCGGGGAGGAGACCGGCATGGTGTCCGGTGCTCGCGTCTTCGAACGCCACCAGCTGGCGATCGAGGTCGTCTTCACGCCAGCCACGCCAGAGCGCCACCATCACAGCGCCCAACCCCGCCGTCATGACGAACAGCGAGAGAAAATGGAGGCCCGCGAGGATGTGGGTGATTGTCACGCGCCGCCGGCGGCGACGATGTCGCGGTCAGCGATCGGTGTGCGTTCGGACGCTATGAGGCCGCCGTCGATGCCCGCGCGCAGCCGCTTCGCCGCGCCGATGAAGTCACGGAACAGCGGTTGCGGCCGGTCGGGACGTGACTTGAACTCGGGATGGAACTGCGAGCCCACCATGAAGGGGTGGTTGACGATCTCCGTGATCTCCACGAGGCTGCCATTGGGCGACGTGCCGCTCGCGACAAGCCCCGCCGCCTCGAGCTGCTCGCGGTATTTGTTGTTGAATTCGTAGCGATGACGGTGGCGCTCGACAACCTCGCGCTCGCCGTACGCGGCAGCCGCCTTGGTGCCGTCGATCAGCGTGCACGGGTACGCGCCGAGCCGCATCGTGCCGCCCTTGTCCTCGATCCCGAGCTGCTCGCTGAGCATGCTGATCACCGGGTGCGGCGTCTGCGCGTTCACCTCGGTCGAGTTGGCGCCGATCAGCCCGAGGACGTTGCGTGCGTACTCGATCACCATCATCTGCATCCCGAGGCACACACCGAGGTACGGGATCTTGTTCTCGCGTGCGTATCGTGCCGCCTCCAGCTTGCCCTCGATGCCGCGGCCGCCGAATCCCGGGCACACTACGATGCCGTCGACGCCGCCGAGCACCGCCGAGACCGGCTCCTGCTCGAGCCGCTCGGAATGCACCCAGCGGAGCACGACCTTCTGCTCGTGCGCGATGCCGGCGTGAATCAGCGCTTCCTTGATCGAGAGATAGGCGTCGTGCAGCTCGACGTACTTGCCGACGACGGCGATCGTAACGGTGCCAGTCGGATGCTCGAGCCGGTCGACCATCTCGCGCCACGGCGCCAGATCGCGCGGCGACGCATCAAGCTCCAGCAGTTCGATCACGTAGTCGCCGAGGTTCTCGTCTTGGAGGACGATCGGCACCTGGTAGATGCTGTCGACGGTCGGCAGTGAAATGACGCCGCGCTCCTGCACATCGCAAAAAAGGGCGATCTTACGCCGTAGCTCAGCGGTCACCTCGTGGTCGGCGCGGCACAGAATGACATCAGGCTGGATGCCGGCGCTGCGCAGTTCGCGAACCGAGTGCTGCGTCGGCTTCGTCTTCAGTTCGTTCGTCGATCCGACGTGCGGCAGGAATGTAACGTGGATGGAGAGCGTATCGTGGGCGCCCTCCTCGCGCCGAATCTGGCGGATCGCCTCGAGGAACGGCTGGCCCTCGATGTCGCCGACGGTGCCGCCGACCTCGACGATCACCACCTGGGCGCCGGTATCGCGGCCGATCGCCCGAACGTGCGCCTTGATCTCGTTCGTGACGTGGGGGATCGCCTGGATCGTGCCGCCGAGGAATTCGCCCTTGCGCTCCTTCGCGATGACGGACTGGTAGATCTGGCCCGTCGTGACCGAGCTCGCCTTCGTCAGTTCCTCGTCGATAAAGCGTTCGTAATGGCCGAGATCGAGGTCGGTCTCGGCGCCGTCGCTCGTCACGAAGACCTCGCCGTGTTGGTACGGCGACATCGTGCCGGGGTCGACGTTGAGGTAGGGATCGAGCTTCTGGATGGAGACGGAGACGTTGCGGCTTTTGAGGATGCGTCCGAGTGCGGCTGTCGTGATGCCCTTGCCGACGGAGCTGACGACGCCGCCGGTCACGAAGATGTACTTTGGCATGCTCTCCTGGATGACCGGAGGGGCCGGCACAACACAAATGGCGGCACCTCCCAGGGGTTGCCGCCCAACAGCATCTTAGCGAGGGACTCGGGGGATCACAACCTTGGTCGGGTCAGAGTTCGTAGTTTGAAGTTCGTCGTTCGGGAAGGCAGTTTACTGCGTTGGCCGCGACGCGAGCGTGACGCTGACATCGTGCTTGTCCTGACTGCGATAGAACTGCACCGGCACGTTGTCGCCCGCCTTGTGCTTCGCGAGCACCGCGAGCAGGGCGCCGTTGTTCGCCACCGCCTGGCCGTCGACCTGCACGATCACGTCGTTCTGCCGCAGGCCAGCGACGTCCGCTGGCGTGCCGGCGCCGACCGACGTGACGGCGATGCCGCTCGTCACGGGCAACCCGAAGTTACTCGCGATGCTGGGGGTCACGTCGACCGTGCCGACACCGAGGTACGCGCGGTCGACTTTGCCCTGGTCGAGCAGCGTCTGCACGGTCGGCTGCACGAGCGCCACCGAGATTGAGAAGCCGATGCTCTGCGCGCTCTGAATGATCGCCGTGTTGATGCCGATCACCTCGCCGTTCGCGTTCACGAGCGGCCCGCCAGAGTTGCCGGGGTTGATGCCCGCGTCGGTCTGCAAGGCGTCGTTAATAGCGTACGGCTGCTCCTGGATCGTTCGCCCCTTCGCGCTCAGCACGCCGCGCGTCACCGTCGGGCCGCCCGTCAGATCGAGCGCGAATCCGATTGCGACGACATCCTGGCCCACCTGCAAGCCGCCGGGGTCGGCGAACGTGGCCGGCTGCAGGTTCGGCTCGTCGATCTTGATCACCGCTAGATCCGTCGGCTGGTCCCGCCCGACGATGGTCGCTTTCGCCGTCCGTTGATCCGAGAGCGTCACCGTGATCGTGTTCGCCGGCGTGCTGCCGCTGCCGTTGGTCACAACGTGGTTGTTGGTGACGATATGGCCGGCCTTATCGATGATTACGCCCGTGCCGACGCCGGTGCTCGGCGTCGTGCGCCCGAACGCATCGAGTGTCGCCCCTTCGGTCTGCACGCGCACAATCGACGGCGCAAGCTTCTCGACGATCGCGACGACCGTGAGCCCACCGTCGCGCTGCAGCGACGCCGGACTGCCGCCGTTGCCGCCGCTAGAAGTGCCGGCCGTCGCGGCTGCCGTCGCCGCCGCGCCGGGCGTCGTGCTGGTGGCGCCGGCGGTCCTCGTCTTGTTCGCCGTGCTGCTGCTTCCGGAACAGGCGACGGCGAGCATCGCCATAAGGAGCACGAGCGCGAGAACTGGAGATCGGAGCTTCATGGTCATCCTGCTCGCCGGCGTCAGCGCCGCCTTAATGCCGCGGCACCCTGTTCGTCGCGCCGCAATCTGATTCTCGCACGCACCGAGTCGCGCTCACAATGCTCATACGGCCGCATTAGGTTTCGGAAACGTTGTTCATGCGATCGACGACGAGCACCGTGATACACTCGAAGTGCATCGCGCGATGCTGCGCACGAAGGAGTGGCATGTGGGCATATTGATCGCCGTCATCGTCGTCGTCGTCGTGATCGCCGTCCTCGGCTTCATCCTGATGGGGCTGTACAACGGCCTCGTCCGCGGCCGCCTGCGGGTGAAGGAGGCATGGTCTGGCATCGACGTGCAACTGAAGCGCCGCGCGTCGCTGATCCCGAACCTCGTCGAGACGGTCAAGGGGTACGCCGCGCACGAACGCGAGGTGCTCGAGAACGTCACCCGCGCCCGCGCGATGCTGCAGCAGGCGGGCACGCCCGGGCAGGCCGCCGAAGCGAACAATATGCTGACGCAGACGCTCCGCTCGCTGTTCGCCGTCTCCGAGAACTATCCCGATCTGAAGGCGAACCAAAACTTCCTCGAACTGCAGCACGAGCTCTCCGATATCGAGGAGAAGATCGCCTACGCGCGGCAGTTCTACAATACGAACGTCCTCAGCTACAACAGCAGCACGGCGACGTTCCCGAGCGTCGTCTTCGCCCGCATGTTTGGCTTCCAGTCCGAAGAGTTCTTCGAGGCCCAAGACGAGGAACGGCAGGATGTGAAGGTCAGTTTCGCGCCGGCGCCGCCCGCCGCGCCGTCGCCGCCGGCGTCGCCGCCCGCCGCCACCTAACCGATGGCAGAATCGCAGTTCCTGCCCGGCGATCTCAACGCCCCCGTTCTGGTCTACGATAGGATCGCCGCGAACAAGCGGCAGACATGGTTCATGATGTTCGTGTTCGTCGCTTTCATTGGTGGCTTCGCGACCGTCATCGCCCTCGCCTTCGGCCTGCCGATCGGCGTTGCGCCCGTGGTCTTCATCGTCCTCGCGATCTATGCCGCGATCAGCTACTACGCCAGCGCGTCGGTGGCGCTCGCGGTCAGCAGCGCGCGGGCGGTGACGAAGGATGACGAGCCGGAGCTCTATCGCGTCGTCGAGAATCTCTCGATCGGCTCAGGTCTGCCGATGCCGAAGGTCTATGTCATCGAAGACAGCGCCCCGAACGCTTTCGCCACCGGCCGCGACCCGAAGCACGCCTCGGTGACGGCGACGCGCGGCCTGCTCGACAAGCTCGACCACAACGAGCTCGAAGGCGTCATCGCCCACGAGATGTCGCACGTCGGCAACTACGACATCCGCGTCATGACCATCACCGTCGTCCTCGTCGGCCTCGTCGCGCTGCTCGCCGACTTCTTCCTCCGCTGGACGTGGTTCGGCGCCGGCCGCCGCCGCAGCAACGACGACCGCGGCGGGCAAGTGCAGTTGTTGTTCTTCGCGATCGCGATCGTGCTGGCGCTGCTGGCGCCGATCGCCGCTCAGCTGATCCAGCTCTCGATCTCCCGCAAGCGCGAGTATCTCGCCGACGCGTCCGGCGCGCTGCTTTCACGTAACCCCGATGCCCTCGCCCGCGCACTCGAGAAGATCAGCGCAGATCCGGAGCCGCTTGAGGAGGCGAACAAGGCGACGGCGCACCTGTACTTCTCGAACCCCCTACGCGAGCACGAGTCTTTCCTCAACAACCTCTTCAGCACCCATCCGCCGATCGCCGAGCGCATCCGCCTCTTGCGCGCGATGTAGTCGCAGCGAGATCGCGAGTCGCGTTCGAGCGCTCCCACCGGCGAGATATGCGCGTCGCTTGACATGTTTCGTTGACGCAGCAGCGACAGCGGAACTACGCTTCGCGAATCGGCCTCGCTATTGAGTAGGCGACGAAGATTCAAGGAGGAATCGCGTGAGCGTGGCGCTGCGCACGATCGCCGTCGCCGCGATCGTCCTCCTTCTGGCAACGGCGATTTTCAGCCGCACCCGATCCGGACCGGCTCACGCCTATAACGCCGTCTCGCTCGCGATCGATGCGGATCCTTCCGATGGCTGCGATCAGGTCGAAGCGAGTGCCGGCATCGTCGTCGGCTCGTCATTCGAGGTCGGCATCTGCTTGCTAAACGTAAGCCGGCAGCCCGTCGGCGGCGTGATCTCCGGCGCCACGATCGGGGTCAGCTACGACGATCCGTTAACGGCGACGAATGGCCAATT
Organism: Dehalococcoidia bacterium; assembly: GCA_038240335.1. GTDB lineage: Bacteria > Chloroflexota > Dehalococcoidia > DSTF01 > JACRBR01 > JBBSDV01. Next base: position 8,213 of record JBBSDV010000117.1, read on the forward strand.
TGGCAACGGCACAGATCTCGACGCTAATCCGGATTGGAACCAAGCTCTCGGCACGGCGGACGACTGGGATTGCAATCAACTGAACGTCTCCGCGACGCAGCCTCAGGCCGCCACTTCTCCCGCGACGATCGACTGTGATTCTGGAGCCGATGAACTCATAACTGGGAACGTCCTTCTAGCGACGGTCAATTTCAACTCGTCGACGATCGGAACCTCAATCCTCGATTTTACGGGCACGTCGCTCACTGCCTTCGCAGGAGGCAGTAACCGTCCCGTGTGCGGTGCGAATGGCTTCTTCTGCGCCGGCGCGACGATCATGATCCAGTCGGGATCGACGCCAACCCCGCCAGGCACGAGTCCGACGGCGACCGACACAGCGATTGCAGCGACCTCAATCGCGACGAGTACCGCGACGCCTACGGACACGCCCATCGCAACGAGCACGGTGGCGGCGAGCGAAACAGCGACGGCGACGCCCGTCAATACAGCGACGGCCACGGAAGCAGGGTCCGCGACGAATGTGCCCAACGTCACCGAAACGCCCACCGCAGTTCCGACCGCGACGGTGACGAGTACCACCACGGCCACTGATACGGCTACAGCTACCGAAACATCCACCGCAGTTCCAACCGCGACGAACACGAGTGCGCCCGCCGATACAGCTACGGTCACGCAAACGCCCGCAGCCGTTCCCACATCTACCTCGACGCACACTGCCGTCGCAACGGCCACGGCCACGGCCACGGCCACGGCCACGGCCACATCGATCGCGATTGCGACGAGCACCGCCACGGCGACTGACACGGCGATCGCCACGAGCACGTCGACGGGCGCGCCCGTCGATACAGCAACGGCCACGGAAGCGGCGTCCGCGACGAATGTGCCCGACGTCACCGAAACCCCGACCGATGTTCCGACGAGCACGATTGCAGCCACCGCTACGGCCGTGGTCACGCAGACACCCACCGCCGTCCCGACAGCGACACCGACGAACACTTCGGCGCCGACGGCTACGGCGGTCGTCACGCAAACACCGACTGCAATTCCGACCAGCACCGTCACGCCTACGGACACGGCGATCGCAACGAGCACGGCGACGGCGGGCGAAACAGCGACGGCAACGCCCGTCAATACAGCGACGGCCACGGAAACAGCCTCCGCGACGAACGCGCCCGACGTCACCGAAACTCCCACCGCCGTTCCGACGGCGACGCCGACGAGTACCACCGCCGCCACCGATACGGCCACGGTCACGCAAACACTCACCATCGTCCCGACAGCGACGCCGACGAACACTCCGACACCGACGGAGACGGCCACCGAACCATCAACTGCAATCGCGGCGAATTCGGCGACCGACACGGCGACGCCCAGTGTTACGGAGATGGCTAGCGCGACGAGCACTTCAACGGCAATCAACACGGCGACGTCGGCCGGGCTAGCGACGGCGACCGCCACGGGGACGGCGCCGGACAGTACGCCCGCCGCGACTGACACCGCTCAGGCGACCGACACGCCGGCGCCGACATATAGTTCCACCCCGGTTCCCACAGCCAGTTCGACCAATGTCGGGGCCGCAACAACGACGTCGACTGCGACGAGCAGCGAACCTGTCACGACGGCAGCGACGCCGACAGAGATCCCGTCGGCGACCGCTCAGCCAACAATCACGGCGACGCCGACGACGTGCGTCACCGACACCAGCTGCGCGACGGCCACCATCCCGCCGGGCGAGACACTTACGTCGACGCCGACGATGCGCATAGCACCAGCGACCGCCACGTCCGCGACTCCAACGATGACGATTGGCACGCTGGCTCAGTCAATAGGGCCGACCGGCGGCGCCGCGGCGACAGGCACGAGTCCCATCCGCCTGCCGAACACCGGGACGGAATCAGCGGACGGCGGCATAAGGACGCAGATTTGGCTCGGTCTCGCTTTCGCCACCGCGGTCCTCATCACGCTCGGTAGTGCGCTGTTCGCAGGGCGCCGCACGCTTGCCGATCACCGGCGTGCTACAGACAGCGCCGAGTGATGCCGCCAAGGCCTTCGCCGGGGCGCGCCTTAAATTCGAACCCGGTTGAGGTGCGCTGTGAGTTTGGCTGCTTCACCACGAGATCCAGCGCTGCCGTCGCAGGGCAAACGACGATCGACCCACGGGTCGAGAGGCGAGAAGCGATGCTCTACTGGATATGGACGACCGATACGCCCTGCGACCAGAGGGCCTCGAGGTTGTAATACAGGC
>JBBSDV010000118.1:0-10366 GCA_038240335.1 Dehalococcoidia bacterium
GAAAAAGTCGTAGCCCCAGACCTGTTCGATCAGCTGTTCGCGCGTGAAGACCTGTCCGGCGTTCTTGGCGAGAAAATAGAGCAAGTCGAATTCCTTCGGCTTGAGCGCGACTTCGTTCCCCGCTCGCATCACGGTTCTGCCCCGTAGGTCGAGGTCAAGGTCGCCGGTAACGATGCGCGCCTCGTCCGAAGCCCCCTCGCGCGAAGCTGACCGCCGCAGCAGCGCGCGGACGCGCGCCAGCAGCTCGCGCATGCTGAAGGGCTTCGACATATAATCGTCGGCACCGACCTCGAGACCGACAACGGTGTCAAGCTCCTCAGATTTCGCCGTGAGCATCAGGATCGGCACGTCCGACTCTGCTCGGACGCGACGGCATACTTCGATGCCGTCCATCTTCGGCAGCATGAGATCCAGCACGATCGCGTCGGGCCGGTCTTGCTGTGCCGCGCGTAATCCCGCGAGGCCGTCCGCCACTGTGATCACGTTGTAGCCGTTCTTTCGCAAGTTGTACGACAGTGCCGCCGAGAGCGTCGCCTCGTCCTCGACGACGAGGATCGTCTTGGCGACCTCAGCCGCAGCCGTCTGCGTCATCGGTTGCCGACCGTTCGTGGGTGGCGACACGGAGTCAGTATCGCGATACGTTGATCTCCTCGAGTTGCCCCGTGACCATGAAGATGACGCGCTCGCAGATGTTCGTCACCCGATCAGCGATTCGTTCCAGATTGTGGCACGTCCAGATCAGGTAGGTGATTCGCTGGATCTCGGCCGGCGTCTGAATCATCTCCTGGATGAGCGCGTGGTACGACGCGTCGTAGAGCGTGTCGATCTGGTCGTCCTCGTCACAGATAAGCCGTGCCGACGTCGCATCGCGTTCAACGAACGTCGTGAGACTGCGGCGAAGCATATCGCTCGCCTTATCCGCCATCTCGCCGATGTCGCCGAGCACGGCCGGCAGCGGTTCGTCGCCGAGCATCAGGTTGATCCGCGCGATGCCCTCGGCGTGATCCGCCATCCGCTCGAGCTCTGTGGCGATAAACAGCACGGCGACAAGCACGCGAAGATCGGCGGCCATCGGCTGCTGCAGGGCGATCGTGTGGATGCACTTCTCCTCGAGCTCATACCGCTTCGCGTTGATGCCGCGATCTTCTTGGACGACGGCGTTCGAGAGCGCGATGTCGCGCGTGCGCAGCGCAACCATTGAGCGCTGGATCGCCTTCTCGACCATGCTGCCCATGATCAAGACGTCTTCCTGCATCTCTCGGAGCTTCTTGTCGAACAGTTCTCTCGTCATCGATCAGTCCTAACCGAACCGGCCCGTGATGTAATCCTCGGTGCGCTTGTCTCGGGGAGCGGTGAAGACGGAATCAGTGTCGCGGTACTCGACGAGCTCGCCGGCGCGGTCAGGCCGCATCATCAGGAAGGCGGTGTAGTCGGCAACGCGTGCTGCCTGCTGCATGTTGTGCGTGACAATGACAATTGTATAGTCGCGCGCCAGCACGCGCATGAGATCCTCGATCTTGTGCGTCGCGATCGGATCGAGGGCGCTGCACGGTTCGTCCATCAGGATGACGTCAGGCTCGACCGCGAGCGCGCGTGCAATGCAGAGACGCTGCTGCTGGCCGCCGGAAAGCGCCAGTCCGCTCTCGTGGAGCTTGTCCTTCACTTCGTCCCAAAGCGCCGCCGCCCGCAGCGACCGTTCGACGATCTCTGACATTGCGCCCTTGATGCGATTGACCTTCGCCGGGAACGCGATGTTGTCGAAGATCGATTTCGGAAACGGATTCGGCTTCTGGAACACCATGCCGATACGTCGGCGCAATTCGACAGCGTCGACGCCCTTCGCATTCACGTCCTGGTCCCGGTATCGAATCACGCCCTCGGTATGGAAGCCCGGGACGAGGTCGTTCATGCGATTGATGCTGCGAAGCAGCGTGCTCTTCCCGCACCCGGAGGGCCCGATCAGTGCTGTGATCTTCCGTTCCGGAATACCGAGTGACACGCCGTCCAGCGCTCGGAACGCGCCGTAATATGCACTGAAATCCCGGATGTCGATTGCGCATGGCGCATCGATCTCGGTGACGCGCTCACTAGTCGGAAGCCGTTCAGCCGTCAGCAACTCGCGTTCCGTGTTGGTGCTCTTTTCGTCTACGACCACGTCGCCCCTTTGGTGCTGGCTCATGCCGTCGCTCGGCTCTCCGCCGTGGTTGATTGCACTGATCGTGACATCGCCGCATTAACACACGATTAACGGTTCGTAATGCATGGTAAACGAGATGGGCGATCGAAGTTTCGTGCGGGCTCGTGATAGCGGAGAACGAGCGGACCACCGTCGGCGCTCCAGCTACTCGATCCCGATCGCCGACAGACGCGTTCTCACCTGCTCGTCGGACAGCCCCGCGACCTCGACCACCTTCGATCGGTGGAGGACGCCACGAGTGATTGCGAGGTGGGACGGAGGCACGTCGAGCGCCTTCGCGAGCAGCCTCAGGAGCGCGCCGTTCGCTGCGCCTTCGATCGGGCGAGCCATTACGCGCACCCGCAGTTCATCGCTGCTCCAACCCTCGATGACGTTCCGAGCGCCGCCCGGGATGATCCGGACGCCGATCCGCGCCACTTTATGCCTCGCGCCACATCGTATGAATCTCCGGAACAAGGTCGCTGTTCTGCGACAAGAACTGATATTGCCAACAGAGCCGCGGCGCAGGACGCCACTCGGCCATGGAGATTTCCACGAAACCGAATCGTCTCCAGAACGGTGCCGCATCGCCGGTGAAGAGATAGACGTCCTTCGCGCCCGCCCGTTTCGCGTCGGCGAGCAGCATTTCCGCGATCCGTTGCCCAAGACCGAGTCCACGGCCGCGCTCGTCGACAACCACGCTGCGGATCACACCGCTGTCCTCGTACCCTTCCAGTCCTCCACACGCCCAGAGCTCGCCGTCACGTTCCGCCGCCACAAACCCGTGGAGGTGCTCCTCGATGAAGAGAGGCGGCAGATGTGCCGCCGCGATGAGCGCGGCAACCGTCGGGACATCATCGACTCGAGCGCGCCGGTACGTCATATTCTCGCTATTGATAGCTTCAGTTGACACGAGTACGAACTTCCTTACGAAAAAGTGCGTGCAATTTCTTGGGAACCGTGAGACAATACTCACGCTAACGACTGCAGGGATGCATAGCACTCCCGCGTCAAGCCATGCGGCCTCCCCAGAGCACCGACCCCAGGTGCCCGGGTAGGCCGCATCGCCGTATCTGCTGTTTCGGCGCGACGCGGGCCAGTTCGTTCGGGAACAGCCCGGACCACCTTCGCGCCCTCCGCGCCTTCAACACAATGGTAGCGCGCCGGTCTCATTCGCGTTCATCGGCTCGGATGCAAGAAGAACGGAGGCCCTTTCGGACCTCCGTTCCTCAGTTCGAACCTAATGGGCCCTAACGCCCGAAGCGTCGACCCAGGCCACCGCCCGCCAGCAGGCCGACGATCAGCACCACCGCCAGCGCCACGAAGAAGACCTTCGCCACGAAGAGGCCGAGCCCGCCGAAGAGCAGCACTAGCAGGAGCAAAAGTACAAGCAGAGCTACCATCTCAATGTCCTTTCGTCGCGATGACTATTGCGCCGGCTGCGCGCCGCCGCCGCCGCTGTCCGATCCGCCGCCGCTCGGCTGACCACCGCCGCTGCTGCCGCCGCCGCTGTTATCTGAGATGCCAGGGACGTTGGGCGTGTTGTTGTTGCTGTTGTCGTCCCACGGTCGTGCCCAGAGAACGGCGACCCCGATCACGGCGAGCACCAGCAGCGTGGCGATGGCGAGCATAAATCCTGCGCCAAATCCGCTGCCGTTGCCGCGATCGATCACGTCGACCTCTCGCGTCGTGCTGTGTACGTCATCGTGCATGTGTGCCATCGATCCTCCTTCATGCGACGCTGTGACATCACCGCGCCATGGCTGCACAATAGGGCGTCGAACTGCTGGCCGCCGTAACAGCGAAGATTCTCCGCGTGTCGATGCCGTCACAAGGAGTATTGTCAAAAGCCAGGAGTACGAGTGCGTCGCTCCCTCCAGATTGCTCAGCCCCACGACCCGTCCGTCGCTCACACCGCGGCTGATGGCACCGCTGCTCGCAATCAAAGAGCGAAGTATCGCGAGGCGTCGTGCCGCTAGTAATCGGTGGCTTACGATCGCTCGTGAACCTCGCGCGCCTTCCCCGCTTGTTACGGATCCGCAAGGATTCAGCCGTTCTGATTGCGGCTGCTTCACTCGGCGCATCGTACCTTCGCAGCATAAGAACCGGCGGCGAGCGCAAGTTCGCCACACGACTCCCTGAGAGGAGTCGAGGTATAGGGTTCCGCGGTGACCGCCGACCGCAACGTGAACTCTGCACCTATCGGTTCGTGGTCAAGACCCCGCTATGGAGTCGAACACCATTCGGTCCGGGTTACGAGGCTGTGGCGGGCTCGTACCCGGCCGACTTATCTCTGCCCAACTTACGAATGCACATCACGGACGGAGGGGCTGCCTCCGAGGCTCTCCGACAGGAGTACGCCGCGCACGATAGCGCGCTCGACGGCGCGCGCCCCCAACGCTTCGACGACGCGGTAATCACCGGCGTCGATCGGCCGCTCGCCCGTCGAGAGGGTGAAGATGACATCGCCGTCGCTTTGCGTGTGCGCTGGTCGCACCGCCCGGGCGAGCCCGTCGTGGCAGACGGTTGCCAGCCGGTTCGCTTGCTCCGAACTGAGCGCGGCGTCCGTCGCAACAACTACGAGCACGGTGTTCTGCTCCGCCACCTCCGGCTGCCAGAAGCGACCCTCACGCAGCACTTCGACGGCGTCGTCGATCGTGCCGTCCGGGCGTCGTGCCCCCGCGATAATCGCGCCGTCCGTCGAATCGACGATATCGCCCGCGGCGTTCACCGCTGCGATTGCACCGACGATGATGCCGTCGTGTGACCGCTCGCTCGCCGTGCCCAGCCCACCCTTCATCGCCCACGCCGGCGAAAGGGCCTTTCCGACCGTTGCACCCATGCCGGCGCCGACATTGCCCTCGAGCGTCCAGCGCCGCGCATTCGCCGTCGCTCGGTATCCGGAATCGATCGTCGGCCACCGATCGCCGCGCCCGATGCCGAGATCGAAGAGGATCGCCGCCGGCACGATCGGCACGACGCCGCGACCGAACGAGAAGCCGACATCGCGCTCGGCGAGGTAGCGCATGACACCGGACGCCGCTTCGAGACCGTACGCGCTACCGCCCGCAAGCAGCACGGCATGGACGTCAGGGACGAGATTCCCGGGGCGGAGCAGCTCCGTCTCACGGGTCCCTGGCGCACCACCGCGCACGTCGACACCCGCCACGCACGGTCGATCCGGGAGCACGACGGTGCATCCCGTGATCGCCCGCCGGTCGCTCCAGTGCCCGACGCGTATCCCAGGCACATCGGTAATCGAGCCTTCAGATGGGATAGACCGGCCCGGTGCTGGCGGGGGCTGTCCGGAGCTTCCGGAATCAGATGGTCGTGGAATCTGCTTCAACTTGCGGCGCGCCGCTCCCGACTCTTCGCAGCCAATTCTCGTGCCCGTTCGTCTTCCTGATGCATCGTGAGGACGGCGTAGATGAGGTTGCGCGAGGCGTTCGTCATCGCGTCAATGGCGCTGATCATGTTCTGGAGTCGCTTCTCATCGACAACAATCGCGCTGATATTGATGGTCCGCCGCTGCTCGTCAATGGACACCGAGGCGACTTGATCGCCGCGCAGCCCGATGCTGTCGAGCCATGCCGATTGCTTCATCATCGCCGCTCCGGCCCTCGATTCACCGCTCGCCTGCGCCAGCGCGAGTGCCGCCCCCTCTCCCATCTCGCCAGTACGCTTGAGGTCGCCGAGCATCATCACCATCGCGCGCTTCAGGTCTCGGACGTCGCTCTTCGAGAGCGATGGACAGCGACGACCGATCTCCTCTGGCATCGGCAGGCCGAGGGCGTCGAGAATCTCCGGTTGCGGCGTAGTCGCCATCTCCTGAAAGAAGGCCATCGCCGAGCTGCGATCGAGCTTAAACTCGAGCATTTGCCGCATGATCGGCTCGCGGCCGCGCTGCTTTAGCGCGGCATAGAGGCCGATGAGGTCGCCCGCGGCGAGCACGTACTGATCCATGATCGTCATCGCCAGCACCTTCCGGTGCGGCGGTGATTCCGTGACGAATGCCCGCAGGCACGTCTCCGCGACGACGCGCCGGCTGGCGACCCCGAGCTCCGCATAGCTGCTGAGGAAGTCGATGTCGCGCGCTTGCATGAAGCCGGTGAAGCACTCGGCACACCGCAGCGCGCGCGTTCCGTCGGCATGGAACGACACCGGCCGCCCGCAATCACGGCACACCGCTTCGATGGAACTATCGCGCACGGGAAGAACCTTCCGATTCGACGATCAGGTTCAACTAGCGTGTAAGGCGACACGTCGAATGTCAAGCCACGCTCGATCTGGCTCGTCAGATCTCGCGCATTGTTACGGTCGGCTTAATCCGCGTTTAACATTCGTTTTCTATAGTGCCGCTGTAGGGCATGACTCACGGTGCATTCGACCTCCTGCACCTGGGACTTCCGGCGGGGTCAGGACGCTCATACTTGTAAGGCCACATACTTAGCGTCCTGGCCCAGCCGTCCACCGAAAGAGCGCGAGATCGCGAGAGCCAAGAGGCCCTCGCGATTCCGTTTCCGACGCAATCGCTCTAGACTCCATCCATGCCCTTCGCGCCTGTCAACGGCATCGACCTCTATTACGAGTCGCTTGGTGACGGACCCGCCGTCGTCTTCGCGCACGGTGCCGGCGGCAACCACATGAGCTGGTGGCAGCAAATCCCTGTATTCTCGCAGCGCTTCCGCTGTATCACCTTTGATCACCGCGCGTTCGGGCTCTCTCGCGACGGCGAGGGCGAGGCGAAGCGGGGCCGGCGCGGGTTCCATGAGGACCTCCGCGACCTGCTCGACTTCCTCGAGATCCCGGAGGTGCGTATCGTCGCGCAATCGATGGGTGGACGCACCGCTGTCGGCTTCTCGTTGCTGAACCCAGGACGATGTAAGGCGATCGTATTCGCTGGCACCACGGGCGGGGCGATCGACGACGGTGTGCGCCGGATGCAGGACGCATATCGCGACACGGAGATGGGACAACTGCCGCTGGGCAAGCGCTCCGTCTCTCCGCAGCTCAAGGAGCGGGCCGTGGCGCTCGAGTTCCTCTATCGTTCGATCGGCCGCCTCAATCCGCCGCGTCCGAAAGACTTTCTCGCACCGATCGCCGGCTATACGGGCAGCTCTTCCGAGCGCCTGGCGCAGTCGGGGATGCCGATCCTCTTCCTCGTCGGCGACCACGATGCCGTCACGCCGCCAGAGATCATCGAAGGCTGCCATCGAGCCGTTCCGGGCTCCCACCACGTGGTGATCGCGAACAGCGGCCATTCGACGTACTTCGAACAGCCTGACGCCTTCAACGCCGCCGTCTTGGAATTCCTGCAGTCGACGCTCTAGCCCGAGACGTCTCGTATCGTCAGTTGCTCGCGCTAGCCCACGCCGAGCAGCTCGACATCGAACACCAGCTCCGCGTTCGGCGGGATCGCCGCACCGGCGCCTCGCGCGCCGTACCCCAGCTCCGGCGGAATATTAAGCGTGCGCTTGCCGCCGACCTTCATCGACATCACGCCCTCATCCCAGCCCTTGATCACCTGCCCAATACCGATGTTGAACTCGAACGGCTGCCCACGGTCGACAGAGCTGTCGAACTTGTTGCCGTTCGTCAGACGGCCGGTGTAGTGCACCTTGACCTTCTTGCCCTTGGTTGGGGAATCGCCACCGCCGACTACGGTGTCGGTGTACCGTAGGCCGCTTGCCGTGGTGGTTTCGTCTGGCATGGTGCTGCTCCTGTCATGCTCGTGCTTCGGATGCTGGCATCGATCGAACCAGCATCAACATGGGTGGCTGCGAGGGGACGTGGGCGCCTACGGCTGAACGCTCAGCAGTTCGACGTCGAAGATGAGCGTCGCGTTCGCCGGAATCTTTGGCGGTGATCCGCGGGCCCCATAGCCCAGGGCTGCGGGGATGATGAGCCGTCGCTTGCCGCCGACCTTCATCGTCGCGACGCCGGTGTCCCAACCCTGAATCACTGAGTGCGTTCCGATCACAAAGTCGAACGGCAGGTTACGGTCACGCGAGCTATCGAATTTCGTACCGTTCGTGAGCCACCCCGTATATTGCACCTTGACGTGCTGCCCGGTTGCCGGCGAAGCCCCGTCGCCCACCTTCTCGTCGATGTAGCGCAGCGCTCCGTCGGTCTTGATGTCGCCCGTAAGTGCGGGAATACCCGGCGCGTTGCCGTCACTGAGTGGCGCGTCCGTCGTCGGCTGCGCTGCCGCGCTGGCCGCAGCCGCGGGCGTCGGTTGAGCCGCCGTCGTCGATTGTGCGCCGGGCGAACTGCCCGGCCGCACGCCTCCAGTCGACGGCGATGCCTGCGTCGATGGCGTCTTTCCGGTCGTCTTCGTATCGCTGCCGCACGCCACGAGCAGCGTGCTCGTCACGAGCGCCAGCATCAGTAGTAGCTTCATGTGCCCTCTCTCCTCCTGCCGCATCATTGTGCGGCGTGCGGGGAGGGGAGGCAAATTGGAGGTTGGCCTGGATGTTCGGGGGGTTGGCGACGGCACACGGACGAGCGGCGATTCAGACGGAAGACCGCTTGCTCGCATTCATCACTGTCACGCCGATCAGCCGCTCGTCCTTGTACCGCAGCAGCACGTCGCCGCCCGTAAGTTCCGAATCGTCCGCCGCGATGCCGGGCGCGAAATTCACGTAGAGGACATCCGCACCTTCGTCGTAGCTCGCGTCGATATGCTCCGGAAACTTCACGAGCACGGGAACGAGCCGCATGAGTTCTTCTACGATGGGACTCGTCATTGAGCATCGCCTCGAAGACGCGTCGGGCTTCGCTTCCGCACGTACGCCGTGATCACGAACCCGTCCGCGTGGTTCACTTCTCGATATGCTACAAGAATCCTCCGGTCGGCAAGCGGACGCACGGCGAGCAATGCGCCATGCGTTCCGTTAACCACCACCACCGATGCTCAACGGCCTGCATCAACTCGTCTTGGCGTCCGTCGAGCTCGGGGTGTCGCAGCACTATGTGCGCCCATCGCTCAGGCGGTAAGCCGCACCGGGATCCCGTTAACCGAGCTCGCGACGCGCATTCGTACCCTTCCGCTTGCGGGCGCTCGGCCTTCTGACCGGGATCCTACGCCGGCACCGGCGCCTGCAGCTTCGCGAGCAGCTTCTTCGTCGACACCACGTGGTGGTCCATCCGCATCTCCTTTGGCGGCACGCCGAGCGCCAGGCCAATCATCTGCGGTAGGTGGATGATCGGCAGGTCGATGTCGTACTGCGTCACCGCCTTCGCCGCCGGCTGTTGTGCGTCGAGATTCAGGTGGCACAACGGGCACGGTGAGACGAGCGCGTCGGCTCCGAGATCCTGCGCCTCATGGATGTGATTGCCGGCCTGCTTGAGCGAATTCTCGCGGTTGATCGTCAGCAGCGGAAAGCCGCAGCACTTCTTCGCGCCCTCGTAATCGACGACCGTGCCGCCGACTGCCTCGATCACCATCTCGAGATACTTGTCGCGGTCCGGGTGCTCCTCCTTGCCGAGGATCTGGCTCGGCCGCAGGATGTAGCAGCCGTAGAACGGGCCGATGCGCAGCCCGGTCAGCGGCCGCGTCACCATCTTCGTGAGCCGATCGAGCCCGAAGTCCTCGACGAGAATCCACAGGAAGTTCTTGATCTCAAGACCCGGCGTGTAGTGCAACCCCTCGTCGGCGAGGATGGCGTTGATCTTCGCCAAATACTCGGGGTTCTTTGTCAGCTTGTCCTGCACCATGCTCTCGATGCCCTGGCAGGTCGAGCAGATGTTCATCAGCGGCAGCCCAAGCTGCTGCGCCAGCGCAAACGTCCGCGCGTTGAGCGCGTCTCCCATCTCGGGATTCTGCTCCTGCAGCACGCCGGCGCCCGTACACGTCGCCTGATCGAGCTCGACCAGTTCCATGCCGAGCTCGCTCGCCACGCGGTTCGTCGCCATGTAAAGTTCCGGCGCCGCGCCTTTCGATACGCACCCCGGCCAGAATGCCCACTTCGTTGCCGCCATTAGTCCTCCACCTTCGCCATCACTGGCTTCAACGACGCGGATTTGCGGATCACGTTGCGCACGCGATCCATGCCCTTCATCTTGTGCGATCCAGGCGCGCCCGGCGGCACCATCTGTGCGATCGGCAGCTTGCCAGCGCGCAGCATCTTCAGCGCGCCCGGCATCTCCTTCATGATCCGCGGCAAGTTGAACATGCCGACCGAGCCCGGC
>JBBSDV010000119.1:0-10305 GCA_038240335.1 Dehalococcoidia bacterium
AGCAGGACGCGGAGATCATCCTCGACGACCGTGAGGATGACGACGACGACCGCCACGAGCGGCGGCGGCGGGGACGCGGGTGGGGACAAGAACTATCGCCGATCCTTGCGCTGTTCGCCGTCGAAGAGGCCTTCGGCCACGTTCCAGATGAGGCCGACCAGCGCGAACACTCCGATGCCGGTAAGCAGCGGCAGGACGTACAACTCAGGAAGACCAAACATTTTACGCGGAGACCTGCGCGGGGAGCGCTGTTCCTTGCAATGACCATGCTGTCGTACGCTCGATGCGAACCCGAACGATCTCGCCGGGGGTCGCCTCTCCTTCGAAGTGTACCAGCTTGCCGAGCCGATTCCGGCCGCTCCAGCGCGCTTCGCGGCGGCTTTCCACGAGCACTTCCTGCTCGGTGTCAAGAAGACCCGCATTGATCTCAGCCGACACCCGCGCCTCCAGCTGCTCGACAGCGTGCAGCCGCTCTTGCTTCACCGCGTCCGGCACATCGTCGGCCATCGAGCGATGCGCGATCGTACCCGGCCGCGGCGAGTAAGCGGCGACATGCACCTTGTCGAAGCGCAGGCGCTCCAGCAGGTCGTACGTGTGCCGAAACTCTGCGTCGGTCTCGCCGCAGAATCCGACGATGATGTCTGTCACCATCGCTGCGTGCGGGATGCGCTCGCGCACCATCTCGAACTTCTCGAGATATTCGTCGAGCGTGTAGCCGCGGCGCATCCGCGCGAGCAGCGCGTCATCGCCGGCCTGCACCGGGATGTTGAAGTTCTCGCACACCTTCGGCAGCTCCGCCACGGCGTCGATGATGCGCGGCGTCATGTCCTTTGGGTACGACGTCAAAAACCGGATCCGCTCGAGGCCCGGCACGTCCGAGATCTCTCGCATCAGATCTCCGAGATCCGGTCGTCGTCCAGACAGTCCCGCTCCTCTCGTCGCGCTTCCCGCTTCCAGATCCAGTCCGTACGCCTCGACCGTTTGGCCGAGGAGCGTCACTTCCTTGACGCCGCGCGCGCAGTAGTGCTCGACCTCGTTGCGGATGTCACCGATCGTGCGGCTCTTCTCGCGGCCGCGTCGGTAGGGGACGATGCAGTAGGTGCAGAACTTGTCGCAGCCGTGGATCACGGGCACGAAGGCGGTGACGCCCTCCGGCAGGGCGAACGTCGCCGGCCAGAACTCGCCGCCGCTGTCGTCGATGCCCGCGATCGCCATGATCGGCGCGAAGTCCTGGGGTCGAGCAAACGCGTCGACGTACGGAAAACGCTTCTTGAGGTCGTCGTGCTTCGGACCGACCATGCAACCCATGACCGCGATCTTCATGGCGTTGCCAGTGCGGCGCATCTTCTTGAGCCGCCCGAGCTGACCGACCGCGCGATCTTCGGCGTGCTCGCGCACCGAGCACGTATTCAGCACGACGAGGTCGGCGTCTTCGATCGCATCGACCGCGGTGCTGCCGGCGCGGTCGAGGCCGGCCGCAAGCTTCCGCGAGTCGGCGACGTTCATCTGGCAGCCGACCGTCCAGATGTGATACTTCATGCCTCTCCTGTTGGCTGCCGCGTTGCGCTGGCGCACGGCGTACTCGCGTTGCGCCACGGCAGCCGGATCAACCTCGATTGCCGCCGCACTCAGCAGCAGCGCATTCCGCCGCGGCCTCAGTTCCCGCAGCCGCAGCCACCACCGCCGCAACCGCATCCGCCACCCGTCGCCATCGAGCCGGCATCGAGGCTGCTCGCGTCTCCCTTGCCGACCGTCGCGAAGAGGGAGAGCGTGCGCGTGCCGCCGGCGTGTCCCTTCGGGCACGTCGCTGCGTCCTCCGCGCGGCCCATCGAGCGCAGCAGTTCGTACTTCGACGTGCACTTCGGGCAGTAATATTCGTATAAGGGCATCAGGTTCTCCGTGTCGTCAGTGTCGGCAACTATGATCGCGATTCAGTGTAATGCTTGTCGCCGTACATACGCGCACGTGCAGGGTAATCCGAGGACGCCGTGAGATGCGGCGCTTCTGGCCGCGCTGGCGATCTACTCCAGATAGTCCTTGAGGCGTTTGCTGCGGGAGGGGTGACGGAGCTTGCGGAGGGCCTTCGCTTCGATCTGACGGATCCGCTCGCGCGTCACGTCGAACTCGCGACCGACTTCCTCGAGCGTGCGGCTGCGGCCGTCGTCGAGGCCGAAGCGCATCTCTAGCACCTTCCGTTCGCGTGAGGTCAGGCTGTGCAGCACGTCGGTCATCTGCTCCTTGAGCAGCTGCTGCGATGCCGCTTCCGAAGGCGCGAGCGTCGAATCATCCGGCAGGTAGTCCGCGAGGTGGCTCTCCTCCTCCGTCCCCATGGGCATGTCGAGCGAAATTGTCTCCTGCGTCGCCTTGATGATCTCACGCACGCGCTCCGACGTGTACGCCGGCCCGGGCTTCTGTTCGAGCAGCGTCATAGCGGCCGCGATCTCTTCGCTCGTCGGCTCCCGACCATACTCCTGCACGAGCCGGCGCGAGACGCGGACCAGCTTGCCGATCGTCTCCGCCATGTGCACCGGCAGCCGGATCGTCCGCGACTGGTCGGCGATCGAGCGCGTGATCGCCTGCCGGATCCACCATGTTGCGTAGGTGCTGAACTTGAAGCCGCGCCGATAGTCAAACTTCTCGACGCCGCGGATCAGGCCGATATTGCCTTCCTGAATGAGGTCGAGGAGCGACATCCCGCGTCCCACGTACTTCTTTGCCACGCTGACGACGAGCCGCAGGTTCGCTTCCGTCAGCTGCCGCTCGGCGACGCAGCCGTCGCGCTTGATCTTGTCGAAGTAGTCCTGCAGCGCTTGCTCGTTGGCGCACGTCCCGTGGACGCGCCCCCAGGGCGGCGGCAAGAGGTCTTTCTGGCACCCGTATTGCGCCGCAACGGCGCGCACATGCTCCGGCTGCAGGATGTGCGTGATAATCGAGAGATTGACGATCGCTTGTTGCGCCGCCTCCTGCGCCATCTCGCTGTGCTCGGCGAGCCGCGCGGCGAGCTCGATGTCCATCTCCGCGTCGACGGCGCGCCGCCACGCGTCGCTTTCGATCACGTCCGTGATGCAGGTCGTCTTCAGGCCGAGGTCTCGAACGATGAAGGTCACGCACGGCAGCATGGCGTCGTACTGTCCGATCAGCGTCAGGAAGAGTTCCTGGGCCGTCGCCGGCCGGCCGTGCTCGGCGGCCCAGCGCTTCTCGATCGCGGCGATGTGCTTGGCTTCCTCCATGTGACGCGCCAGACGTCGCTCGTCGCCGGTCTTGAGAAGAAAGACCTTGCCAATCTCGCGCAGGTACATCCGGACGGGATCATCAAGGCCGTCCTGCTCTTCCAGCGGGACGGCCTCTTTTTCGTGTTGTTCGGCCTCGAGGTCGTGGCGCTGCGGCCCCGACGTCCAGGTATCGGTGGCAGCGCCGTTGCGCGTCGATGCGATCGCCCGCACGCCGACGCGGGCAAGCGTGTAGCCGAGGCCCAATGCGTCGGCCGCGCCGTCAGCGGACGCACCATCGCCATTGTCGCCGTCGTTGGAGGCTGGCGCCGCCTGATCCCGATAGGTGCTGCTCATTCGCCACCTCGCCGTGCCGCGTGCCCGGCATTGCGTTGATCCAGCAACCGCTGGTGGACGGTCAACCCGGCTTGCATGTCCTCGATGAAGGCGCTTGCGGGATCAATCGCGCCATCATCTCCATGCTCCGTGCCGGATCCATGCTCCCACGCTGCGCGCGCTCGTTCCGCGATCTCCGCGCTCTCCTCCGCGCCGATATCGCTGAGTGCAGTCGCTCGCGCGCGCTTCGCGAACCGCAGGTGCTGTTGCTCAATGCCCCACACGGTCGACCGCAGGGCCTTGATCATCGCCTCATCGTCATAGGTGGGGAGGTCGAGTGAGGCGAGGCGCTCGTACTGTGGACGCAAGTCCGGCGCGAGCGACCGCTCGAACGACTCCCCATCATCCGCCCATCCGACCCAGGTCTCGAACAGCGCGCGGTTCTCGCTGTGCCCGAACAGGCTGGCATCCAATCCGGCCCCCTCGGCGCGTAGCTCAGGGTACTTGATCAGCAATGCGAGACAAAACTCCTCGCGCTTGTCGCGCACCCCTCTCGCGGCCGCAACTGAAGCGCCTGCGGGCTCCGGTCCGCCGCGCCGTACCGGCTGGCGCAATTCTAGTCGCAGCGTCCCTTCGTCCACCTGCGCGAGACGCGCGAGGCGCTGCAGATAATGCGATTGCACGACGCGATCCGCCGTCAGCGCGATGATCGGTGAGAGCTCGGCGACCGCCGCGGAGCGTTCGCGCGGCGACGAAAGATCGTGGCGCGATGCAGCGATGTCGAAGAGATGATCGAGCACCGGCTTCGCCTGCTCGACGAGCTCGCCCCACAGCGCGGGCGACGATCGCACGACGTCGTCGGGGTCGCGCCCCTCCGGCATCGACAGCACGCGCAGATCGAGGTCGAGCGCATCGACCTGCCGCACGACGCCGCGCGAGTTCGGCACCTGCCGCGTCCTCCGGCTGACGTTGATGATCTCGTATGCGCTGCGGATCGTCGCTTCGCTGCCCGCGTTGTCGGCATCGAGCGCCAGCACGATTGTCGAGGTGTAGCGCTTGAGTAGCGCGACCTGCCGCTCCGTCAGCGCTGTGCCCATCGATGCGACGACGTTCGCGTAGCCGTGCTCATGCGCCGCGATCGCATCCATATAGCCCTCGACGATGATCGCGCGACCGTCGTTGCGGATCGCGTCCTTCGCGACGTCGAGGCCGTAAAGAATCGCGCCCTTGTCAAAGATCGGCGACTGCGACGTATTCACGTATTTCGGTTGCACGTCCCCGGCGCCGAGCGACTCGCCCGGCAGCAGGCGGCCACCGAAGCCGGCAATGCGCCCGCGTTCATCCCGGATCGGGAACATCAGGCGGTGCCGGAAGCGGTCGTAGGCACCACGCTCGCCGTCGACGGCGAGTCCCGCCGTCGCCGCTTCCGCCGCCGAGAATCCGCGCGCACTGAGGTGCGAGGTCAACGCGTCCCAACTATTCGGCCCGTAGCCGATCTGGAAGGCCTCGACGGATTTCTCCGCGAGGCGGCGTTCCGCGAGATACGCTCGCGCAACTTCCGACTTCGAAGCGTGCGCCGCGTCGGGCGTCAGCAACATCGTATGGAAGAAGGATGCTGCCGCCTCGTTGATGTCGAGCATGCGCCCGCGGCGCGCGTCTTCCTGCGGGTCTCGCTGTGATTCGAGTGCGATGCCGGCGCGTTCCGCGAGTAACCGCAGCGCGTCGCGAAACTCGCAATCGTCCTTCTTCATGATGAATGCGAAGACGTCGCCGCCGGTGCTGCAGGCGCCGAAGCAATGCCAGCTCTGGCGCGACGGATCGACGTGGAACGACGGTGTGCGTTCCGAATGGAACGGACACAACGCGACGTACGTGCGGCCCGTGCGGCGCAGCGTCGCGTGCTGCGAAACAAGGTCGACGATGTCGATGCGCTGCTTGATGTCTTCGACGACACTCATCCGCGGCCCTTACGCTAGGAACGAGGTATCAGCGGCAGAATTACACGCCCGGTCTTCGGTGCTTGTCGTACAAGTTTCAGGACCGACACAGTGTGTTCGGTCTCGTGATCGGCCATCCGCGTCATCAGCGCCGCGAGCGTCATTCGCCCGAGACGCGCGTGCTCGACGGTGCGCGCGAGGACGTCATCGTCGCACTGCGCCAGCACATCCTCCAGCTCCCGGCGCGTGTTGAGCATTCCGTGGATGATCTGGGGCACCGCGAGATGCTGCGCGAGGCCGGCGTCGTCGCCGTTGTGAGCCGCCGCGCTCTCGACAAACGGCGTGTCTTCCACGAGCGCGACTCGGGCGCGTTCCGCAAACGCGCGCTCGATCCGCAGCAGGTGCGCAAGCTCGGCGGCGATGCTCCAAGGTTCGCACTCGGGCACGAAGCGAAACTGTTCTTCCGTCAACCCGCGGATCGAGTTGAACAGACGCTCGCGGCTGTAGTGCAACGCGGAACGAAGCTCGGCCGAATTCATCTGTCAGATGATCCTTCACCACGCGGGGGGCATGATGCGTAGGCGGGTACGGAATGGGCCTATTGTAGCCGCATCGGTAGTCGCGCTGCCACAAGACATGTCATCGAAGCTGCTGAGCCACGTTACTGTCCGCTTGCCGCTGCCGTCTCCGTGGCGAGCGCGATGACCGTCGCATTGAAGCCGCTCTCGGCCGTCTCCGTGGCGAGCGAGATGACGGTGGCGTTGACGCCGTTCTCCGCCGTCCGCGTCGCGAGCGCGATCACGGTCGCGTTCAGCCCCGCCTCATTCGGCGTCGGCGTCGCGAGGTCGCCGGGAAGCGGCGTCGCGTCGCCAACCGCGATCGCGACCGTAATGCGGTTATTCGTGTTGTCGGTCTCGTCGATGTCGCCGTTCGGGTCGACGACCAGCACCAGCGTCTGGTTCTGACTGACGACGTAGCCCGTGCCGATATCGATGCTGCGTCCGGCAGCCAGCGTGAAGTTCGGCAGCGTCGCGCCGCCGACCAGCTTCGTCGAGTCGGAATTGAAGACGGCCACGACGAGGTTGCCGTGCGAGTCGCCGGCGCCCTGGTTCGTGACGGTAACGAACAGTTTGTTGCCGGACAGGCTGGGCGTGGTGCCGACGACGAGGTCGGGGAGACCGCCGCTCGCAGCAGTAACCGTCGCGTGCGGATCGGCAGTGCCGCTCGCCGCTGGAACGGGCGTGGTCGCGGCGGCCGTCCGTGCCGCCGGCGGGTCGGTCGGCACCTCGACGATCACCTGCGGCTCCGCCGTCGCGACGACGAGGGCGGCGGCGTCGCCGATCACATCGAGATTTGCAGCGTCGATCCATCCATGGAGATCCGAGTTCGGCGGAAAGATGATCCGCAGCCACTTCGCATCCGTGGTGCGGCCGTCGATCTCGACATCGGACTTCCCGGGCAGCGTGCCGAGCACGGTGCGCGCGCCGGGCGCCTGCCGCACCGACGTCGTCGACTTCGTCGTTCCGCTGACGCCCGATGCGGCCGCGGTCTTCCGCGCCGCGCCGGGGGTCGCCGACTCCAACGACTGGACGACCACGGTCGGCACGGACGCATCGGTGCCGCGCACGCTCGTCGCGACGACGAGCACGCCCGCCGTGAGGCCGAGCAGCATGACGACGGCGAGGCCGGCGAGAAAAAACGGATGCTTGAGGACAGCGTCTCTGGTCTCCGGGCGGGGGAGCCAGTTCATACGGAGATCACGTCAACCACATCCTCCTCCAAACGCGCGCATTGTACGCGTTCCCGCGCGCGTTTGGAAGTTCTGATCCTGATCGGGTGCTCCCAACAGCCGGCGCGCTCTGAAACACGTGCGACAACAAACGACGGCGATCGAGCGCACTCCCGTGCCCTCGAGCAGCAACGAGGCCTTCGGATCACCTCGCCACGGTCGATGATCTGATGGGGAGCAGCCGCCAACTATCCCCAACACCTGACGAAGGCCAGCGTCAATCCCGCCACCAGCGTTGACG
Source organism: Dehalococcoidia bacterium (assembly GCA_038240335.1). Taxonomy (GTDB): domain Bacteria; phylum Chloroflexota; class Dehalococcoidia; order DSTF01; family JACRBR01; genus JBBSDV01. Next base: position 7,513 of record JBBSDV010000119.1, read on the forward strand.
CTGGCCTTCGCGTCGCCTCAACACAAGAGCCTGCGCCATCTCGGCGTGGCTCATCGAGGCACGCCTCGCGCACAGATCGCCATCCGTCGCGCGCGGCGATCCTCGCAGCGAACATCCCCCGCTTGCTCGTGCCCCGCTTCTATTCGACACTTCTGTCGACGAGACCCTCCGCCTCTTCCGGCGAACTACGACGAAGGAGCAACCGTGGACTGGATGGCTATCGCCGATCGCGCACTCGAAGGCATCGCGCCGACAACGGACGAGTCGCTGGCGATTGTCGGCGCAGCGCCGGAGGAGATGCCCGCGATTGTCGCCGCAGCCCATCGTCTGCGTCGCCGCTACTTCGGGAACACGGTAAAGATCAACTTCCTCGTCAATATCAAAAGCGGCATCTGTCCCGAGGACTGCCACTACTGCTCGCAATCGAAGCTCTCAAAGGCGCCGATTGACAAGTACAACCTCCTCGATGGTGAAGCGATCGTGACGGCCGCGCTGCGAGGGCGTCAGTTCGGCGCCCACCGCATCTGCATGGTGGCGTCCGGGCGCGGCCCGAGCGATGCCGATGTCGCGCACATCGCGACGGCGGTACGCGACGTACGAACGGCGCTCCCCGATGCCGAGATCTGCGCCTGCCTCGGGCTGCTCGAGCCGCGGCAGGCGAATGAGTTGCGGGACGCTGGCGTCTACGCGTACAACCACAACCTCAACACGAGCGAGAACTTCTACGACGCGATCTGTGAGACGCACACGTACGCCGATCGCGTAGAGACGGTCGGCGTCGTGAAGGAGAGCGGGCTATCGCCGTGCTGCGGCGCGCTCTTCGGCATGGGCGAGACGGATGCCGACATCGTCGCCGTCGCGCAATCGCTCCGCCGCCTCGGCGTCGACTCGATCCCGATAAACTTCCTGATCCCGATCCAGGGCACGCCGCTCGCCGGCGAGTGGTCGCTGACGCCGGCTAAGTGCCTGCACATCCTCAGCTTGATGCGGCTGACCAGCCCCGAGAGCGAGCTGCGCATCGCCGGCGGCCGCGAGCACCATCTGAAGTCGCTCCAACCGATGGGCCTGTTGGTCGCCAACTCAATCTTTATCGGCGATTACCTGACGGCGAAGGGCCAGCGCCCGGAGGACGATGTCGCGATGATCCGCGATCTCGGCTTCGAGATCGTCGGCGGCGAGCAAGCGCCGGACGCCGTGAGTGAGCGTGATGGCGGCCCCGTCGCCCTCAAGTCGCGGGACGAGCGCCTGTTTCCGGCCGTCTAGCGCCGCTTAGGGCACAAGACCGACCAACCGAGGAATGCGAAGAATATCGCGATGACCACGGTGGTCCCGCCGATGACGAGGTAGGTCGAGGGCGCGCTGTCGCCTTCTCCGATGAACGCGTAGCTCAGGAACACGCCGCCCCAACCGAACAGCAGCGCTGCCACACCGAACGCAATCGCGCCGAGCAGGGTCCGAGCGTAGTTCTCGATTCGCGACGGCATCTCGGCAATCATACGACAACCGGCAACCGTTGTGACGCCGCCGCGTCGTAGGCTACGATCGGCACATGCGAACACTCCTTGTCCTGCCAATACTCGCGCTCTCGCTCATCGCCGCCGCCTGTGGTGGCGGCTCATCATCGAACCCGACGGCAACGGCATCGTCCTCTGGCACCAGCACGAAGCCGGCGACAAGCGCTACCGCTGCGGCGAGCCCCAACCGTACGAGCACGGCAGCCGCAGCGCCGGCGACGCCGCCAGTGGCCGCAAGCTTGACACCGACCGGCGGCGCCACGGCTGCGCCGGGTACGACGCAGTCGGCCGGTCAGCTCGAAGTGACCGGAATCGTCGGCAGCGTCAACACCGGCACGCGCACGATCGAGATCAAGCAGCTGCGCGGCGCCAGCGTGACCAAGATTGAGGTCGGCGACAGCACGCGAATTCGCAAGGCGACGGGCGGCACCCTGCGGCTCGGCGACGTGCGCACCTCCGACCGCCTGATCGCATCCGGCACGCTCAACGACCGCGGCGACGCTCTCGTCGCCGCCGAGATCACGGTGCAGGATGTCGTGCCCGGGGCGCAGCCGGGCGGCTAGGGAGGATGCCATCATGTTGGCCGTCGCGCTCCTCCCGCTGGTTTCCGTCGGAAGCATCGCGTTGGGAGCACTTCTCGTCGCCAGCGGCGTTAAGCGCGAGATCGAGAGCCACCGGCGCGCGGCGACCGATATGCAAAAGCCAATCCTGATGGTCGCCGGCTTTCGCATTGCGATCATCGGGCTCTGCCTCATCGGCCTCGGCGCGGGCGTCTTGCTCGGGCTCACATGGGTGTGGGCGTTGGCGCTGATCATCGCCGGCGAAGAAACGCTGGAGACCTCGATCGTCGTCACAGCGCTTCGGGATGGCGAGCGGCGGAAAGCCCGCTGTGCAGCGGCAAACCGCCGCGATCCATCCGCATAACTGCGTCGGCGCGCGACAGCCTACACAATGCGTCCGCAATCGCCGGCCAAGCATGTTCGGCTGCAGATCCCGGTTGGCATTGCGAATACGGATACAACGGCGCTCACCGGTCAAGATGGTAAGATCAATGTGCAAGCACTCGAATCCCCAAACCCCCACGAGACGTATTGGAGACTGGAGCGCGTGGACTACACGGGCCTCCGTGACGACGAACTGATGGACCGGCTGCCGGGCCGGGATCTCGGAGCGTTTCAGGCGTTGTACGACAGGTACAGCGATCTGGTGTACTCCGTCTCCCTCCGCGTCGTCGCCGATCCCTACGTCGCGGAGGATGTGACACAGGACGTGTTTTTGC
>JBBSDV010000120.1:0-10302 GCA_038240335.1 Dehalococcoidia bacterium
CCCGACCAGCTCGTCACCTACTTCTTCTGGGCCGAGGACTTCGGGCCCGACGGCAAGCCTCGTCGGTCCGCGGGGGACATGTTCTTAGCCGCGGTGCCCCACTTCGCGGAGATATTGCGCCAAGGCGTGCCCCCCCCCGGGGGGGTCGACCCCCCCCACGCCAGTCGTCCGTCTGGCAGCCGCTCGCCGATGAGGGATCGTGGCGCTGTCGCTGGACACAGACGATAACGCGCGGAGATCGGCCGTATGTCACATCACCGGCGAAGATGTCGCACCAGCTCCTCTCGACCAATTGCTACACATCCTCCAGCGTTACCACGAAAGCCCATCTAGCCTGCCATCGCTGATCCACGTAATCTGGCGACAACCGCTGATCCAGCGGCAGTCCGAATACGAACGGCATGTGACAGATGAAGCCAACCGAACCGTTCGCGCTCCCCGCCGCCACGCACGCTCGGCTCGACGCTCTCGTCGGGAGCATCGAGGCCCGCCCCGGGGATATGATCGGCGTCCACGAGTTCGATGAGCTGCAGGAGAGCATAGACGTGCGCTCCGTGCTGCGAACGCTCCCCGAAGGCCTCACCGAAACAGACTTCGCCGGCATCCTGAAGCTCGCGCTGCTGACGGAGTGCGCCACCGAGACCTACGGCGAAGCCTTCGCCGAGCGCGCCAGGCGATTCGATGCGCCATGGCTCGGCCGCTTCAACGAGCGCGTCTGGGTGCCCGACGAGCTCACGCACCACACGCCGTACAAGCTCATCCTGATGAGCCTCGGTTTCTCGGAGGCAGAACTCGATCGCGAGATCCGCCAGACGCAGGAGATCGATTACATCCACAAGGGCGGTGACACGCCTGTGCATGTCACGACGTTCGGCTTCGTCCAGGAGTACCTGACCGACAACTGGCACGGCCTCGTCGCGAAGCTGCTCCGCCAGGCGTCGCCGGAGGCCGCGTATATGGCGACCCGAATCAAGCGTCGCGAGACGCTGCACACCGTCTGGTACCGCGACATGACGGCGATCCAGATTGAGGCGCAGCCGCGCTACATGACGCTCGTCGCCGAGGCGCTGCTGAAGTTCGAGATGCCGGCCAACACGCTTGCTCCCGAGCTCCAGCAGTGCGTGGGGCAATGGATGCCGCTGATGGGCGCCGACTTCGAACAGATCTCGCGCGACCTCGTGCGGCTCGTGTACCAGACGCTCAGCGACACACGCATGACCGGCGCGTTGCTCGTCGAGATCGCGGCGGAGAAGAACTTCGATCTCGGCCCGATCTCACCACGGCTGATTCGCACCGCGGCGAACCGTCTCGGCGGCCCGGGCTACGGTCTGCTCGGCGAGGCTGTGCTCGAACGCATGGGCCTGTCGTATCTCTTCCGACCGAAGGACGAGCGGCAGGACAGCGCCTTCGCCCGCTACGACGGCGCGTACGAACGCGTGCGCGGCCTGCTGCGCTCGTGGGTCGCGAAGCAAATCGACTTCCGGCTCGGTGCGGCTTGATCGAAGCGGCGATGACGACGAATATCCGGCGATCAGCGCTTGATCGTGTGCATCACGAGCCACTCGTACGCTGGACGCGGCAGCGCCGTCAGCAGCTTGAGCGGAAGCGACAATCGCTTGGGGAAGTGAATCTCCGTCCGGCCATCGAGCATCCCCTGCACGATCGCCTGCGCCGCCTGTTCCGGCTTGAGCAGGAACGGCATCGGAAAGTCGTTGTGCACCGTCAGGTTCGTCTTCACGAACCCCGGGTTCACCGTCGTCACGCCGAGGCCGCGACGCGTGGCATCGATGCGAAGCGACTGCAGCATGTGGTTCACCGCCGCCTTCGTCGAGCCATATGCCTCGGCGCGCGGCAATCCGGCGTACGCGCTCAGGCTGCCCACGCCGACGATTTCGCCGCTGCCCCGGGCCAGCATGTCCGGCAGCACTGCGCCGATCGCGCGCTGCATGCCGATGTAGTTGACGGCGACCATCTGCTCGAACGCGTCCGTGTCCCACTTTTCGATATCGACGGCTTCCCACGCTCCCGCGTTGTAGATCATCACGTCGATGCGCGGCCAGGTCTCGCGCAACTCAGACTCGACGCGGGCGATCGCGCCGTACTCGGTGACGTCGAGTGGTTTGACGATGATCGGCCGATCCGGGAGCTGGCGCCGATCGGCGATCTGCCGCAGCGCTTGCTCGTCTCGAGAGCTCACGGCGAGCCGCGCACCCTGGGCGGTCAGCGCCGGCACGAGCGCCGCACCGATCCCGCTGCTCGCCCCAATCAGCCAGACGTGCTTGTCGCGCAGCTCCATGGGCGGTTGGCTCCCTCTGTTGTTCGTGCGGGACGTCGCGTCCGCACTGCCGGACTGCTCGCCGCATGAAGATCGGCATCATCGGCGCCGGCATCGCCGGGCTCACCGCCGCATATCTCCTGAACCGCGCGCACGACGTTGAGCTGCTGGAGCGCAACGACTACGCGGGCGGCCATGCGAACACCGTGACGATCGATGTCGGCGGACGCGAGATCGGTCTCGATACCGGCTTTCTCGTGTACAACGAGCACACCTACCCCGGATTCACGAAGCTGCTCCGCGAGCTCCACGTCGCGACGAAGCCGGGCGATATGTCGCTCAGTGTACGCTGCCTTGCGTGCCGCATGGAATACAGCAGCCGGGGCATCGGCGGCATGCTCGCCCAGCGCCGCAACATCGCGCGTCCCCGGCGTTGGCTCCTCGGCTACGACATCCTGCGGTTCTACCGCGACGCGACCCGTGCCCTCGCCGGCGCCGCCTACGCCGATTCCACGATCGATGACTTCGTGCGCGATCGCGGCTACGGAGAGGAGTTCGTGCGACACTTCCTGATGCCGCTCGCGTCATGCGTTTGGTCCACCCCGTCTCATGAAGCGGGAGCATTCCCGTTGCGCTACTTTCTCGCCTTCCTCGTGAACCACGGCATCATCGGTCTGCAACCAGCCCACCAGTGGCGCACAATCGAGGGTGGCTCGAAGCGCTACGTCCAGGCGATGACGAACACATTCCCGGACAGTGTCCGGCTTTCGACGCCGGTGCGTCGTGTCCTGCGCGATTGCGAGGGCGTCCGTGTGCTGCTCGATAATGGCGAGCAATGTCGCTACGACAACGTTGTGTTCGCCTGTCACGCGGACGAAGCGCTACGGCTTCTCGGTGATGCGGATGCAGCAGAGGCACGCGCGCTCGGTGGCTTCTCGTATACCACCAACACCGCGACCCTGCACACGGATGCGTCACTGCTGCCGGCGCGCCCGGCTGCGCGCGCATCGTGGAACTACACGACGGATGACTGCCGCGGCGGCGGCGCTCTCGGGATGACCTATCACCTCAATCGCCTGCAAGCGCTCGACGAGCCGGTCGATTACTGTGTTTCGCTCAACGCAGCCGGCCTCCGGCCTGATACGATTCTGAAGGAAATGACGTACGAACACCCGCGCTACACGTTCGAGACGCTCGCCGCTCAGGAGGCTGTCGAGCGGTTGCAGGGCGCGCGCCACACCTATTATGCCGGCGCGCATCTCGGCTACGGGTTTCACGAGGACGGCGTCGCTTCCGGAGAGCGCGTGGCGCGCGAGTTCGGGATCTCGTTATGAACTCGCGCATCTACTCCGGTGAGCTCCAGCACCGGCGCAGCACGCCGAAGCCCTATCGCTTCACCTATGGCGTGTATTACCTGTCGCTCGATCTCGACGAGATCGGCACTGTGGCGCGTTGCATCCTGCCGATCAGCCACAACCGATTCAACCTGCTTTCGTTCTTCGATCGCGATCACATGAGCGCCATCGATTGCCGGCGCGCTCTCGGCACGACCACGGCTCCGCAACCCGCGCTTACGGCGGGATGCACTCCGGCGAGAGATGTTCGTGCCATCATGGACGACCATCTCGCGGCTCGCGGCATCGATCCCGCATCTGTGCGTACCACGCTGCTGACAAACGCCCGAGTGCTCGGCTACGTGTTCAACCCTGTCAGCTTCTACTTTATCCGTGACCGCGCCGGCGGCACGCTTCGCACCGTTGTCGCCGAGGTGCATAACACGCACGGCGAATGCCACGTCTATGATCTCGATCGAATCGAGGGCGTCGAACCCTACACCGCCCGCGCCGAAAAGGCGTTCTACGTGTCGCCGTTCATCGGCATGGAAGCGCGCTACGAGTTCGAGTTCCAGGAATCCGACGACGGCACATATACCATCCGCCTCGACGAGTACGCCGGCGATAGGTTGTTCTTCGAGGCGCAGCTCCGTCTTGCACCGGCGCCGCTCACGAATGCAAACGTCGCGCGGATGCTCATCCGCTACCCGTTTGTCACGCTGAAAACGATCGGCCTGATCCACTGGCAGGGGCTGAAGTTATGGCTCCGCGGTGTCACCTACCAGCGCTGGCGCGCGCGCGAGGCCGGCCGATGAGATCGCCCGCGCGACTAGCCGTCCATCACGCCGCAAGGCGCATCGTGCTCAGCATGGCGTCGAAGCTCCGAGAAGGCGAACTCACCCTCGTGCTGCCCGGTGGGGAGAAGCACGTGTTCGGCAGGAGCGGCAGCATGCCGGCCGCAACGCTGTTCATCCACGACGACGAGTTCTTCGCGCGCGTGCTCCTCCACGGCGAGATCGGCGCCGGCGAGGCTTATGCCGACGGCCTCTGGCACGCCGACGATCTTGTCGCGCTGATCGAGCTTGGCATTGCCAACCGCCGCCACATGCAGCTCAATGCGTCGTGGCTGAGCACCGTAGCGAGACTCAAGGATCTGCGCTTTCACCGCGAGAACCGCAACACCGTCGATCGCGCGAAGGACAACATCCACGCCCATTACGATCTCGGCAACGACTTCTTCCGCCTGTTTCTCGACGACACGATGACCTACTCCTGCGCGTACTTCGACATGCCCGAGCAATCGCTCGAGGATGCGCAGCGAAGCAAGTACCAGAGGCTCTGCGAGCGCGCCGCAATTGCGCCGTCAGATCACGTGCTCGAAATCGGCTGCGGCTGGGGTGGCTTCGCCATCCATGCGGCGCAAACGTACGGCTGCCGCGTCACGGCGATCACAATCTCGCACGAGCAACTCGCCTTCGCGCGCCAGCGCGTCGCGGATGCCGGCCTCGCCGATCTCGTCGACGTCCGCTTGTGCGACTATCGCCATGTCGCCGGCCAGTTCGACAAGATCGTATCGATCGAGATGTTCGAGGCGGTCGGCGCGGAATACTACGAAGAGTTCTTCTCGATGTGCGCGCGCCTGCTCCGTCCCGGGGGCCGCCTCACGATGCAAACGATCACCGTCCCGGATCGTTCTTTCGAAGCCCTTCGCGACGGTGTTAACTGGGTGCAGAAGTACATCTTCCCCGGCGGCATGCTCCCGTCGATCGTCGTCATCGAGCGGGCGCTGCGACCGACCGACCTCGTCCTCGACGGTTTCGACGACATCGGCGCGCACTACGCGTTGACGTTGCGTCGCTGGCGCGAGCGCTTTCTCGCGCAGCTGCCGGCCGTCCGCGACATCGGCTTCGACGACAAGTTCATTCGAACGTGGGAGTACTATCTCGCGCTCAGCGAGGCAGGTTTCCTGACGCGCAACACCGGCGACGCACAGCTCACGCTCGCGAAGCCGCTCGCCCGCTTCGAGCCTCGCTGGTCGCGCGCCGATTCGGCATCGCAAATGGAGCGTCCTGGCGAGCAGGCATCCTCGCCTCACGAACCGGCGATGGAGTTCGAGACCTTCACGACAACGCGCTAACACACCGAGCGGCGTCCGACGCGCTCGGTAGTGTTCCGACGCTATGACCGCGTCGCCCGGCATCAAAACGTCGAACCGCGGTGATTCTCACGCACGAGGTATGAAGCATGAAGAATCCGGAGAAACAGCGTCGAACACGTTGGTTGATCGACTGGCGGCGGGCACTTGTCGCGGCGCCGCTGCTGCTCTCGGTCGCCGCCGCTGCCTACGTCTTCGCACCTCGCGGCGCCGACAGTGCCACCGCGCGCGCGATGCTGCTTGACACGCCGCCGTCTGCCGCGAGCACGAAGGCAGGCGTGCATGTCGGGCAGCTCGCGCGCGACTTCACGGGCACATCGCCGGACGGGAGGGCGGTGCGTCTCAGCGACCTGCGCGGAACGCCCACCATCATCAACTTCTGGGCGACGTGGTGTCCGAGCTGTCTCGCCGAGATGCCCGACCTAAAGGCGGTGCAGCAGGAGTTCGGCAGTGAGCATCTCCGCGTCCTCGCCGTGAACGCCGGCGAGGACGACGCCCACGCAGGCGCGTTTCTGCGCACGCTCGACGCGCAGGACTTCGACATCGCGATGGATCCGTCGCTGGTGATCGCGGACGCGTATGGCGTGTTCGGCTTGTCGCAGAGCATCTTCGTTGACGCCGACGGAGTCATCCGCGCCGCGTACGCCGGGCAACTGACGAAGGAGCTGATGGAGCGGTATGTGACGGCGACGATCGCGGGAACCGATGCGGGCGCCGCGCCCCCGAAGTTGCGGCTGCTCGGCAACGTCGAGGCGCGCGTGCGGACGCTCGAGGTGCGCGGCGGCAATGGTGCCGCCGACTTCCGCTCGAAGAGCCTGCGATGCGACGATTCCTACTGCTCCGACGCAGCATTGGCGACGCTGGCGAAGGAAACGGGCGTGCTCGCGATCGACGCCCGCACGAGTGAAGATCCGCCGCGCATCATTGTCACATACGAGCCTGGGACGATCAGCCTCGATGCGTTGTCCGCCGCCGTCGTCACAATCCTCGAGGAGCAGCACGACCGGCTGTACGAAGGCAAGATCTCGGTCGAGAAGAAGTAGCAGTTACGCCCCACGCCGTGCTGGATTCGCTACGGGTACGGCGGCGTGACGTCATCTCCTGCGTCCGCTCCGTTGCCCCGCACGAGCGCGAGGTCGTGGCTGGATCCGGCGGCGATCGCGGTGATGTCGCTCGTGATCGTGATCATCCGATAGCCGGCCGCGGCGTGTCGCGCCGCCAATGATGCGTCGCCGTGGATGCCGGGCACGATGCCCCGCTTGCTGCATGCAGCGGCGATGCGCTGGCGGGCTTCCTCGAACGCGCCGCCGTTGTCCATCCGCGGCTGCATCCCGAGCGTGATGCTCATGTCTGCCGGTCCGACATACACTGCGTCGATGCCGGGCACATCGAGGATATCGTCGAGCGACTGGAGCGCCCGCTTCGTCTCGATCATCGGGATGCAGGCGATCTCCGCATCGGCGTGCTCGAAGTAGTCGGCGCCCGCATAGAGACCGGCGCGCGTCGGGCCGTAGCTGCGCGCCCCGGCCGGAGCATAACGGCAAGCGGCGACGGCGGCGCGAGCTTCCTCGACACTGTTGACCATCGGGATGATGATCCCCATTGCACCGGCATCGAGCATCTTCCCGATGATGCCATACTCGTTCCACGGCACCCGTACGAATGGCGTCGTCTCGGTGGTGTTCAGCGCCAGCAGCATCGTCACGGCCACCTGGTAGTCGATCACCCCGTGCTGCATGTCTATGCAGACCCAGTCGAACCCCTCGTGCGCCACAACCTCCGCCGAGAACGCGCTCGGAATCGACAGCCAGGCACCGTAGGTCACGTCGCCCCGTCGCCACTTCGCCTTCGTCGCACTCTCTCGCATGGGGCCTCCGGCCAGTTTGTCGTTTGTAGTTGGTCGTTCGTAGTTTTGGCTCTGTAGGTGTGAGCCGCTGTGGAGCGTCGCCTGCCGAATCGTGAACTACAAACGACGAACTACAAACTACAAATTCATACAAATAACGGCGTCATCTCGCGCGATGCGACGAGCTCGCGCATCGCCGCGTCGGGTGTAACCGACGAGAAGCGCGCCGCGGCATCGAAGACGCGAGGGAGCAGCGAGAGATCACCGGCGGTGTTGAGGAACACGCCCGGCCGGCCGAGCACCCAGTGCACCGCGGCGTCGATGTCCGCCTGCTGCGACAGCGGCTCGTACCACGTGCCGTGAGTGTGCTCTTTCTCGTTCCACGGGCCCAGCGTGATGCCCTTGATCGTCTGCATTGCCACGCCCCGCTCCTTGCACACGGCCGAGAGCGTCTCGAAGTCGGCGCTGTACTGTGGGTTCTGCATCATCACGTAGCTGTATGGCAGCAGCACCGAGTCGAAGGCGAATCGCTCGAGGCTGCGCCGGTGCATCGCCGCCACGGTAACGCCGTGCCCCGTGACGCCGATGAAGCGGGTCAGTCCCTTCTCGCGCGCCTCGATCGCCCACTCAAGCACGCCGCCGGGTGCGAACGCCGTCGCCCATTCGTCCTCGTCGACGAGGTTGTGTAGCTGCAGAAGGTCGACGTGATCCGTCTGCAAGCGCTCGAGCGAGTGCTCGAACTGCGCCTTCGCCTTGTCGTACGTGCGCTCCCCGGTCTTCGTGGCGAGAAAGAACTTCTCGCGATGCTCCGGCATCCAAGCGCCGACACGCCGCTCCGAACGACCATAGCTCGCGGCCGTATCGATGTGATTTATCCCGTGCTCAAACAGCAACTCAAGCGCCTGCGCGCCCTCCTCCTCCGATGCGCCCCAAAGCGCCGCCGCCCCAAAGATCGTCCGCGTGCTGTTGTGCTCGGTGCTGCCGAATGGCTGCGTCGCGATCATGGTGCCGTCTCCTTGTAGTTGCCGAGCCATCTGTTGACGGTTGGTCAACCGCAACGTGCCAGAAGGATACGTCCGCCACGACGGAAGTTCTAGCTTGGGAGGCGGCGCTGCGGTGTATCCGGAGCACGGCGTTGCCGCCTGCGCGAATCTCCCGTATTGTCGATCAACGTAACACCGAGAGGGGTCGATATGACACCGAACGACGCCCAGCGCAAGCAGTGGAACGACGCGAATCAGGCGCGCACCTGGCCGCGGCGCGAGCGCCTGACCACCGCCGTCACCCCACTGCTCCTCGATCTCCTCGCACCGCGGTCCGGCGAGCATATCCTCGATATCGGTTGCGGCGGCGGACTGACGACGATTGCGGTGGCGCGCGCTGTCGGTCCTGGCGGCTCGGTCGTCGGGCTCGATCTCTCGGAGCCGCTGGTTGGGCTCGCGAAGCAGCGTGTGCATGACGCCGGCGTCACGAACGCCACGTTCGTCGCCGGCGACGCGCAGACGGACGCGATCCCAGATCCACCATTCGACGCGGCGATGAGCCAGTTCGGCGTGATGTTCTTTGCCGACCCTGTCGCCGCCTTCACGAATATCCGTCGCGGTCTCCGTCCCGGCGCGCGCCTTGCCTTTGCGTGCTGGCAGCCGGCCTCGGAGAACCCGTGGTTTCCCGGCCCGCTCCTCGCGCGCCACACCTCGCCCCCGGCGCCGAACGCGAGCGCAGCGCCGCCCCCCGGTCCACTGGCGTTTGCCAACATCGAATACGTCCGGGGCATACTCGAAAGCGCCGGCTTTGGCGACATTCGGTGTGCACCGGTTGCGTGCGAAGTTGCCGTGCCGGACGACTCCATCTACGACGAGGAGCTTGTGGCGTCGCTGCGGCTCGATGCCGAACAAACGTCAGCGATAACAAAGGACCTGCGCGCGTTCGCCGACTCCTTCCGCGGTAGCGATGGCCTCCTCCACCTGCGCCTGGCGCCGCAGCTGTTCCACGCCGTGCGCATCGATTAGGGGATCTGTGCAATTTCGTACGCTGGAGCGCCCCGAGGGAGAAGATCTGGACGACTGATCGCCGCGAAGTAATCGAGCAGACCCACGAGCTGCACGACGGGGAGCGGGGCCTGCGAGCGGATCGCTTCGATATGCAGGGCTGGCGCCTGATAGTGTGCTCAAAATGACTCCACTGCTGTACGACAGCTTCGACCGGAACGCTCCCTTCCACGGGTGCAGAGGTTAGCAAGCAGCTGGTTGGTGTGTCGGTGCTCGACACGATCTGGCGCGGTCCGGCGTCGGGATCTGCTTCAGCTTGAGATGTTCCATGTCAGCCGGGTCCACCGTGCGCAGGGTCTGGGTAGCCGGCTGTTCGAGCAGGCCCGCGCCGCTGCCCGCGAGCGTGGCGCACGGGCTTTGTATAGTTCGGCGACGCCTTCCGAGAATACAATTCGGTTCTACCAGCGCCGCGGCGCCGTCGTGATGGAGACGCCTGGCCCCGTCTGTTCGAGCGTGAGCCGGACGACATACACATGGAGTGCTCGGTCGAGTCGTGAGGGTGCTGGTACCGGGGGTGGGGATCGAACCCACAAGGTCTTGCGACCGGCGGATTTTAAGTCCGCTGCGTTTGCCATTTCGCCACCCCGGCTCGTTCCGTCTCCCGCTGCGGCGAGATACGCGAATGTATATCACGATCCCGCCGC
>JBBSDV010000121.1:0-10267 GCA_038240335.1 Dehalococcoidia bacterium
AGCATCCAGCGGCGGCGCGACATCGTCGACGCGCTCGCGGATCTCGTCGAGGACAACGTCGAACTCGATTTCACATCGATCTTTATCGCCGGGCTGACCGACAGCGACGTACAGGTGCGCGCCGATTCGATCAAGGCGCTCTGGGAGTACGAAGAGGACGACCTCGTGCCGCCGCTGCTCACGCTCCTCGCCGACCCGGAGGCGCTTGTGCGCGCCGAGGCCGCGCTCGGACTCGGCCGGGCGTTGATGCGCATGGAGCTGCTCGACCGCGACGACGCGCTCTCGACTGAGATCGAAGAAACACTGCGAGCGGTGGTGCACAACGACTCCGAGCTCGTCGAGGTGCGCGGCCGCGCGCTCGAGGCGGTCGGGGTGCGCGGCAAGGAGTGGGTCGCCGACCTGATCGAGGAGGCCTACGGCAGCGGCGAGCGCCGGCTGACGTTGAGCGCAGTTCATGCGATGGGCCGCAACGCGGATCTCAACTGGCTGCCGACCATTATTGAGGAGATCGGCAGCGAAGACGGCGAGATGCGGTTCGAGGCCGCGACCGCTGCCGGCGCCCTCGGCGACGAAGAGGCTATCCCGTACCTGGCCGAGCTGACGGGAGACGAGGATGCGGAAGTGCAGGAGGCGGCGATCACATCGCTCGGCCTGATCGGGGGGCCATCCGCGCGTTCGGTGCTGCACGCCGTTGCCGCGGAGCACAGCGACGAGCGCGTGCTCGACGCCGTTTCGGACGCGCTGGCGGAGGCGGACTTCGCGGAGGATCCACTCGGCTTCAAGATGTATCTCGATGAGAGTGTCGCGGCGGATGCCGAAGAGGATGACGACGAGTGACCACGCGAAACCTTGATCTCCGTGTCGAGCCGGCGGTCTCCGCCGGCGGCGTCGTCTATCGCACGGGCGAACGCGGCGTCGAGATCGTCCTCTGCGGGCGCAGCGGCGAGAGCCTGTGGGCGCTCCCGAAAGGCACGCCGGAGGCCGGCGAATCGCGAGAGGAGACGGCGCTTCGCGAGGTCTGCGAAGAGACGGGGCTCGGCGTCACGATCGTCGGTGATCTTGGGTCGATCGAGTACGTGTTCGCGCGGCCGGCGCAGGGCGTGCGCTTCGAGAAGACGGTCTACCACTATTTGATGCGCCCCGACGGTACGGGTGGTGTCGGCGAGCACGACGCGGAGTATGATCGAGTGGCGTGGTTTGCCGCGGCCGAGGCGCTACGCGTGATGACCTATCGCAGCGAGCTCGAGGTCGTCCGCCGCGCAATGAATGCGATCGACGAACTCGGTGAGGCGGGAGCAGCAGGAGAGCCGGCGTGACGACGACGGTCGATGGCGAGGTAGCGCGCGGCGCGCTGATCGTCCTGCGCGAGAAGCGTCTCGGCGATGCGCAGAACGACTTCGGCTGGCGCCGCGATCCGGAGCTCGCGCGGTACGACGCGGCGCGGCCCTTCGCGGCAACGTACAACGACTACCTCGCGCTCTACCGCGACGAATTGCTGTATCCCAGCCCATACCGCCGCAGCTTTGCGATTGAAGACTGCGACGGCCGGCACATCGGGAACGTCATGTACTACAACATCGACACGATCCGCCGAGAGGCGGAGATCGGCATCACCATCGGCGAGCGCGACTACTGGAGCCGCGGCTATGGCCGCGACGCCGTCCGCACCCTCGTCCGCCACATCGTCAACGTCACGGGATTCCGGCGCATCTACCTCAAGACGCTCGACTGGAATGTCCGCGCCCAGCACTCATTCGAGAAGGCCGGGTTTCGTTCGTGCGGCCGCTCGCGCCGCGGCGGCAACGCCTTCATCGTCATGGAGTGCATGGCCTCTTGGCTCGACAGCGGCGAGTAGCGCTGATCTTCCATTGATGCTCTTCTCGGGACGAGAATGCAATCGACGGGCGTTCTCGGACTTGCTCGGCTCATCCGCCGTGTCCGCTCGCGCGTACCCGGAAACAGATGATGATATGAGAAAAGTTTCGGGGGACACCCCCGAAGCCCCGGCAGTCGTTGCGGCGACTGCACTCCCGCTTTCGCATCGGAGGTCGAACGCCGAGATCGTGACGATGTGCGCTCTGCGAATCGGCACGAACGACTCACTGCTCCCATTGCGGCCCTCGCCTTGAACTCGAGATCCCCACGTTATGCGACGCGACTCTCGCTTGCACCGCTGGTACCTCGCTGATATAACGATCCGAACCCGACCGGCCCATCGCAAGGAGCACATCCATGGGAGCAGAGCGCTCACACACCGCCGGCATGATGATCTGCGCGATTAGCGCGATCACCGGCTTGGTCTTCCTCGTGGGCGTGCTGCGGCGCTCGTACATGGCCCTCGCACTGCCGGTGACGGCAGGCTTCCTCGGCGGCCTCTACATCGCCTTCTGGATCGGCCGCGCGTTAATCACGACCCCGATCGAGCCCCCCGCTGACGACTAGCGCGGGCATGCCGCAGTACTCAACGGGACGAGAAGAACGGGCGGTCCACTTGGGCCGCCCGTTCTGCATTGTCACCAATTGTTGTTGCGAAGTCGCGCTCATATCGCGATCATCGTCGACTTGCCACCAAGCGGTGTTCGCGACTGATCCCACTTCTCACGTCCAGCTTCGCGTCCCAACACCCTACCACTGCACGAACATCGGCATGACGACGTGGACGTACGTGTCGTTGTCGATGGGTCGGATGACGCCGGGCTGCGACGGGCCGGTGGTCTCGAGCGCGACGCGGCCGCCGTCAAGCACCGCCAGCACCTCTTGCAGGTACTTGCCGTTGAAGGCGATCTTCGCCGGCTCGCCTTCGACCGTCGCATCGAGCGCGCCCGTGTTGTCGCCGATCTCCTCGGCGCGCGCCGCAACGGTCATGTGGCCGGGCGTGCCGTCCTCGCCGTTCTCGAAGGTGATGCGCACGATGCCGCTGCCGTCGCGGGCGAAGATCGAGGCGATCTTGGTTTCCTGCAGGAAGTCGCGCACCTCGACGACGGCGCGGCTGCCCCACTCTTTCGGGATCAGCCGGCTGTAGTCGGGGAACGTGCCCTGGATCAACTGCGCTACAAGCTCGACGTCCTTGAGGCGGAAGAGCACCTGCGTCTTGCTCGCGTTGAACGTCATCGCCACGGGTTCGTCCTGGTCGAGCAGCAGCCGGTTCAGTTCCGACAGCGCCTTGGCCGGCACGATGACTTCCTGCCGCTCGCCGACCTTCTTCTTGAGCTTCAGTGTGCGCACCGCCAGCCGAAAGCCGTCGGCGGCGGCAAGCGTCAGCTGATCGCCATCGACGACCAGGTCGACGCCGGTAAGCACCGGCCGCGAGTCGTCCGTTGCGGCCGAAAAGACGACCTGCTGGATCGCCTCGCGCAGCATCCGCGGGTCAATCTCGAGCGTGTCGCCCTCGACGGGGGGAATCGGCGGAAAGTCGTCGGCGTCCATGCCACCGATCGTCGCTTCGTTGCGCGCGCAGACGAGCTTTATCTGCTTCGCCCGCGGCGCCAGGGTCATCGAGATCTTGTCGGCGGGCAGCGAGTTCACGAAGTCGGCGAGCAGGCGCGCCGGCACCGTGATCGCCCCTTCCTCCTCGATCTGGCCGCCGATCCAGCAGCTCAGAGCGATGTCAAGGTTCGTCGCCGCGAGCTTGATCCGGCCGTGGTCGGTCGCGAGGAGCACGTTCGCCGTAATCGGCAGCGTGCTGCGTAGCGCGACCGCGCGACTAACGATGCCGAGGCCCTTCGCCAGGTTCTCCTGGAGGCACGTAACTTTCATAGCGCTCACCTGTGTAACCATTTGTTGCCGAGTATACGCAAGTGTTCGAGAAGCGACAATAGATCAACGCGCATGATCATTTGTTCGGGATGGTCGTCGGTCGTCGGTGGCGCATGAAAGAGAGGGAGGCTCCAATTGCGGAGCCTCCCTCTTCATAATCACCTGAACTGTGAACTGTGAACTGTGAACTGTGAACTGTGAACTGTGAACTGTGAACTGTGAACTGTGAACTGTGAACTGTGAACTGTGGAGGACGAACTCGCGCTATCGCGCCGCGATCGCCTCTGCGACATCCTCGAGTCCCAAGGCATCGAGCTTGCGCTTGCTCGGCGCCGCCGTCTCGGCGTCCCAGTCGCAGGCGGCGAGGAAGTCTTGCTCCAGCGTCCGCGTGTCTAGCGAGATGTCCTTGTGCGGTCCCGCCTCCATCGGCGTTGCGCCCCAGAGTCGCGCCGGTACGCGGCGCTTCGTCACGATGTCGCCCTCGCGGATGTTGAACGCCATCCGCATGTTGGCGATCCGCTCGCCCGTCTCGCGCAGCTCGGCGTGGGTCGTGTCCCAGCCGGTCTCGGTGTTGATCCACTCTGGGATGCGGTCGTTCGGCGCGCCCATCATGATGAACTGGCACATGCCGGTCGAATTGACGATGTGCATGTACTCCGATGAATCCTTGTGCGCCGCGCCGCGCTCGGTCGCCTGCTTGCGATCCGCCGGCGGCTTTCCGAAGCCCCAAGCCGGCCGGCCCGCGCCCTCGTATTGCGTGTGGCGCGCCGGCGTCGCATCGAGCTTGTACGTCGTGTAGTACTCGGGCTGCAGCTTCGCGTCGTGCATCGGCAGTTCCTCGCCGCCGACCTCCATCGCGAACTCGATCGACTTCGGACCGATCTTCGCCGCGGCCACCTTCACGCCGTCGCCGAAGAGCTCGCCGAACGCGCCTTCCTTCGTGCCGAGCTTGTGCAGCGCCGCGATGATCGCGTCGGCGTTGCCCCAGCGGAGGTCGATGCCGTCGGTGTCCTCCTTCGTGATCAACCCCTGCTCGAAGCATTCCATCGCGAAGGCGATCGTGCCGCCGGCGGCGATCGTGTCGATGCCGTACTGGTTGCAGAGGTGGTTCGCGAAGTGCAGTGCGTTGATGTCGTTGTTCAGCATCATCGTGCCGAACGCCGTCATCGTTTCGTACTCGGCGCGGTGCGTGTGGTGCGGGTACGGGAAGCGCGCGTCGTTCTTGATCTGCTGATCGTACGCGTCGTCGGCGTCGATCTTTTTGAGCGCCGCCTCGATCTGCGTCTTGCGCGCGTCGTCAGCGCCGCTCATCTCCGCCTTCAGCTCGTTGCCCTGCGTCTCGCGCTTCGCGATGCGCACCTTTGCCTGGTTCTCCATGTCGTCCCAGGCGTAGGACTCGCCGCCACAGGCGACGGGGCAGTGCCAGCACGCGTACTTCTTGTCCATCTTCTTGTTGACGTTGTCGCCAAGCATCACCATCGCCTGCGGGAAGTCGACCATGCCGACCCCGCCCCAATTCTTGACCGGTGCGTCGCCCGACATCGCCGACGGGCCGGTGATGCCGGTGGTGCCGTAGGTGCGAAAGAAGTTGGTGATCGGCTTGGCGAACTCGTCGAGCGACGTCCGCACCTGCTTCATAATCTCCGGGCTGGAGCCGATGATGTTCTTCGAAGCGTTGACGACGATCGCCTTCACGTTCTTCGAACCCATCACCGCGCCGAGGCCGCTGCGCGCTGCCAACCGGCCGCGCTCGTTGCAGATGCCCGCCATGAACGACAGCTTCTCGCCGGCGGGACCGATGCAGGCAACGCTGGCCTTCTTGCCGTGCCGCTCCTTGAGCTTCATCTCGACATCGATCGCCTGCATGCCCCAGAGGTCGGCCGCGTCCTTGATCTCGACCTTGTCGTCGTCGATGTGGATGTAGACGGGCTTCGGCGACTTCTCGTAGAGCATGATGCCGTCCCAGCCGGCGTTCTTGAGGTACGGACCGAAGTCGCCGCCGGCGTTGGCGTCGCCCCAGCCGCCGGTCTTCGGCGACTTGCCGACGGCCTGGTAGCGAATGCCGAAGAACGGCGTGCCGGTGAGCAGGCCGGGGAAAAGGCCGAGCACGTTCTCGGGACCCAACGGATCCGCGCCGGCGGGGATGCGGTCGAACATCAGCCGCGAGCCGATGCCGTAGCCGCCGAGGTACTTGCGATACATCTCTTCGGGGATCTGTTCGACCTCCGTCGTCGCGGCATTGAGCCGGACGTTGAGCATCTTGCCATTAAGTGCGCCGTTGAGCATGGGGTGGGACTCCTTCAGGGTGTACGGCTCCGCTTGTGCGGAGACCGTGCGACGCCGTCATAACGCGCGGGACAACGCCGGTGGGACTGAGTATAGAGCACCCTGTTCGGTTACGCGCTATGTCCTCTGGAACATATCGGTTCCGCCGAGTCCGCCCAGGTCGCAGCACACGGCGCCGCCTGTCCCCGACGCGGGGCGGACGTGTTGGCGCGGGCGCGACGGATGACGGTGCCGACCGGGCGCACGCGGTGTCGATCGCGCCGCACTCGTCGTTCACCCGTGTGAGCTACGCGAGGCTCAAATTCCTGTCAAGCTCAGTCAATTGCATAGATTTGCAATGGCTGGGGACTTCAGACTGCGCTTCCCTCGGCGCCGAATCCGCATAGACTGCGCTTCATCGGGCTTGACAACACGTGCTGTTCGTCAAGCCCATTCTCGGCACCTGGTAACACGCGATTGGGGCGGGGCGGCGCTGATCTGCCGCGAGCGAAAGAACGAAGGAACGTCTTGAGTATGCGAGATCGATTGCCCATAAAGACGGTCGCGCCCGTCCTGGCTGCGCTGATCGGCATCGCGCTGGTCTGGTCGCTTGCGACGACGATGGCCAGCGCGCAGAACAGCCAGGGCAACGCCGGCGGGGAGGAACACTTCGCTGTCACCGCAATCACCGCGAACTGCAACGGCAGCGGTTCGGTCTTCTTCACCGGCACGATTCCCGCCGGCGGGCTGACGCTGACGCTGATGACGAAGGCGGAGGACAACAGCGGCAAGTTCTTCCCGGATCCGAACGTCACGCCACTGACCTTCACGAGCGGCGCGAGCCCGATCGCGTACCAGTTCGACCTTTCGAACTTCACCGGCCCGCACTATCGCGTTGACTCGAACTTCAACACGAAGTCGCCGAGCCTCTTCTGCCCCGGCGGCGCCGCGACCAACACGCCCGTCGCGACGAGCACTGCGACCAATACGCCCACGCGTACGGCCACCCAGACCCCCCCGCGGCCGACGCACACGCCGACGCAGGTGCAGGAGGCGACCAACACACCGGTCCCGACGCGCACGATGACCCAGGTGCCGGGCACGCGCACCGCCGACTCGACACAAACGATCGTGGCGACACGCTCGCCGCAGACGACGCGCTCCCCACAGGCAACGACGACGGTAAGCGGCGTCACCGCGACCCCTGTGGCGACGACGCCGACGGCCGTGCGAACGGCCACGCGCACGATCTCGCCGACCAATACCTCGGTACCGACGTTCACCAGTACGCCGTCAGTGACGCAGACCCGCGAAGCGACGCAGACGCGCCAGGCCACTCGGACGGCCCAGGCGACACAATCGCCGCATGCGACGCAGACGCGAGAGGTGACGCACACGGTGCAGGCGACGCAATCGCCGCACGCGTCGCCAACGTTGCACGCCGATACACGGACGCCGCGCTCGACGCGCACCAGCACGCCGACCGCGGTCAACACGCACACCCCGACGCCGACTCGTGAGGCGACACAGACCCGCGAAGCAACACAGACGCGCCAGGCCACTCGGACGGCCCAGGCGACGCAATCGCCGCACGCGACGCGTTCGCCGCACGCGACAGAGACCGAGATCGCTGTAACGCACACGCCGCGCCCGACGCGCACAAGCACGCCGACGGCGGTCAACACGCACACCGCGACGCCGACACGTACGCGGGAAGCGACCGAATCGCCGCAAGCGACGCGCTCGCCGCACGCCACGCAGACGCGCGAGGTGACACACACGGCGCAGGCGACGCAATCGCCGCACGCGACGCGCTCGCCGCACGCGACAGAGACCGAGATCGCCGTAACGCACACGCAGCGCCCGACGCGCACGAGCACGCCGACGGCGGTCAACACGCACACCGCAACGCCGACACGCACGCACGAAGCGACCGAATCGCCGCAAGCGACGCGCTCGCCGCGCGCCACGCAGTCGCCGCAATCGACGCGTTCGCCGCACGCGACGGAGACCGAGATCGTCGCGACGCACACGCCGCGCTCGACACGCACCAGCACGCCGACCGCGGTCAACACGCACACCCCGACGCCGACACGCACGCGGGAGGCCACCGAAACCGAAGAGGCGACGCGGACACCGCACGCCACCCGTACGGCGCGATCGACCGAAACTGAGGAGGCGACGCACACGCCACACGCCACGCGCACGGCTCGGTCGACTGAAACCGAAGAGGCGACGGAAACCGAAGAGGCGACGCGCACGCCGCACGCCACTCGCACCGCGCGCTCGACCGAAACTGAAGAGGCGAGCGAGACACCAGAAAGTACGGGGACCCCGCATTCGACGCGTACCGCAGTCACGCGGACGCCGACCGTCGTGAATACGTTCACGCCGACGCCGACGCGCAGCGTTACCCAAACCGCTGTTGCCAGCGGCACTGCCTCTCCGGAAGCGACGCAGTCGCCCCGCGCAACGAACACCGTCGGTGTTGGCACCGCCTCTCCCGGCGCCGGCACGATGACGCCCTTCGCAACCGGCACGAGCATCACGACGACCACGACATCGGTGCCGACAGCGACGAACACGTCGACGGGCGGCGCTTCGATGACGCCGACCTCGGTTCTCACCTCGACGCCGACGTCCGTGAGCACGACGGAAACAGCGACGACGACCGCCGTCGGGACGAACACCGTCACCACCGGCACGGCGACGTCGACGGTGGAGGTCGCCACCGCTAGCCCCGTTGGCTCGGCGACCGCCAGCAGCTCGATGACCCCCACGATGACTGCGACCGCCACGGGTTCGGCAACCGCCACAGGGTCGGCGACGAGCTCAACCACGGCCACCGTGACACGGACGCGCACGACGACGCCGACGACGACCACTACCCCGTCCACCACGACGGTGACGACGACTCCCGCCGTCACGCGGACCGTGCTCGGCACGACGGCGATTCCGTCGACGGGCGCTGCTGTTGCGACGCGGACCGTGCTCGCGGCATCGGCCGCGCCGCCGATCGCCCGCGGCGCAACGGGTCTGCCGCGTGCCGGAAACGGTTCGGCGAGCGATCGCTCGAGCTACTTCCTCGCCGCCGTGATCCTCGCGCTCGCAGCAGCGGGCATGGCCGGCGCAACGCTGCTCAACCGCTCGCGGCAGTAACGGCGGCGCGGAGCACTGACTAGTGCGAACGAAGGAGGTTGGTGGGGACGCCAACCTCCTTCTTTTGCATTTCGCAATTTGGCGGACGACGAAGAAGTTGGACAACGCCGACGATCGATTCTCGTCACCATAGTAAAGGAGCCTTAGAAGCGCTCCACTAGCTCGCCATCGCAGCGTACTTCGCGCGCACCTCGGCGAGCATAGCGGCAAGCTCGTGGGCCGGTAGCCACCGGCCTCGCGTGACAACCCCGGCGGGTTGCGCGATCGTCGCCACACCATCGAGCGGATTCGCATCGAGCAGGATCAGGTCGGCGCGGAGACCTTCTCGCACGCTGCCGGACTCATCGCTCGCGCCGAGAAATTCGGCCGCGGCCGAAGTCCCGGCACGGATCGCGTCGTACGGCGAGACGCCCGCCTCTGTGAAGAGCCGCAACTCCTCGTGCACCGAGAATCCGGGCACCGTAAACGGATTCGTCTCGTCCGTGCCGAGCAGCACGCGCGCCCCCGCCGCAACCAACGTCGGCACGATTCGCGATGCGATGCGCGACGCTGCGCGCAACCTCGCGTATCCATCCGCACTTTGGTTGGCAAACCGCGGATCCTTGCCGGGATCCCAGCCCGCGACGACGGATGGCGGCACATATGCGATCTCCGGCGCTCGGAGCAGTTCCTCGAAGTGGTCGAACCGCGACATCCGGTCGCTGACGACGAGCGTCGGGCAGATCGCGCCGCCACTGTCGCGCACCATTGCCGCGACCGCCGGGACCTTCGACTCGTCGCAGTGGTCGGCGAGGGCGATCAACGACGCGCCGTCCGTGACGTGGCCCGCAAGCGGCGAATCGTCGCGCTGGATCGCTTCGAGGAAGCGGTGCATATGCTCGACCGATGCCATCCCGCTGCGAAGCGCGTGCTCGAGCGTCACGCGATACGGCAGGTGGCCAGCGACCGGCATACCGCGGCGCTTCGACGACGCCATTAACGCGTCGAAAACCTCGAGCGAGAGCAGGTTGTAGATCTTGATGAAGTCGTAGCCGTCGCGCTGTTGCGCCTCTACGACGCCATCGATCGCCGCCGGATCGCCGACCGA
>JBBSDV010000122.1:0-10266 GCA_038240335.1 Dehalococcoidia bacterium
AGCGCGAGCAGATCGATCGAGGCGGGGCGCCCTGCCGGATCTTGGCGGCTGCACGAGCCTTGCCCTGCCGTCTGCCGCCCGCCTGCCCCAGGCACAGGTACGCGCGTCCCGCCTCATCGGTCAACCATCACGAAGACCTGCCGTCGTCCGCATCGGGTCCCCGTAACCGCCAAATACAACTCTCGCCCACCGAGTGGCGTTTGCTTTCGGCACGCGCGGCGACGCTGGGCGTCGTTGTACCGTCCTGGGAGCTGCTCGTTCGCACCTGGGGCGCGGAGTATCGCGATGACGTCGCGTTCTTGCGCATCTGGATCCGGCGGCTGCAACATAGGTTCGGTGTGGGACCGGCAACGGCGCACGCGATAGAGCAGGTGGAAGCCGGCGATCGCTTAACAGCTGGAACAGGGGTGGCCACTCAACCGGGGCCACCGAACAGACGAGACATATACGGGATACCTTCATAGATCGAAAGTGAACCGAGTATGTTTCTGCAATGAAATCGAAACGTTCAACCAGTCACGAGCCCAATGCCGGTCATGCTAGAGTCATCGAGGCGGCGGCGGCGGGCGGAGATGCCATGACGACTGTTCTAGTAATTGATGACGATCCAGCGATTAGCCGGATGATGTCGCTCACTCTTCGCTCGGCCGGCTTTGACGTAACGACGGCGCTGAACGGCCAGCTCGGCCTCGAGCAGGTCGAGTCGAAGTCTCCGGCCGTCATCGTGCTCGACCTCGAGATGCCTGTGCTCGATGGACGCAGTTTCTACCGCGAGTTGCGGCGAATGGGCTATACCACGCCCGTCATCGTCGTCTCCGCCAACAACGCGAAGGCCGCCTGCCGCGAGCTCGACGCCGATGATTGTCTCGCGAAACCGTTCGCATTCGAAGAGCTGACATCGAAGCTCGAGCGGCTCGTGCCCTCCTAGCGTCCGAGCACCCCGGGTTTGGAGCCCGAGCACGCCACATGAGCCGGTCTCGGACAGGAGTCGGTTCAGCGGCGTGGTCCATTTCCGCGCCGCACTCCGTCTCCGCTCTCGCGCATCGGAGACAGATCAAAAAAAAGAAGCAGGAGTAGCTCCCGCTTCATTCTGCCGAACGCGCCACCCAGAACTAGAAACAACGAACTACGAGCGGCAAACTAACTTACGGCAGATACGAGATCGGATTCTCTCGGGTGCCGTTGTCGATCACCTCGAAGTGTAGGTGCGTGCCTGTCGAGTAGCCGGTGTTGCCGATGATCCCTAGCTGCTCGCCGCGCGACACCGTTTCGCCCTGCGATACCGAGATCACGCTCAGGTGCCCATACAGCGTCTCGATGCCGCCCGGACTCATGACGACCACATAGAGCCCGTAGGAACAGCACGAGTTGCCGCCGGCGAAGACCACGGTGCCGCTCGTCGCCGCAGCGATCGGGGCGCCGGTGAGGTTGTATCCATCGACGTCGATGCCCAGCGGGTGCGACGGGCCGTAATAGCTGGAGATCGGACCCACGACGGGCCAGATCAGACCGTGTCCGGATGACTCGCCGCCGCCAACGATGCTACCGGAGCCGCTGCTGTCGCTGGTACTCGTGGCTGTCGGCGTGTCGCTCGGCGTCGAACTGGCGTCGGCGCTATCGCCGTTGCCGGGCGTCGCCGCGACCGTCGGCGTGCCGGTTGGCGATGGCGCGGTCTGGCCGACGGGATTAAACGTCGGCACGGCGCCATTTGGAACGAAGATCATCTGCCGCTCGGTGATGTCGTCCGCTTTCGCGATGTGGTTGCCACTGTAGCCCGTGATCGCTTCGTCCGTCACCTGGTACATCCCAGCGATCTCGCTCAGGGTCTGGCCGAGACGCACCTGGTGCAGGATGCCGTCCGACGCCGGCACGATGATCGACTGGTCGAGCTTGAGGAAGTCCGAGTCGCGGATCTCCGCGTTGTTAGCGAGGATGTACTTCGAGCTGATGTGGAACTTCGTCGCGATCGAGCCCACCGTGTCGCCATCCTGGACGCGATAGATGTGGAACGGGTCGGTGTCCGGTGTCGGGGCGACGGATGCCGCGCGCACCACCGCATCCTCTTGCGCAGCTACTGCCGGCTGGGCGGTCGGCGCCGCGGAGCGCTCAGTGGAGACGAGCTTCGCGCTGTCCTGGGGCGACTTTGTCGGCGCCGGATCTTGCCGCAGCGTCTTGTTGATCAGATTGCCGCGAACGAGGAGCTCGTCGCTCGGCTGGACGCTCGCACTCACTCCCGGCAGGGAGAGTCCGGTGATCGGCGCGGCGAACGCGTGGGACCGGGCACCGAAGGCACCGCCCGCAAACGTAGCATAACCAACCGCAAGAGAGATGAAGATGAGCACGAGGCCGTGGGTGTAAGGCCTGTGCTTCTTCCGAACGCCGAGGCGCTCGGAGTGAATCGACGTTCTGCCGGGATGGAATCGCGCTCTCGAGTCCCTGAACGAGCGCGGGCTGAGCGTGCCCCTGATGCTCCCTGCCTCCTGCTCCCGGCGCAACCAATCGCCGGCTTCCCGATACGCTACCAACATCTCACCGTGGCGGCGCCTGTGCGGCTTTGCAACTCACACGAGGGCTATCATACCCGACGCGTCAAGCAAAAACCGCGCATCGCTTAACATATCGAAGCTTTCCCGGCATTCTTAACATCTCTCGTAGCTTCAATTCCCAGAATTTCCACGTATCCCACACCTTTATAATGGACACGAAAACCCCGATGAGGACACCGCTTTGATCGATCACGCACAGGTCCAGGTAAAGGGCGGAGATGGTGGGCACGGGCTCATCAGCTTCCACCGCGAGAAATTTGTACCCCGAGGCGGACCTGACGGAGGCGATGGCGGCCGCGGCGCGGACGTCATCCTCGTTGCCGACCCGGCGGTGAACGGCCTCGGCAAGTTTCGCTATCAGCGGCTGTATCGGGCCGATCGGGGCGGCAACGGCGCTTCGAAGAAGAAGCACGGGCGGAACGGAGCAGACTTGATCCTGCCGGTGCCCCCAGGCACGATCGCTCGCCGCGCCGACACCGGCGAGATCATCGGCGATCTGACGCTCGAGGGCGAGCGGATAACCATCGCCCACGGCGGCAAGGGTGGCCGCGGCAATCAACACTTCGCCACGCCCAGCAACCAGGCGCCGTACATCTCCGAGACGGGGCAGCGCGGTGAGGACCTGCGGGTCGACCTCGAGCTGAAGCTCCTTTCGGACGTCGGCCTCGTCGGCCTGCCGAACGCCGGCAAATCGACCCTGCTCGCCGCCGTCTCCCGGGCTACTCCTAAGATTGCCGACTATCCGTTCACGACGCTCGAACCGAATCTCGGCGTCGTCGAGGTCGGGTACGAGTCGTACGTCATGGCCGACATCCCCGGGCTGATCGAGGGAGCGCACGAGGGGGCTGGCCTCGGACTGGAGTTCCTCCGTCACATCGAACGGACGCGACTGCTGATTCACGTCGTCGATGCGTCGCAGCCAGACCCGGCACACGACATCGCTGTTATCGACAACGAACTGCACTCCTACGTCACCGATCTCGGGACCCGGCCGCAAATCATCGCCTTTAACAAGATGGATGTGCCGGAAGCGGAGGAGCGGCGGCAGGAACTCGTCGCGCTCGCCGCATCGCTCGGACGCGATTGCGCCTTTATGTCGGCCGCCGGCCGCATCGGTACGCCGGAGCTTGCGCGGATGGCGTTCGAGCGCCTGCAGCGTATTCGCGAGGATGAGCCGATACCGGCGACGGACTCCGAACTCGAGGTGCTGCGCCCGGAGCAGCGCGGGCCGCGCTTCGCGATCGAGCGCGAGGGCGAGGCGTGGCGGGTCACCGGTGACCAGCCCGTGATTCTGGTCGAGATGCTGGCACTGCAATCGGACGCCTCTCGCGCCGAGGCGATCCGCCGGCTCGCCCGCATGGGCGTCGTCAACGCGCTCCGTCGCGCCGGCGTTCGTGAAGGCGATACCGTCCGCTTCGGCACCGTGGAGCTCCGGTGGGAAGACTGATGGGCTGCCGTGGAGTGGTCGTGGGTAGATGTTGGATGCGATCTGCCGGCGCTTCGCGCTGCCGCACTGAATATCCATCTCGAACCATCTCGCTGCTCGTTTCCGGCTCCTCGCTTCCATGCGAGTAGGCATCCTCGGCGGCACGTTCGATCCGGTGCACATCGGGCACCTCTTGCTCGCCGAGCGGGCTCGCGCGCACCTGGCGCTGGATCTCGTGTTGTTCATCCCGGCCGGGCAGCCGTGGCGCAAGAGCCACCTTGAGATCACGCCCGCTGCCCATCGGCTGGCGATGCTCGGGGCCGCGATCGCCGGCAACGACCGCTTTGGTATCAGCGACATCGAACTGCGGCGCGAGGGGCCGACGTACACGGCTGACACGTTGCAAGCGCTGGCCGCCGAGCGTCTCGATGACGAGTTCTACTTCATCATCGGAGCGGATGCGCTGGCCGACCTGCCGAACTGGCACGCGCCGGAGCGGATCGTCCAGCATGCGACGCTCGCCGTCGCGCCGCGCGACGGGCAACCACTGGATCCGGATGCGCTCGGGATCGCCGGACTGAGCGCTCGTGTCGAACTGTTCGCGATGCCTCGTATCGAGATCTCCTCGACGGAGATTCGTGACCGCGTGCGAGCGGGCGCCAGCGTTCGCTACGTCACACCCGACGCTGTCGTTGCGTATATCGCCGAACACGGATTGTACAACTAGCCGACGGCGCGTCCACACCGTTCCTTAGAAGGCCTCTCAAGCCCGCGTTAGTGCGCGGGCGTCGCTCATTGTCCACACAACGGTCTGCGAAGATATCGATCGGCACGGAGGCTTCGGCCCACGGTTGTCCGCAGGCTCGCGATGCCGCCGAGCCCACGGACGCCCACACGGCTCACTACGGGTTTGCGGGGGTGAGGTCGAAGGCGAGCGGCAGGGCGTCGCGCACCCAGCCTTCGAGGTCGCTGTTGCCGCGCGCGGTGTACTTCTGAAGGAGCATCTCCCGCGCTCGCGCGTCCTCGGCGTCGTCAGCGACGGAACGCGTGTTGCCCCGAAACTGCGTGGTTTGGATCCGCACAGCGACGGAGGGCGCCTTCCGTGCGTTGCGGACGAAATCGGCGCCCTCGCCGCCGCCCGCGAGCACATACAGCGCCGCGCCGGCGAGCGCGAACCAGATCTCGACGGTGTGCGGCTTCCCCGTCACGCGCCCGATCGTCGTGATGTAACAATAGTCCGCGTCGATGAGAGATTGTTCGATGGCCATCGCGTCCTCCGGGATCCGCTTGCGCACTTCCGCCATCCGGAAACGTCCGGTCGGAATCCGCAGGCTCGAAGCGACCTCACGGTAACGGCATCATCTAGATATCGATTAGCTCGGCGTCGTAGATGCGAATCGCGGTGGCCTCCGCCGCGAGCGTGCGAGCTGCGCGCACGAATGCACCGGATGCGTGCTCGGCGAAGTGCGTGGCGACGGCCTCGCGGTCGCGCCAGGTCTCGACGAACACGAGCCGCAGTTCGTTCTCCACATCGATGTGCACGTCGTGTGACAAGCACCCGGGTTCGAGGCGCGAGCGAT
Organism: Dehalococcoidia bacterium; assembly: GCA_038240335.1. GTDB lineage: Bacteria > Chloroflexota > Dehalococcoidia > DSTF01 > JACRBR01 > JBBSDV01. The sequence continues at coordinate 5,553 of JBBSDV010000122.1, forward strand.
GCACGTGCTCGAGACTGATCGTTCGGAGTTCGGCGATCGTATCAGGGGATGCCGTGATGCTGCCAGTAATGATGATCATCTCGCCCTCCCGACATAGACTCCGTCTCCACTCGCGGGCATTGTAATGCGTGACGACGCGGGCAGCGGCGAGGCCACTGGCCGAACCCGCTGCTTGTGATCCTGACTGCTTGTCATCCTGAACGGAGTGAAGGATCTTATTCGGCCGCAACGGATGCTGCTCGAACGAACACGATGGCTCGGCCGGATACGGGGCGGCGGTTCGAACAAGATTCTTCGCAGGCTCAGAATGACAGCCACCGAGGTGGACTCGGTGGCCACTGGCCGAACCCGCTGCTCGTGATCCTAACTGCTTGTCATCCTGAACGGAGTGAAGGATCTTATTCGGCGGCAACGGATGCTGCTCGGACGAAGCACGAGGGCTCGGGCCGGATGCGGGGCGGCCGTTCGAACAAGATTCTTCGCAGGCTCAGCATGACAACGCGGCGAGGCTGCGCCGCTGAAGGCAGCATGTTGGAGCGACGGTCGTAGGTCATCAGCCGGCTGATCGTCTGCAAGGCCGTTCTGTGTGAAACTGGACGATTGGTGAGCTTCGGTGAAGGAGGTGGAACGTGACCAAGATGCGGTTCGGCATTCAGACCAGCCTGAACAATGTCTCGTGGCGCGAGATCGAGGATATGTGGACGTTTCTCGACCGCGACACGAAGTTCTATAGCGCATGGACATTCGACCATTTCGTGCCCCCGGGGCCAGGCCAGGACGCGAACGCGAATTGCTTCGAGGGTTGGAGCGCGCTCGCAGCGCTAGCGGCCATGACCGACCGCATCCGTCTCGGTTGTCTCGTCACCGGCGTCACCTACCGCGAGCCCGCGGTGCTGGCGAAGATGGCGGCAACGATCGACCACATCAGCGACGGGCGGCTCGAGTTCGCGATCGGCGCTTCGTGGCACGAGGCGGAGCACCGGATGTACGGCATTCCGTTTCCGCCGATAAAGGAGCGGCAAGATCGGCTGGAGGAAGCGATTCAACTGATCCGCCTGCTGTTCGACAGCGGCGACGAGCGGGTGAGCTTCGACGGCGCGTACTACTCCCTGCACGACGCCGTATTCGTGCCGAAATGCGTTCAGAAGCCGCACCCGCCGATCATGATCGGCGGCGGCGGCGAGCAGCGGACATTGCGCACCGTCGCCCGATACGGCGACGTGATGAACGTGTTCGGCACGCCCGACGCCGTGCGCAAGAAGATCGCCGTGCTGGAACGTCACTGCCGCGACGCGGGTCGTGACCCGAACGAGATCGAGAAGACCGTCGCGACGAGCGTCATCGTCTCCGAAAACCAGGGGCTGATCGACCGCCTCGCCGGCATGTTCGGCGCGGGCATGCCGCTCGATGAAGCGAAGCGCGTGCTGCCGATCGGCTCTGCCGAGCACGTCCGCGGCATCATCGAGGAGTACGCAAAGGTCGGCGTGACACAGGTGATCCTGATGAGCCAGGGACCCTGGAAGCGCGACGTCTACCAGCGGATCAACGACGAGGTGGTGGCGGCATTCGCGTAAGTTAGGGCCTGGGCAAGAAACATCGCAAATGATCCTCCTCAATCGTTGCAAGGTTGTTACGAAGCGTGATACTGTACGCGGGTCTAAGAGTCAGTTTCCCGTCCACGTCCGCCGCAAAGCGCCGTACGCTTGCTCCGCCCCGACGACAAGGAAACCGTTCACAGGAGGTCGTCTGGTGCCTTACGCCGACAAGTCCCTAGCGTGCGTCGACTGCGGAGCCGAGTTCACGTATTCCGTCGCTGATCAGGAGTTCCACGCGAGCCGCGGCTTCACCAATGAGCCAAAGCGCTGCCCGGATTGCCGACGCGCGCGCAAGGCCGCTCGCGGCGATGAGGGCGGCGGCGGTGGATACGGCGGCGGTGGTGGCGGCAGCTACTCATCCGGCCCACGCCAGATGTTCCCGGCCGTCTGCGCCGGTTGCAACCGCGAGACCGAAGTGCCGTTCCAGCCGCGCGGCGACCGGCCCGTGTACTGCCGCGATTGCTTCCAGCAGCGCGCCCCGAGCGACGGCGGATCCGGCGGCAGCCGGGGCGGTGGTGGCGGGGGCGGACGCCGCTACTAGCACGTGCGCACACGAATTGAATAACAACCAAAAGGAGCGCATCGAGCGCTCCTTCTGGTTGCCCCTCCGGTAGCATCATGAAGGACAGCACCTCGTGCGAACGAGGACCGTCCACTACCAACGACGAAATGCGAACGAGCCATTGACATGCGCGTGCTGATCCTCGGCGGGACGAACTTCATTGGCCCGGCTGTCGTCGCTCGGCTGCGCGAGGCATCGCACGACGTCACGATCTTCCATCGTGGCGAGACGGAGCAGTCGGATCTGCCCCGCACCGCGCACATCCACGGCGATCGCGCGAACCTCGATGCCTTCACGACGGACTTCCGGGACGCCGCGCCCGACGTCGTGATCGATATGGCGCCGATGACTGAGAACGCTGCCGTATCAGCGATGCGTGTGCTCGCCGGCATCACGCATCGGATCGTCGCAATCAGCAGCGCCGATGTGTATCGCGCCTACGGCCGCCTGCACCGCAGCGAGCCGGGCCCGATCGAGCCGATGCCGCTCGTCGAGGACTCACCGCTACGCGAGAAGCTCTACCCCTATCACGGCGAACGCCACGGCGAACTTGATGACTATGACAAGATCCCGGTGGAGCGTACTGTCATGTCGTCCTCCGATATCGCGGGCACCGTGCTGCGCCTGCCGGCGGTCCACGGTGAGCGCGATCCACAGCATCGACTGTTCATCGAGCTGTCTCGGATGGATGCCGGCCGCCCCGCCATTCTCGTGCAGCAGAACCGGATGCGCTGGCGGTGGTCGCGCGCCTACGCCGGCAACGTCGCGGACGCGATCGCTCTCGTCGCTACCGATGAGCGCGCGGCGGGCCGCATCTATAACGTCGCCGAGCCCTACACGCCGACGCAGGAGGAGTGGCTCCGCGACGTCGCCCGCATGGCGGGCTGGGACGGCGAGATCGTGGCCGTGCCTGAGGACGATATGCCGGCGCACCCGCAGGACGCCAACAACGTCGCGCAGGACATGGTAGTTGACAGCACGCGCATCCGTACCGAGCTGGGGTACGCCGAGCGCGTCTCCCACGATGACGGCATCCGGCGCGCCATCAACTGGGAGCGGGCTCACCCGCCCGAGCGCGTGAACCCGAATTGGGTCGATTTCGCGGCCGATGACGCTGTGCTCGCGCGCTTCCGCCGCCGGAAATCGTGACCACCGGCCTGTTCGGGCGCACGCCAATTGTTATCGAGGACCCGAAGTGGATGACAAAAGTCAATCACTCAAGCGGGGCTGCGAGCATTTTGCAACATCTCTAACCGTCGTTGGTCGTCTGGAAGGCACTCGCGATCGCGCATCATCTTGCTGTCGCAGGCGGGGGCCGCGGCATCAGTAGGAGAGTTGGCATGTCCGTCGAACCGCTGGTACTCGCTATCGATGATGAGCCGGGAATCCTCAAACTGATCAAGCTCGAGCTCTCGACGCAGGGATTCCGCGTCATCACCGCCGAAAGCGGAGCCGAGGGCATCCGCATGGAAGAGGAGCACCGCCCGGATATCGCGCTGCTTGACGTGACGATGCCGGACATGAGCGGCCACGAGGTGATGCGTCACCTTCGCGACCGCACGAACATCCCCGTGATCATGCTCACGGGCCGCGATAGCGACAACGACAAGGTAAAGGGCCTCGAGCTCGGCGCCGACGATTACCTAGGAAAGCCATTTAGCCCCGAAGAGCTGAGCGCGCGCGTGCGCGCCGTGCTGCGCCGCGCGGTCGGCGCGCCGGGCACCGAGCAGGAGGTCGTCGCCGGCAACATCAAGATCGACGTCCACCGCCGTACCGTCGAGCGCGACGGTGTGCCGGTCGTGCTCACCCGGACCGAGTGGATGTTGCTGCAGAACCTCGCTGCTAACCCGGGCAGGATCATGCTGAACGCTGAGTTGCTGGCGCGCGTCTGGGGGCCGGAATACCGCGGCGACCTGCAGTACCTTCGCGTCTGGGTGTCGCGCCTGCGGAAGAAGCTGGAAGAGGATCCGTCGAACCCGACGATGATCAAGACGTTCCAGGGCATCGGCTACATGCTCGCCATCCCCGGCTCCGATCCGACCGAGGACGACATCGTCCCGCCGACCGAGAGCGAGGGCGTCGGCGTCGTCGCGTCGTAGCCGCGGAGTACATCGCCCCGCACGAACCCCGCCACGCGCGGGCCGCCGCTGTCAGCGATGACGGCGGAGGCCCGCGTTTCGTTTCAGCGTGTTGTGCGGCCGTGTCACCATCATGGCCTGAGGCCTGGGTCGCGCCCATAGCCGGTACACTCCGCGTCGTGCCGCTGCATCCGAGGTCGGGCAGGAAGTCGGTGCGTTCGACTGCACAAGGGCATGCCGATGGAGTCGCGATGACCGACGACTGGGCCTGGGATGAGACACTCTTCGCCGGCAGCGCGCCGTACTACGCCCGCGGCCGCTTGCCTTACGCGCCGGGGATCGGCGAGGCGCTCGCGCGCGCTCTCCAGCTGGACGGCCGGGGCAGGATGATCGACGTCGGCTGCGGACCGGGCATCATTGCGCTTATGCTGGCGCCGCTGTTCCAGGAGGTCGTCGGCGTCGATCCTGATGCCGGCATG
>JBBSDV010000123.1:0-10258 GCA_038240335.1 Dehalococcoidia bacterium
CTGCGAACGGCGGAAGGCGACCTGCTGCTCGTCGATTGGGACACGGCGGGCCCGGTCAACCCCCGGCATGATCTAGCGAACCAGGCACTCGTCTGGGCTGGCCTGCATCTCGGCGATCCCGATCCGTTCGTCGCCCGCGCGGTCGTCGAGGCGTACCGGCGCAACAACGGGATTGCGGGGCATTTCGGACACACTGATCTCGCCGAGACGTTTCGACAGCGGCTCGCGTGGGTTCGTTTCAACGTGCGCCGCGCGCTGGGAGAGCTCCGTCGCGATGAGACCGATCGGCGTGCGGGCGAGAACGTGATCCGGCGGAATGTCTCGGAACTGCCGCGCTTCGCACGCTCGATCGATCAGTGGCTTGACGTGCTGGGTGAGTAGGATCTCGCTTGTGATGATGATGCGCCGCCGCGTCATTCCGTTGCCGACATCCTTCGCTGGCGCTCAGGATGACAAACAACGGATCCGTCCTATTCGTATGAACTGCCGTTCCGAGCGTTCGTCACCCCAAGCCGTGGGTCTCATTTGAAACACCGGTCTCGTCCGTGCGTGCCGTCGCCGTTGAGAAGAGCATGGGTTAGGCCGAAACAAGATCCTTCGCTGACGCTCAGGATGACAAGAGCCGGGACTTCCTTTCCATAGGAGCGCTGGGCAGAAGCGAGCCGTCGTGCTTGCCGCCTGTAATCGCCTGGCAGCCGCACGCCGCGGGCAAACCTCCGACTGAATCAGATGTTGCTCTTGGACTGGCCGCCGTCGACGTTGATGCAGGCGCCGGTGACCCAGCTGGCGCGCGGCGAGCAGAGGAACGCGACGACGTCGGCGACCTCCTCGCGCCTGCCGAAGCGGCCCATCGCGATGTTGTTCTCGACGAACGCGGCCATGGCGGCCGGATCGGCTTGCACGCGGCGATCCCACGATCCCCCGGGGAACTGGATCGAGCCGGGGGCGACCGAGTTCACGCGGATGTTGTCCTTCGCCAGCGCGAGCGCCGATTGCTTGGCGTGGCTGATCATCGCGGCTTTCATCGCGTTGTAGGGAGCGCCGCCGCCCGCCTCGCGACCAAAGATAGAGGCAATATGGACGACTGCGCCGCCGCCCTGCGCGCGCATGTGCGGGACGGCGAACCGCGTGGCGCGGACGGCGGCCTCGATGTTCGTCGCGTAGGCCTTCGTCCATCCCTCGTCGTCGTCGGGGAACGAACCGCCGGCGTTGTTGACGAGGATGTCGATACGGCCGAACGCCGTCGCGGTCTCGCGCACCATGCGTCCTACATCTGCGAGCACCGTCACGTCGGCGACGATCGCGGCGGTGCGCACGCCGCGATCCATCACCTCTCGCTCCGCCTTCGCAAGCGCGTCGGCGCCGCGGGCGACGAGGGCGACGTTGCAGCCCTCTGCGGCGAGCGCGAGCGCGATCGCATGACCGATGCCGCGGGAAGCACCGGTTACGAGCGCCGCCTTGCCGCGCAGTTCAAGATCCATGTGCGAAGTTCCAATTCACAAAATGCTAACCATGGGCAATATTCTGGCCGGCGGGTCGCGGTACTCCGCGAAACAGCGGACTACTACGAACTACAGGCCACGATCGCCAACCTTACCCTCCCTTCCACGTGCGAAACGCAGCGACGAGCGCACCTCGAGCGGCTGGCGTGAGCGACTCCTCGCTCAACGTTCCCGCCATCCGAATCGTCTCACGAATCTGGGCAAGATATGTGTCGCAGCCGTCGCAGGCGCCGATGTGCCGCTCGAATCGCGCACGATCGGGCGCTGGGAGCGCGCCCTCGATGTAGTCGGTGACCAGCTCGACGACCTCTCTGCACGTGATGTCCACCTGGTTTGTCACGCGCTACCTCTGTCCATCGAAATACTGCTCCAGCGCGAGGCGCACCTTCGCCCGTGCGCGGTGCAGCAACACCCGTTGATTGGTCTCGGATAGGCCGAGCGCGTTACAAACGTCCGCGGCATCCCATCCTTCGATGTCGCGCAGGGTGATCACCTCGCGTTGATTAGCGGGAAGCGAATCCACGGCATCCTCGACGATGCGGCGCGTCTCTGAGGAGAGCAGACTCCGTTCGGGCGTCTCGGCCCAACTCTTCGGCGGTGTCGACCAGCTGCCGGCGGCGGCTCCGTCCCGCTGGAACCGCTCGGGCGGCACGCTTGCGCCACCCTGATCGTCGTCCGGCTCGAAGGCGGCGGAAAAGGGGATGGTACGGGCATCCTTGCGGGCGCGCGTCTTCGCGCAATTGACGACGATGCGAAACAGGTAGGTCTTGAGCGACGAGCGCCCTTCGAAGCGATCGAGCGCCTGAAGCAGTCCGAGCCATGCGTCCTGCACGACCTCCTCGGCGGAGGCGGCATTGTGCACGTACATGCGCGCGACGCGCAGCATCGCACCGGAGTACATGGCGACGAGATCGGTAAACGTAGCCTCGTCGCCAGCGCGGAGCGCGACGAGGATCGCCGCGTCGTTCGGGGCGGGTTCCGTCGTCGCGTGCGCGTCTTCTTGCTTATTCGTCGTCATGCGATCCTAGGTCGTGAGCGGTTGGTGCGCCGAGACAGAATACAACGCGAGCCGCGCAATCTCGCTGCTGTGCCGCACTTTTTCGCTGCGCGCGACCGTGCGTCGCAGATTTGATTGAGTGATCGTTTGTAACAGCCTTGGCTATTCGCGGGTGAGTTTGCCTGCGGGCTCCGAGCGACACGTCGCGATCCTCATGTTTCTCGGACCATGGCTGCGGTCCTGATGCCTCTTTGCCATCGTGACGAGGATCGATCCCCGGCGTTATCCAACTTCCTCATCTCATTTCACTGTGTCCGCTCGCGCGTACCCGGATGCAGATATGAAATGAGGGAGAGTCTTCGGGACACCCTGAACCTCCAAGAGCTGCGCCGTGCCCTGCGCATTCCGATGATCTCAGCACGCGCGTTATGTAATCGTTTGGCACTTTGGCTCGTGTCGGACCGGGCTACAGCGCTACCGCGATCGACTCGTAACGATCTTCACATCTGCCCGCACTAGAATCCCATGTAGCTCGCGCTGCGACGCGTCATCCGGCGTCGGCATCGAGCGGGATGACCAGAGGTGCGAGGTTTTGCAGCACATCGAAGGAGACAAACGCATGAAGGCGATCGCTGTGCATGCCGGCAAGGCGAACTCGATCCATCTTCGCACAGATGTGCCGGAACCGAAGGTAGCGGATGTCGCCGATGGCGCGGGCGTACTGGTGAAGGTGATTCGCGTCGGCGTCGACGGTACCGATCGCGAGATCAACGAGGCGCTGTACGGCAAGGCGCCGGACGGCGACGACTTTCTGATCACCGGGCACGAGAACTTCGGCCAAGTGCTGGAGGTTGGGCCGAACGTCCCGGCATCGATCCGACCGGGGGGATACGTCGTCGCGACGGTGCGGCGGCCGGGGCACAGCCCGTACGACGCGATCGGCATGCAGGACATGACGACGGACGACGTCTACTACGAGCGCGGCATCAATCTTCGCCACGGCTACCTGACGGAGCGCTACGTTGACGACGCGCAATTCATCGTGCCGATCCCCGACGCGATCCGCGAGGTCGCTGTACTGCTCGAGCCGCTGACGGTATCGGAGAAGGGGATCTATCAGGCCTACGAGATCCAGCGGCGGCTGAAGATCTGGCGGCCGGAGCGGGCGGCCGTGCTCGGCGCGGGGACGATCGGGTTGCTGGCGACGCTCGCGCTGCGGCTGCGCGGCATCGAGGTGACGTGCTACTCGAAGCGCGCGGCGCCGTACCTGAACAGCGACCTCGTTGGGGAGATCGGCGCGACGTACATGAACTCGAGCGAAACGACGCTGGCTGAGGCAGCGAAGGCGCATGGTCCGTTCGACATCATCTTCGAAGCGACGGGGTACAGTCCGCTGGTATTCGAGGCGGCGCAGGTGCTCGCCAAGAACGGCGTGCTGGTGCTCGCGAGCGTGACAGGCGGCGACAAGCAGGTCGAGGTACCGGCCGACGTGATCAACCAGGGCTTCGTTCTCGGGAACAAGGTGATGGTCGGGACGGTGAACGCGTCGCGGGACGACTTCGTGCGCGGCGTCAACGACATCATTGGCGCCGAGACGCGATTTCCGGGCTGGCTCGGCAAGCTGCTGACGACGCCGATCCGCGGCCTGGAGAACTTCGCCGAGATGATGAAGCGCCTCGAGGAAGACCGGGAGGCGATCAAGGTGTTTGTGGAGGTCGCGGCGTCTGCGACATAGGCGCTGCGGAGGCGGCCGGCTGGGGTCGCGTCTCGTGAGGACGTGGTGGGTCGGCGGCGATGGTGGATAACGGATGTTGGACGGTCATATGAAAGCGATGGTGTAGGTGGCGCGGAAGCGGGCGGCACAGGTTGATTCGGAGCGGGGACGGCTGGTGGAGGAGCGTGCATCCGGGGTCGGGTGGCAGCGCTGGGGGCCGTATCTGGCCGAGCGGCAGTGGGGAACGGTGCGCGAGGATTACTCGCCGGGCGGCGATGCCTGGCAGTCGTTCCCGCACGACCAGGCGCGATCGCGGGCGTATCGTTGGGGCGAAGATGGGCTGCTCGGCATCTGCGACGAACAAGGGCGGCTGTGCTTTTCGCTGGCGCTGTGGAATGAAGCCGACGCAATCCTCAAGGAGCGGCTGTTCGGGCTGACGGGGCCGCAGGGGAACCACGGCGAGGACGTGAAGGAGTACTACTTCTTCCTCGACAGCACGCCGACGCATTCCTACATGAAGGCGCTCTACAAGTACCCGCAGCGCGCGTTTCCATACCAAGAGCTGATCGACGAGAATTGCGACCGCAACCGCGAGCAGCGCGAGTACGAATTGCTCGACACGGGCGTCTTCGCCGACGATTGCTATTTCGATATTACGATCGAGTACGCGAAGGCAGCGGTGGACGACATTCTGATACGGATCAGCGCGACCAATCGCGGGCCAGATGCAGCGCCGCTGCGCCTGCTGCCGACGCTGTGGTTTCGCAACACGTGGGCGTGGGGGCTGGATGATCGGAGGCCGGTGCTGCGCGAGGCGCATGGTTCCAGCGGCGCATCGCTGGTGCACGCGATGCACGCGGATCTCGGTGAGTACTGGCTCGCGTGTGATGGCGCGCCGGAGTTGTTGTTTACCGAGAACGAATCGAACGCCGAGCGGCTCTGGGGCTCGCCGAACCGGACGCCGTATGTGAAAGACGGCATCGACGATGCGATCGTGCACGGCGAGGCGACGGCGATCAATCCGGAAAGCACGGGGACGAAGGCAGCGGCGCACTACGCGCTGACAATCGCCGCCGGTGCGACGGAGACGGTCACGCTGCGGCTTTCCGCGGCGCGCCACGATGCGCCGTTCACGGATTCCGGCGCGATCTTCGAGCAGCGGCGCTCGGAGGCGGATGCGTTTTACGCGCCGCTGATCGATGCGAGCGCATCGGACGACGCACGGAGCGTGCAGCGGCAGGCGTTCGCGGGGCTGATGTGGTCGAAGCAGTTCTACTACTACGACGTGGCGGAGTGGCTCGACGGCGATCCGGCGGGACCGAAGCCGCCGCGCGAGCGGCTGCACGGGCGGAACGAGACATGGCGCACCCTCAACAACGCCGACATCATCTCGATGCCGGACACGTGGGAGTATCCGTGGTACGCGGCATGGGATCTCGCATTCCACTGCGTTCCACTGGCGTTGATCGACGCGCACTTCGCGAAGCAGCAACTGATCCTGCTCCTGCGCGAGTGGTACATGCACCCGAACGGGCAGTTGCCGGCGTACGAATGGGCCTTCAGCGATGTGAATCCGCCGGTACACGCGTGGGCAGCGTGGCGCGTGTACAAGATCGAACGTCGGATGACTGGCAAGGGCGACCGCGATTTCCTCGAGCGGGTGTTCCAGAAGCTGTTGCTCAATTTCACGTGGTGGGTGAACCGCAAGGACTCCGAGGGCAACAACGTCTTCGAAGGCGGATTCCTGGGACTCGACAACATCGGCGTCTTCGATCGCAGCCGGCCGCTGCCGCTCGACGGCCATCTCGAGCAGGCGGACGGCACCGCGTGGATGGGGATGTACTGCCTGAACATGCTCGCGATCGCGCTCGAGCTGGCGCGCGAGAACCGCGTGTACGAGGACGTGGCGACGAAGTTCTTTGAGCACTTCATGTACATCGCCGCCGCGCTCAACAATCTCGGCGGTGACGGCATCCCGCTCTGGAACGAGGAGGACGGGTTTTTCTACGACGTGCTGCACATGCCCGATGGATCGTCGCGGCCGCTCAAGGTGCGCTCGCTCGTTGGGCTGATCCCATTGTTTGCGGTCGAGACGATCGACGCGCCGACGCTCGACACGCTGCCGGAATTCAAGGCGCGGCTCGAGTGGTTTCTCGAGCACCGGCCCGATCTGGCGAGCCTGACATCACGGTGGCACGAACCGGGTATGGGCGATCAACAGCTGTTTGCGCTGGTGCGGGGGCACCGCATGAAGCAGTTGCTGAGCCGGACGCTCGACCCCGAGGAGTTCCTGAGCGAGCACGGCATCCGCGCGCTAAGCCGGTACCACCTCGAGCATCCGTATGAGCTGGCAATCGACGGCATGACGCATACGGTGCGCTACGAGCCGGCGGAATCGAGCACCGGGCTGTTCGGCGGCAACTCGAACTGGCGCGGGCCTGTGTGGTTCCCGATGAACTTCCTGCTCATCGAGTCGCTGCAGCAGTTTCACGAGTACTACGGCGATGACTTCCTCGTCGAGTCGCCGACAGGGTCGGGCGAGAAGCACACGCTGTGGGAGATCGCCGACGATCTCTCGCGCCGGCTGACGAACATCTTCCTGCGCGATGAAGACGGTCGGCGCGCGGTGTTCGGGGACAACGAGACCTTCCAGAGAGATGAGCACTGGCGCGATCACATCCCGTTCCACGAGTACTTCGACGGCGACACCGGCGCCGGTCTCGGGGCGAGTCACCAGACGGGGTGGACGGCGCTCGTGGCGAAGCTGCTGCAGCAGACTGCGGGACGGTGAGAGCGGTGGGACGTGGGAGGTGGGGCAGGCGGACGCTGCAACGTCGCATCGTACAGGGACCCTTCAGTTCCCACGTCTAAACTCCATCCCACTTCCCGCTTCTCGCCTCTTACATCGCAGGTCTTACATCTCACCGCCCGCCGCGACGGCGTCGGCCTCCGCATCCGGTGCGGCGGGGGCGTGGTGCGGGGTGCGCTTGGTGCGGCGGGCTGCGGCTTCGATGGCTGAGAGGTGGGCGAGGGCCTTGCGGGTGTCGGAGGCGACACGGGCGGGCTCCTGCTTTTCGACGCGGTACTTGAACAGCCAGTACATGAACTCGCGGAATTCGGTCAGCGACATGTGCTGGCTGTGCGGCAGGGATGCGGCCTCACGGAACTCGCGCACGAGGTCGGCGCGGGCGCGGCCGTAGATGCGTTCGTACACCGGATCGACGGCGGCCTCGTCGCCGCGCGGATCCTTCATGTTCGCGGCGCCGCGCTCTTTCGAAACCTCGAGCTCGACGGCGTACTGAAGTGCCTCCTCGACGGTGACGCCATAGAGGTAGTTGAGGTGCGCGCGGTGCTTCGATTCGCCGATCAGATCGCGCAGGCGCTCATCGCTGAGCCGCTCTGGAGACGGTGTGATGGCGAGCGCATCAGGATCGGCGGGTGCGCGTGCCTCGAACAGGAGGCGCTCCGCCTCGTCGCCGGGGATTCGCTGGCCGGCGGCGGCGACGAGACGCTCGGCGAGCACGAGCCAGTCGAACGCCTCGCCGCCGATCAGGTAGCGGTACTGCCTGCCTTCGAAGACCTCGTCTGGCCGTTCCCAAAGGGCGATCGCCGCCATCAGGGCATCGAACCAGGGATCGCCGGCGTCGAGCGCGTGGATGAAGTGCTCGTCCGGCTCGATGCCTTCATCGTCGCCGGTGGGAACGCCGAAGGGCGCGCCGCGGAGGTAGTGCGCATAGGCGGGCGAGGCGAAGAAATCGGAGAGTACTTCGCGATGGTTGTAGGCGATGTCCAGCGCCACCGCCTCGATAGGCGAGAAGAACCGCAGCTCGCGGCCCTCGCCGCAGACAAGATCTTCGGCGGGCGTCGTACAGGGCGCGTGAAAGATGTAAACCTCGAACGCGGGGTCGGCGGCCCTGGCTCGCGGCTTCTTCGCCGGCGTGGCGCCTTCGGCCTTCGTGTTGGCCGCGGCCTTACCGTTGCGCGAGAAGTAATACGCGCGGAACGCCTCGATGCGCTCGAGCGCGAGTCCAGTCTCCTCAGTCACTTCGCGGCGCGCCGTCTGTTCCGGCGTCTCGCCTTCGATGCCAGCGCCGCCGGTGAGCCCCCAGTGTCCGGGGTACATGATGGTGGGGTCGTCGTCGCGCAGCTGCATGAGGACGCGGCCGAGCGGGTCGACGAGGATGACGCCGGCACTGATTCTGCGGGGGATGATGCGAGGTTCAGGCATGGTTTGTTGCGCCAAAAACGCCCGGCGAGACCGCGGCCCAGAGTAAGCGGTTCACGGCGGGCGTAGCGTGGCAGTATATCTGGTTGTCGGTTGTCGGTTGTCGGTTGTCGGTTGTCGGTTGTCGGTCGTCGGTCGTTGGTAGTTGGTAGTTGGTACTTGGTGGAGGGTCGAGGGCGGGGAAGGAGTACACTGCGATCATTCCGCGCAACTGTGCGCGTGGCAGCTTCGGAGGTGATCTGTGGTCGTCCAATCTTCCGTCATCAACCGCCTGCGCGAGTCGCGGGACCGCGGCGTCGAGTACCTGGTGGGGCAGCAGCGCGCGGACGGCGCGATCGGCAAGCCGGAGAAGGCGGGGCTGAGCCCGTACTACAAGGCGATCTGGGCGCTCGCCGCGGGCGGCCGCACGGAAGAGGGGAATCGCCTCGCCAGTTGGGTCGCGACCAACGTGCTGACGGAAGACGGCGACTTCGCCGGGCCGATGCGCGGCACGCTGATGGACTACAGCTACGCGTATCCGAATGCGTGGATGACCGTCGGCGCGCAGAAACTCGGCCGGTTCGATATCAGCCGGCGGGCGATGGAGTTTCTCCTGCTGCTGCAGCACCCGGAAACGGGCGGCTTCCGCATCCAGCGCGACAACGAAGAGGCGCCGCAGGATGTGCTGAACAGCGCCCAGGCGGGCAATGCTTGTCTCTTCACGGGCCACATCGCCGAAGCGAAGAACGTCGGCCATTTTTTGCGGACGGTGTGGGAGGCGCAGCCGGATCCGGAGCGCGAGTTGTTCTTCGTCTACAAGCCAGGCAAGGGGCTGCGCACTGACTTCCCGGAAGAGCGACAGAAGATGCATTCGATTCGCGTCGATACGGAGCGTCAGATGTACTTCAACATGGGCATCGCGGCGGCCTTTCTCGCGCGGCTCAACATGGCGACGGGGGATCCGGAATGGGCGGAGCTGGGGAAGAAGTACCTCGGCATCGGCTTCAAGGTGCTCGACGAGATGTACGAGACGGCGCAGGTCGGGAAGGTGGGTTGGGGTTCGGCCCTGATCTACGCCGTGACCGGCGACGACAAGATCCGCGGTCTGGCCGAGCGCGTCGGCGACGCGATGGTCGCGCAGCAGGTGGAGGGCGGCGGCTGGGACAACACCGGCGGCTTCGTCAATGAGACGATCCGGCAGGAAGTGACCGGCGAGTTTATCGTGCTCCTGGACGAAATGGTCAGCGGTCTCGCTTCTCGTGATGCGAGCTAGGCCCTGTCGCGGAGACAGGGATCTCGTTATGCCGGCCTGTCGCAGGCGCGGACGCCGCGCCACAAATCGCTTGACTCGAACCGCGGGATGGGCGCCTTCGCATCATGCATGCGACGCGAGGCGATCGAGCCGGTAGGCGGCGAGCAGGTACAGCGATGCGAGCAGCGCGGCGCCGATGACGTCGGAGAGCCAGTGAGCGCCGATGTACATTCGCGCGGGACCGCCGAGCGCGATCTCGATCACGCACGCCAGTCGTACGACGCGCACGAGCTGCCGGGACGGAATAGCACGCGAGGCATACGCGAACACGAGACCGTAGACGAGCACTTCGCCGAATACGTGGCCGCTCGGGAAGCCATGCGCGTCGGGATAGACATGCCGCGGCAAAACGACGGTGGCGACCGTCGGCCGCGCGACGACGACGCGCACCGCGTCCTCCGCATAATATGCTGCTGCGATGCCCGCAAGGATCAGCGTTTCGAGCCAACGTCGGCGCACGGCCAGCAGGACGACTGACGCGATGAGCACGGCAATAATCACGTCGTAGTCGCCGATGCGATTGACGACC
>JBBSDV010000124.1:0-10159 GCA_038240335.1 Dehalococcoidia bacterium
ATGAGACGCACCTACGCGTTGCGCCACGAGCCATCGTGCTATCATGAAGGGACGAATGCGCACGAAGGAGGGTCTTC
This sequence comes from Dehalococcoidia bacterium, assembly GCA_038240335.1. GTDB lineage: Bacteria > Chloroflexota > Dehalococcoidia > DSTF01 > JACRBR01 > JBBSDV01. Next base: position 78 of record JBBSDV010000124.1, read on the forward strand.
TGGACACGGATTACCGCATCGATGTCTCTGAAGTAAATCGCAACATCGACGTTGCCGACGTGATCGCGTTGTACTTCCCGCTGCTGCGCAAGACGTTGCTTATGGACATGCGCACGAACGATGTCGACGGCCCGCTGATCAAGGTCGTGCCGATGGCCAACACCCCGGAAGAGCGGTTCCAGTCGCTGCTCAAGATGCGCCCGCGCTTCGGCCGTCCCGACAGCATCACGATTATTCCGTGGCCAAAGTATGCCGCGAGCCTCGTCGATCTCGGCATCTGGGATCATATCGTCAGGCGGTATGCCGAAGCCGGTTCGCCCCAGCATGTGCGGGAGTGCGACCGCTGTTACGCCCAAGTGACGAAGCTCGAACGCGAAGAACTGCGCCGCGCGATCACTGGTGAGCAGTACGAGACGATCTGGGGTCAGCGGGGCGTTGCCGAAGTCGATGCGCTCGTCGCGGAAGACGAGATCGACGAGTTCGAAGATGATGACGACGACGACGCGGACGATCTCTTCGAAGAAGACGAATCGTAACCACAGTGGTCTGTTGCGCCTCCATCCTCACGTTCGAATAGCGCCGCACCGTCGGACGCATGCGCGACGTGGTGCTCGAACCGTAGCCCACTCAGTCGCGTCGAGCCCTTAACGTCGAGTTTGCTACGTCAATCCGATGGGCATGGAGCCGTGATACGCTGCCCCCAGGAGGCACGTAGATGACGGCTCGGCAAATTGGACGGCCTAACGCAACATCGCAAGCACGTCTCCAGCTGATTCTGATCGTCCTCGCGGCGTGGGATCTCGTGGCCTTCCTGCTCGAGCTGACAAACACGAGTTTGCTTAAGGTCGGCGGTGTCGACGGCATCCTCGGCGCGCGCGCGCTGAGCGGGACGACAGCCGTACTGGCTTTGGCGTACGTGTATGCCGCACGCAACCCGATGCGCTACCGGTTCGTGCTCTGGATGGCATCCGTCGAGCAGTTCGTCGCGATCTTCTCCTATACGTTCCACTGGGCGCGCAAGGACGTCGGCGCGGGTGAGGTCGTTGTACCGATCGGCGCCGCGGCGATCTTTCTCATGCTGCTCCTGCTGAATCAGCCGCACCAGACTGAGATCGCCTGACGTGACATTCCCGCAGCCTCCACCCGGCGAACCTGAGACGCAGCTACCGGCAAACTCGAATGCGATCGCGGTAATTAGCGCCTATGGCGCGTTTCGTTTGCTGCTGATCCTGCTTGCGATCTGGACCTTCTTCGAAGGGTTCGCGCTCGTTACGGGCGGAGTCGGCGCGCTCTCGCTCGGTGGCGGAGACCGGACGGCGGAGCGGATCATCGGCGCGCAGATGATTGTCTTCGTACCGGTGTACGGACTGCTCGCGTGGCAGCGCGATCATTACCGCCTGTTGATCTGGGTGCCGTACGGCGCGCAACTGGCGATCATCTTGCCGGCGCTCTGGGCTCTGTTCGTGCATCAGGACGCAGACGGCATTTTGCTGTTGATCGTCTCTTTGATCTTCTTCGTGCTGCTGTTCTACTTCTGGTGGCACAGTCATCCGCTCGACTTCTTCGCGGGAACGTCGGAGGGCGATGATTTCGACGACGAGAACGACGAGAACGACCTCGACAACGCCATCGACGATGTCGACGACACCGCGAGGCGTCCGGCGCGTGCACGCGCCGTGAGTCGCCGCTCGGGCCGCTTCCGCCGCCGCGAGGACTAGGTCCTGGCGCGTCGTCAACTACGGCTTCGCGCTCGATATCGATATAACGATGCCGCAGTGGCGACTGTTTGGCGCGCTCGCCGACGGGCCGCAATCGAGTAATGAACGCGAGGCGACGACGTGAAGCTTGGTGGCAATTTCTTCGAGGATCTCGGGCCCGGGATCATTATGCGCAATCCGGTGCCGCGGACCCTTACGGCCGGCGATGTCGCGCTGTACATCGGTCTCACAGGCGATCGCAACCCAAAGAACTGCTCTGATGAGTTCGCCCGCAGGCTCGGCTTCGAACGCGCGCCGGTACACGACATGCTCGTGTTTCACATTGTCTTCGGCCGCACGGTGGGCGAGATCTCGCTGAACTCGCCCGGGAATCTCGGCTATGCCGACCTGCGCTTCCTGCGGCCCGTGTTCACCGGCGATACGCTGCGCGCGGAAACCGAAACGCTCGGCTGGCGTGAGACGTCGAAGGGCGACACGGGCGTCGTTTGGGTGCGCACGACGGGGTTCAACCAGCGGGATGAACGCGTGTTGCAGTTCTACCGTTGGGTGATGGTGAACAAGCGTGATCCTGCGGTGCCTACGGGCGCTGATAATGCGCCCGAGATGCCTGTGCGCGCATCGCTTGACGACGTGTCGTTCCCAACCATCACGTCGTTCGATACGTCGGCGACGGGCGCCACGCGAGTGTGGGAGGACTATGCGGCCGGCGAACACATCTTGCATCCGCAAGGGATGACGCTCGAGGAGGCGGAGCACCAGATCGCGACGCGGCTGTATCAGAACACCGCTCGTGTCCACTTCAACCAGCACCAGCAAACGTCCTCGCGGCACGGCCGTCGCATCGTGTATGGCGGCCACGTAATTTCGATCGCGCAGTCGCTGTCCTTCGACGGGCTCGAGAACGTGCTTGCGATGGCAGCGTGGAATGCGGGGTCACACACGAACCCCACGTTCGCCGGCGACACTTTGTTCGCATGGACGGACGTGCTCGAGCGCATCGACCTCGGCCGTGACGATATCGGCGGGTTGAGGCTGCGTCTCGTCGCCGTGAAGAACTCAGATCCTTCTCGCGAAGAGGTGCCGTTGCGCGTCACGGACGACGGCCGCGAGCGTTATGCACCGAATATTGTGCTTGATCTCGAGTACGTCGGGCTGATCCCGAAGCGCGCCATCGCGCCGGGATAAGGGGTCGAGGGAGGCAGGCGACGCGCCTTTCATCGAAGGGACTGCTGGCGAATCGATCGGGCCGACGCATACAGGAGACCGAGCACACCGAGCACGAAGAGAGGGACGAATGGCGAAGATTATCGATATGCACATCCATCCGCCGGGACCGGGTGGGCTATCGACCGCGGAGCAGGCGGAGATGGCGGCGTACTTTCGCGGCGAGCCGCCTCCGGCGACGACGGAGGAGATGGCCGATTACTACCAGCGGCTCGACATGTTCGGGGTGTTGTTCGCTATTGACTCCGAGACGGCGACGGGGCGGCCGCCCGTGCCGAACCAGTACTTCGCCGACTGCGTGAAGCGCTGGCCCGATACGTTCACGGCGTTTGGGAACGTCGACCCGTGGAAAGGAGCCTCAGCAGTGCTCGAGGCCGAGCGGGTGCGCGACCTCGGACTAAAGGGCTTGAAGTTCCATCCTTCGACGCAGCAGTTCTACCCGAATGACCAGCGGTTTTATCCGCTGTGGCAGAAGGCGCAAGATCTGGGTTTGATCGTGCTGTTTCATTCGGGCACGACCGGCGTCGGGGCCGGCAAGCCGGGCGGCGGCGGCATCAAACTCGGGTACGCGCGGCCGATTCCGTACATGGACGACGTGGCGGCGGACTTCCCGGGCCTGACGATCGTGATGGCGCATCCGGCATGGCCATGGCAGGAGGAGCAGCTGGCGATGCTCGTCCATAAACCGAACGTCTACATGGACTTATCGGGTTGGTCGCCGAAGTATTTCTCACCGTCGCTCGTGACGTACGCGAATAACGTGATCAGCGATAAAGTGATGTTCGGCTCTGACTATCCTGCAATCACGCCGGAACGCTGGCTTCGCGACTTCGAGGGCGCGGGCTTCACCGACGCCGTGCGGCCGAAGATCCTGCGTGAGAACGCCGCGCGGTTGCTTGGGATGACGGTCTAACTCGACGGGAACGGCCGAAATGCGCGAAGCGTCCCGATGAGGACGCCTCCGGCAGTTTGTAACGACGTGATTAGGCCACCCGACCGGGCTGTGGGCTATGCCGCGACTACCGGCTTCTTCGCTCGCCTGCGGCGGCGCGCGGCCTTCGCGCGAGCGATGCGGCGCTGCTCGCTCTTCGGGATGAAATGCCGCCGCTGCTTGATCTCCCGCAGGATGCCGTCGCGTTGGACCGCCTGCCGGAAGCGCGTCAACAGATGCTCGGGCGATTCACCATCTCGAAGGTCGACTGAAGTCACAGATGCTCCGTTCCAGTTTGCGTGCCCGTGATCGTATGCGCCCACCGAAACCGGCGCAAGCGGGCTGCGTTTGTTAGTCGGCGCCGGCGACGAGCGCGCCAGCCTCCTGGCGCTTGTGCCAGCCGCCATCGCCCGCCCAGAGCGCGCGAATGGCGTCCCACTTTTCCTGCTTCGCCGCCTCGAGGACGTGCTGCTCGCGCACCATGCTCTTCGAGCCGCCTCGAAGCGCGGCGATCTGCTTGCTAATAACAGCGATTTCGGAGAGGAGGCGTTCGTGCTCGCCGGCGCGCCACTGCGGCGGCACAATGTCGCTCTCATCGTGCAGCGACTCCAGCGGTTCGTTCTCGCGTGCTTTGCGGACGATCGGCGTCGTCTTGCCGTTGCTATCAGTATTGCAATCGATCGTGTAGCCCCAGAGCTCGCGGGAGACGGTCTCGGAGATCACCAACACGACGCGCGATTCGTGTCGATACGTCACGTCGTGGTCCATCGGCTCATCGATGATGAAGCGATAGCTTCCTTGATTCGTACTGAGACGGAGGCATCGTTCTGGCCCTGGTCGCCGCGCGAGCAACTTGCTCAACGCCTCGCACGCCGATTCCGTCACATGCACGCTGACAACCTCCTGCCGGCTTCGCACGACGCGATGTAGTCGCTGATGCGACCTGCCATCCCGCCTGAAAGCTCAGTACTAAATGTGCGTCCCGAAGCAACTATCGGGCGTGGAAATCTACCACAGAGCATCTATTGTTGCAATCTATTCTTACCATCGGATTCGCAACGAACCGCGCCGCAGCTCGCGTATTGCGAAGCCCAGGCGAGCGGACCGGGGCGGGAACGGACACACGCTACCATTCGGTGCGATTGCGGTTGGCCGGCCGGAGCATGTGGCTGTCGGCCCACTTGCTCAGCAGTGTGCTGACGAGGCTGATCACGAGGGCGCCGAAGAAGGCGGCGAGGAAGCCGTCGAGATGGAACGAGAGGTCGAACAGGCCCGCGATCCAAGCGGTGAGGGCGAGCATCAGGGCGTTGACGATGAGGGTGAAGAAGCCGAGCGTCGCGCAGGTGAGCAAGCACGAGAACATGAGCAGCATCGGCTTGATGAAAGCGTTGACCGTGCCGAAGACGACGGCGCCGAAGACGAGCGAGCCGAGGCCATTGATCCAGAAGCCGGGGATGAGGAACTGTGCCGCCCAGAGCGCGATGATATTGACAACGAAGCGAACGATCAGTCCGCGCGCGCCGAAATCCTCGCGCTGCGGTCCCTTCCATCGCCAATACAGGACGGCGCCCTGGCGGCCGTAACGCATCGTTGCTAGCCGCCGGATTCGCGCTTGCCACGGCGCAGTTTGAGCTTGCGAAGCAGACGCTTGTAGCGCTGGTCGCGCGATGCCACGTGCACCGCGGCCTCGATGTCGGCGACCGTCAGCGAAGCGAGTGCTTCGCGGCCGCTCATGCCGCGGCGGGTCTTGCGCGTGAGGGCGATGGCGGCGATCAGCGTCGCGGTGCTGGAGACGACCGCAGCGGCGCCGGCGTATGCCTTGTACTTGCCTGTCAGCTCAGGGAATTTCGCGACGGCGCGATGCGCGAGGCGGAGCGTGCGATGCGTCTCCGCATCGACGGGCTCGCCTTCGGCCGCGGCTTCCCAGTCGAAGTCATCATCCACGATCTGATCGGGGTGCTGTACATCGTCTGCTTTTACTGCCATCCTGCCCGCCTCCTTCGCGGCCGCCTGCGCCGCTCGCCGAGTGCGTTCGTCAGCGGCTTTCGGTGCTAATCCGGCTGCCCTGCCGAACCTCTCGCATCGTCTGTACCATCTCGATCGCGGTCAACGCTGCTTCGCGGCCCTTGTGGCCGCCCGCACCGCCGACGCGGGCGAGCGCCTGTTCGTCATTGTCCGTCGTCAGAACCCCAAAGATCACCGGCACCCCGCTATCGAGGGCGGCACGCTGGATCCCGCTGGCGGTCTCCGACGAAACGTAGTCGAAATGCGGCGTGTCGCCGCGGATCACGGCGCCCAAACAGATGACCGCGTCGTAGTCGCTGCTCTCGGCGAGCGCCTTTGCCACGAGCGGCAGCTCGAAGCATCCCGGCACTTCTATCGATGCGACGGATGCAGGCTCTGCGCCACGCTCACGGAGTTCGCTCGTGCAGCCATCATACAGCGGTCCGGTTACGTGCGCGTTAAACCGCGCGACGACGACCGCCAGTCGCATTCCGGCGGCGTCGAGTTCGCCCTCGAAGCTCAGCGCACCGGTCGGCATCGAACCTCCCGCATAGGACGCGTACACCCCACGCTTGTATCATCGCCGATCGCGGTGCTTGCGGGTATGCCGAAACCGTCACAGACGGCGGATGTGGGTGATGCATATGATGGCGCATTTCCACTCGCGTTTTGCGCGGCCGCCGCGGACTGGGGCCGCCGAGGCCTCGGTCGCCTAGCGTCAGGGAAGGCCTGAGAACTCTCGGACGCCGGCTCCGACGCGGGTCATATCGCCGCTGACGTCGACGCCGTTGATGAGCAAACTGAAATCGGAGCCGGCGGTGAGACGAATCGGGCCGAGTTCTCCCGTCGCGTCAACGCACACGGTTCGCTTCTCCATATTCGCTTCGAGCCGGCCGAACGCGAACGCGTCGCAGTCGATCACGAGATCGGGCATCTCGATCCAGAACGGGGCCGGTTGGCTGCAGGGATGGATGAACACGCAAGCGCCGCGCGCATTATCGACGACGAGCAGCTTCGGGGACTGGTCGCTGACGAGTCGCACGTCGCCGAGCGCCAGCATTGAGTCGCGGCTCGCGATCCACTGCGCGACGCCGCCGTCGATGGCGCCGCCGCGGGACATCGGCGCGACGTAGGGTACGCCGTCGTACGCGCGAGAGAGCGGCTGCATGTCGCGGAGACTGTAGCGCAGCGCCACGCTGCCGCCTGCAGACGCGTAGGCGATCTCGCGGACAGCGTCGTTACCTGTGCTGTCGGCGATCGTCGCGGACGCGATGTGCTGCCGGAACGCATCGAGATCGGCAAAGTCACCACTCTCGGCTACCTCGAGCACAAAGGCGTTACGCACGTTGCCCTTGGAGAACGGTCCGCCTAACGAACGATAGTCCCAGAACTGCTTCGCAGGACCGCGATAGTTGTAGATGTCGAGCGTCAGGACTCCGTCCATCATCTTCAGCTCGATCGGCGCATTTGATCCCATGTCCGTTGGTTCGAGCGGAGTGATCGCGATATATGCCCCTGCGGTCTCGATCACGATCGGCTCACCCGGAGCGATCGCCGTGAGCAGATCCGTGATACGACGGTCGCCGGCGTACACGGCAGCGGCGGCGTCGACGCCAAACATCCGCACCGATAGCTTGTAGCTGCGGGCGGGCCGCATTCGGGGCGTCAGGCCGTACGCGACGATCGCCCGATTGCGATGCTGCGCGCCGACGAACGTGCCTTCGTCCCACAGGTCCTCCCTTCGCTTCGCGCCGTCCGCTTGATCGCGATCGTCGGAGATGTATCGCGCGAAGAGCGAGCCGTAGCCCGGCGCTGCGTCGGTGCGGAAGTAAAGCAGCGTGGAGTTGAACGCCGGCCATGGCTCCGGAGTCTCGCCGACGCCGTAGGTCCGCGACGCCGTGCCGAGCGCGTAGCCCGGCGTCATGTACGTCGTGATGTCGAGCCCGCGCACGCTGTCCGTCGTCTCGCGCACGTCGAACGGCATGCGCTTCTCGCGCAACAAGCCGAGCAGATAGTCCGGGCAGTGGATCGCGTCGGTCGCGATCTCTGTGTGGCCTTCCTCCCGCGTTCGGGGCGCGTACGGCGTCGTCGGGCGTAGCGATGGGTCGCCGAGCATGCGCCACAGTCGCAGCTTGAGCAAGCCACCGGCGCCGCTCGCACCGTCGAAGTACGCGCGGGAGTGCGGTCCCCCCAGCTGGGCGAGCAGCGGGTGGTAATGCGCGGCGACGTGGAGCCAGAGCAACTCCTCGGCGATGCGCGCTTTGAGCGCGATGTCGGGATCCGATGCGTGCTCGGCGAGCAGGGCGATGCGGGCGATATCGACGCCGAGATAGGTGGGGCTGTTGAACTCGTGCGGTGCTCCCGACTTCGCCGTGAACGCGAACCAGTCGTCGAGCCGCCGCGCTCCCCGTTCGACGAACTCGGCGCCGAAGGAGTCGTTATCCTCATCCATGCGATCGGCGAGCAACTGGCCGCCGAGGATGCTGTTGCAGATATCGCTGAGGGCGATGTTCGTATAGCTCAGATGAACATCGAGGCGATCGATCTCCTCGAGGCCGAGCGCGATCGCGTCGCGCATCTCGGCGACGAGATCGGGGGCAAGCGTCGCCTCGAACGCCAATAGCAGCGACACGAGGCTGTCGAGGGCGAACTCGACGCCATTGAGGTCGCTGATTGCCTCGTCCTCGAGGGTCCAGCGGAAGTTGCCGGCATGGGCATCATCGGGCCGCCGTTCTTGCAACGCGAGCACGGCGCGAATCGCCCGCGCGGCGCGATCGAGGCTCTCGTCGCTCGCATCGCGCATGAGGACCCAGGCATAGGCCAGCGAGCCGCGCACGCTGTGGTGCTCAGGATGCTCGGGCATGCGCGTCATCGAGACGGCGTCATCCCAGAGCGAAGCGAGGATCGCTGCGCCTTCGTCGTACAACTGCCGCGCGCGCTCGGCTTCGTCGTCGCTGGATGCAATCACGTTAGCTATTGTGTTGCTTTCGCTCGATACGCGCGAGCCGATGCAGCAGCGGCTCGCGATCGAGATGATGCGCACCGGCCAGCAGCGCGGTCGTTAGCGCGGCGGCTTGCCGCAGGTCGCGCGCATGGTGCTCGTGGTGCTTTGCGAGCTCGGTGGCGGCGGCACGGTCGCCGTCGGCCCAGAGCTGGCGCCAGAGCCCCACCGCTTCCTCGCGCTCGCCCAAGCGCCGGCATAGACGGGCGTGCCGCGTCGCGACCCACGACCAGTCGTCGCCGCCGCGGAGCCACGGTAGTGCGTTTCGGTACAGCGGCATGGCGCGTTCCGGCTGGCCGGCGGCTTCCCACCAGCGGCCGAGCGCGGCCGAGTCGTCGGGATCGAGATCATCGCGCGACAGCAGCGTCGCCAGCACCGAAAGGAGGACGACGAGCGAAAGGACGTCCTCCGAGTTGTGGCGAAAGACGCCCCGGAGCGGCGCTGCTCGCCCCGCGCGCAGGTAGTCGAAATAGAGTGTCGGGATCAGCGAGCCGGACACATCATCGGGACGCCCGAACCGCAGCAGACGGCGCTCCGCATCGGCGAGACGGCAGGCGGGCAGGCGGTGGCGGTAGAGCCGGCGGACGGGATGGAGCAGGTCGAAATGGGCGAGCACGTCGCAAGGCGAGCGCAGGCGAGCGAGCGTGAGGCGGGTCTCGACGAACGGGATGTCGAAGGTGCGGCCGTTGTACGTGACGATGCCGTCAAAGCGGGCGAGGTCGGCGGCGAGCATCGCCAGCATCGCATGTTCCTGCGCGATATCGGCGAGAAAGTACTGACGCATGCGAAATGCCAGCGTCGCGTCCGGCCCGCAGCGCTCGTACGAGCCGAGGCCGGCGATCACGATGTACGTGCCGGTGCCGCCGGAAAGGCCGGTCGTCTCGATATCGAAGAAGGCGAGGCGCTGCGCGGGCGGGGCAACGACCGTGCCGAGCAGGTCGGCCAGCGCCTGGGGAGCCGCGTCGAGGGCCGAGCCGAGGGCGTAGGCGCCATGGGCGTGGTCGAGCGCGAACCATTCGTCGCGCACGAACACGGGGCCACGCTCGGTCTCGTGCCAGTCACCACGAAAGATCTTGGCGATTGGCGGTAGTTCGCGGATCGGGCGGGCGATTGACGTGGCGACCGTCGGCTGAGCCTCGATGGGACGAGCGGCGACGTGCGTCGCCACGGCGTGCCGGAGGCGATCGGCGAGCGCCGTCACTCG
>JBBSDV010000125.1:0-10074 GCA_038240335.1 Dehalococcoidia bacterium
TCCTCGTTCATGATGTCGAGTTTTTCGTCCGTCATGACGTCCGTGAGCATCTGCAGCAGGCGGTCTTGGACCACCTTATTGTTGCCTTCGGCGATTGCTTGCTGGCGGTTCTGCGAGATGAGGATGAAGGTCGAGAGAAAAATCGCCTCGAGGCTAACCGCCATCGTCAGGAAATTGAACGGGAAGTGGTCGTTGCCGAACCCGTTCGTCGCGATCCAGATGGCGAAGAGCGCGGTATGGATGTACACGAACTTCATGTCGCCGCAGAACGCCGTGATTACATCAGAGACGCGTTCTTGCAGGCTCCGCCGCTCGCCCTGCGCTTCGTGGGTGGTTGTGTTCGCAATCGCCATGATGTCACTCCCGTCTCTGCATATCGCCGACAGCGATACAATACGGCAGGGCTGCGGGTGTGGCATTGCGGTTGGAGAACGTTAAGCCGGCTACAGCAATGGTCTACCAGATACCGAGCTGCATCTTGACGTCGTCGCTGGCCATCGTCTTCGGATCCCATGGCGGCGAGAACGTGAGCTTGCCGTGCACGCTCTTGACGCCCGGCAGGTCCACGATAACGTCCTGGATCTGGCCATCGATGACCGCGCCGAGCGGGCAGCCGGGGCTGGTCAGCGTGTAGTTCACCTCGACGTCGCCCTCGTCCGAGAGCTTGACGCCGTAGACGAGGCCGAGCTCGACGATGCTCATGTGGATCTCGGGGTCGAAGACGTCCTTCAGACGTTCCCAGATCAGTTCTTCCGACAGCAGGCCCTTGACCGTCATGTTCGTTCCTTTCGTGCGAACGCCGTAACGGCGTTACGCGCTCTTGCTTCCGTGTGCGGCGACTTCTCGCGCGAGGTTCAGCGGCTGGATAATCGCCCGGTGTTCGTGTTCGCCCCACTGCTCGCGCGGCACCATCCACATCACCTCGAACTCGTTGCCGTCGGGATCGGCGCCGTACAGGGACTTCGTCGCGCCGTGATCGCTCTGGCCGACGAGAGCGCCGAGCGCCGTCAGCTGCTCCGATGCATCGGCGAGATCCTCGATCGCGGCGACCTCCCACGCGAGATGATAGAGGCCGGTCGCGCCACGCTGCGGCCGGGGCGCGCTCGGCCCGACGGCCATCAATCCCAAATCATGATGGTTCGTTGAGTTTGCGGCGCGCAGGAACGCCATCTGTCCGCCCTCGCGCGCGATCTCCTCGAAGCCGAACGCGCGCTTGTAGAACCCGACGGCGACATCGAGGTCGCGCACGTAGAGCACGGCGTGGTTCAATCGCCTCACAGGGATCATCGCTGCACCTTCTGCTTCATGGATCGTGGCGTTTCGTGTCGCATAACCATCTCTACAGTTCCTCGCGGCGGACGACACCGTCACCCTTCTCGTGCTGCTCGATACCGTCGGCGAGCGTGTGCCACGCGAGCGTCGCGCACTTCACGCGGACGGCGAACTTCGCGACGCCCTGGAGTGCCTCGAGATCGCCGAGATCGGCGGGCACTTCGCCGTCCGGATGCGTGAGCATGGCGGTGAATTCGTCGCTGAGGTGACGGATCTCGTCGACGCTCTTGCCCTCGACGAGTTCCGACATCATCGATCCGGAGGACTGGCTGATCGAGCAGCCACTGCCGATGACGCCGATGCCGGTGAGCCGATCGCCGTCGAACGTCAGCTGCATCTCGACCTCATCGCCGCAGACGGGGTTGTAGCCCTCGGCGACGACGTCCGGCTGGTCGAGCTTGTGCCGGTGCCGCGGGTTCTTGTAGTGATCGAGAATGAGCTCACGGTAGAGCTCATCCAGCTGCAACTCTGGCGCCATTGCCGAAAATCCTGTCTGTCGCCGCGAGGCCGTCGATCAGCGCGTCGACCTCATCCTTCCGATTATAGAGATAGAAGCTGGCGCGCGCCGTCGCCACGCAGCCCAGGCGGCGCATCAGCGGTTGCGCGCAATGGTGGCCGGCGCGAATAGCGATGCCCTGCTGGTCGAGCACCTGGCTCAGGTCGTGCGGGTGGACGTCGCCGTAGTTGAACGTCACCGCGCCGCCTTTGTCCGCGGCGTCTCTCGGACCGTAGATCGTCACACCCTCGACGGCGCTCAAGGCATCGATGGCGTATTGCGTGATGTCGATCTCGTGTTCGCGCACGGCATCCATGCCGAGACCTTCGAGGTAATCAATCGCCGCTCCGAAGGCGATGACATCGGCGATATTCGGCGTGCCGGCCTCGAACTTGTTCGGTAGCGCGGCGTAAGTCGACGTCTCGTACGTCACCTTCATAATCATCTCGCCGCCACCGAGGAACGGGTCCATCGCGTTCAGTGCGTCACGCTTTCCGTAGAGGACGCCGACCCCGGTCGGGCCGAGCATCTTGTGCGCCGAGAAGGCGAGGAAGTCGCAATCGAGATCCTGCACGTCGACCGCCATGTGCGGCACGCTCTGCGCCCCATCGACCAGCACCATAGCGCCGAAGCTGTGCGCGAGCGCCGCGATCTCCTTGACCGGATTGATCGTCCCGAGGACGTTGGACATCTGCGAGATGGCGACGATTTTCGTCTTCGGTCCGATCTTCGCGACGACGTCGTCCCAGATCAGTCTGCCCTCGTCGTCGATCTCGATGTAGCGGATCTTCGCGCCGGTGGCGAGCGCGATCAGCTGCCAGGGGATGATGTTGCTGTGGTGCTCCATCGCCGTGAAGACGATCTCGTCGCCGGGCTTGAGGAACTTTCGCCCCCACGCGTTCGCGACGAGGTTGATCGACTCCGTCGTGTTGCGGGTGAAGATGATCTCTTCGTCGGGGTGCGCAGCATTGATGAAGCGGCCGGTCTTGAGCCGCGCACCCTCGTACGCCGCCGTCGCCTCTTCCGCGAGCGTGTGTAGCCCACGATGGATGTTCGCGTTGTAGTACTCGTAGTAGTGCACAAGCGCGTCGATGACGGAGCGCGGCTTCTGCGTCGTCGCCGCGTTGTCGAGGTAGACGAGCGGAAGGCCATGCACCTCGCGCTCGAGGATGGGGAAGTCGCGCCGGATCTGTTCGATATCGTACGTCATGTCTTGTTTCTACCCGCTCCGGCCAAGCGCCTTGTGTATCTGCCCGAGGTGATATTGGTGATGCTGCGAGTAGCCCTCGATCAGCCCTCCGAGCGGAAACGGGAATCCCTCCGGTTGTCGTATTTCGTCGGCGTCCGTGAGTTGGGCGAATACCTCGCTGAGCTGATTTCCGTTTTCGTCCAGCTCGCGCGCCGTTTCCGCGATCGGCCGGCCGCGACGCTCCTCCAGATGCTGCTCGTTGCGCGCATCCGTGTCCGCGAATACGCTCGTGTCCGGATGCTCACCGTCCAGGATGGCCCTAAGCAGCGGGATGAAGTCAGAGTCGGCCGAGACCATGTGCGTCAGTTCGTCGCGCACACACCAACCGGAGTCGCCGGTGTGCTCCTGTAGTTCGTGCTCATTCAGCGATCGCGCAAGAAGGGCGGCTTCGGTGCGGCTCTCCCGATCGCGCGTAACGAACGGCCGGATCCATGCGGGGAATCGTTCTGTCGCCATCACTAACTGACATCTACCTTCACGTCATCGCCGTCGATTTCGACGGGGTACGTGCGCACGGGGCGCACGGCCGGCAGGACAACGGCGCGGCCGGTCGTGACGTCGAACTTTGCACCGTGGCGCGGGCATTCGACGAGGTTGTCCTCAAGCTCGCCCTGATCGAGCGGGCCGCCATCGTGCGTGCAGACGTCGTCGATGGCGTAGAAGCGGCCGTTGACGTTGCAGAGCGCGATCCGCTTATCGCCGACTTCGTGGACGCTGATCGTGCCCGGCGGCGTCTCGCTCACCTTCGCGACGGTCGTGGCGTTTGCGTTGGTCATTCGTTTCCTCCGGCAGCAGCCTGGCTCACCACCTGGCCCTCTCGACACAGCGCGGTCGCGTCGTTCGAGCTCGCTATGCGCTCAACACTTCCTCAAGGGAGAGCGTGGCCGCCGTGCCGCCGGCCTTTCGGACGACGGCGTGCATGATCCGGTCGCGCAGTTGCTGGCTTGGGATGCGGTTGACGACATCAGCGAAGAAGCCCTCGACGAGCATCTGCTCCGCCACTTTGCGCGGGATCGCGCGCGATTCGAGATAGAACAGCTCGTTCTCGTCGACCGGGCCGGCGGTCGCGCCGTGGCTGCACTTCGCGACATCGTAGGCCTCAATCTCGAGGATCGGGATCGGCGCGGCCTTTGCGTGTTCGCTAAGGAGCAGGTTGCGCGACGTCTGGTTCGCCTCGCTGGCGCTAGCCGTCGGGTTGATCCGCGTGATGCCGTACCAGACGAGGGATGCGCTGTCGGTCAGCGCCGACTTGAACTGCAAGTCGCTGATCGTGTGCGTGCCGACGTGGTTCTGCAGCGTGTTGTAGTCAAAGTGCTGGTCGGCATTGCCGAACGTGACGCCGAGCAGCTTGACGTTGCCCCCGCTCTCCGGCATTTCGGTGTCGATGCGCATCTTCGTCACTTTGGCGCCGAAGCCGGCGGCCATCGCGAGGAAGTGCGCATCGCGGCCGACGATCGAGCGGACGGTGTTGAAGTTGTAGACGTTGCTACCCCAGCGGTTCACAGAGTAGTACTCGACGTGGGCACCTTCGCCGGCATACACCTCGACGGCGCCGCTGACGAAGCCCTGACCGGCGCCGTCGGGCGACGTCACCTCATCGATAAACGTCACTTTACTCTGGCGCTCGGTGACGATGATCGTATGGGGCAGCACCGCCAGCCCGTCGCTCGAAACGCCGAGCGAGTAGTGAACCGGCAAGTCGACCTCGACGCCGACGGGCACATACAGGAAACAGCCGCCGCTCCACAGCGCGGCATTAAGGGCGACGAACTTCCATTCGTCCGCCTTCACCGCGACCGAGAGGTATTTCTGTACAAGCTCGGGATGTTCTCGCGCGGCAGTGTGGAGGTCGGTGAGGATGACGCCCTTCGCCTTAAGTTCGTCTGTCAGCGTGGCCGAGACGACATCGGAGTCGTGCTGAAACACCCGACCGGAGACGGCCGAGGCATCCCAGGCGCTCCGCAGCGACTCGGGCAATTCCGCCGCCGATGCGACGGGCGCCGACGCACTGAGCGCGCGCTGTGGCTCGAACGCCATCGCCCGCACGTCCGTCCGTCGCCACTCCTCGTCGCCGGGATCCGGCAACGCGAGCGACTCGTACATCTGCCACGCGGCATCGCGCCGCTCGCGCAGCCATGCCGGCTCGTCGCGCCGCGACGAGATCGCCTCGATGTCTGCGTGTGTCAGTCCGGGGATGCCGGTGTCGGTCAGTTGTTGTGTCATGTGTCTGCCTGTCTAGCGCGTTGCGGGCGGCGCAATGCCTTCGGTCGAGGACGGCGCCTGCTTCTGAGCGTGGATCACGTCGTCGATCGTGCGCGCCAATTCTTCGCTACTCCACATCGCGAAGTGCTCGTCACGCGCATGGCCGTTCGCGATGCGGCGCGGGATCTCGCTTGGCTGCCACTCTGGTACAGGGGCTGGCGCGCGCCGTCGCCCTCACCGTTTAGCCAACCGCGCCTTCCATTTGCAGTTCGATCAGGCGGTTGAGCTCAACGGCGTATTCCATCGGCAGTTCCTTGACGATCGGCTCTACGAAGCCGTTGACGATCATCTTCGTCGCATCGACCTCGCTCAGGCCGCGGCTCTGCAGGTAGAACAACTGATCCTCGCCGACCTTCGAGACCGAGGCCTCGTGGCCGATGTTGACCTGCTCCTCCTCGATGTCCATCAGCGGGTAGGTGTCCGAGCGCGACTCCGGGTCGAGCAGCAGCGCGTCACAGCGCACGGTCGCCTTCGATCGGACGGCGCCGGGGTAGACCTTCAGCGCACCACGGTAGCTCGTCCGGCCGCTGCCCTTCGCCACCGACTTCGAGATGATCGTCGATGTGGTGTCGGGTGCCGCGTGAACGATCTTGGCGCCGGCGTCCTGGTGCTGGCCGCTCGAAGCCATGGCCAGCGAGAGGATCTCGCCATGGGCGTGTGGCTCCATCAGGTACACGCTGGGGTACTTCATCGTTAGTTTCGAGCCGAGGTTGCCGTCGACCCACTCCATCACGGCGCCCTCGTACGCCGCGGCGCGCTTCGTGACGAGGTTGTAGACGTTCGTCGACCAGTTCTGGATCGTCGTGTAGCGGACGCGGGCGTTCTTCTTAACGATGATCTCGACGACGGCGCTGTGTAGCGCGTCGGTGGAGTACGTCGGCGCCGTGCAGCCCTCGACGTAGTGCACGTAGCTGCCTTCCTCGGCGATGATTAGCGTGCGCTCGAACTGGCCCATGTTTTCCTTGTTGATGCGGAAGTAGGCCTGGAGCGGGATGTCGACCTTGACGCCCGCCGGCACGTACACAAAGCTGCCGCCCGACCAGACGGCGCTGTTGAGCGCGGCGAACTTGTTGTCGGCCGGCGGGATGATCGTGCCGAAGTACTGCTTCACCATGTCGGGGTAATCGCGGACGGCCGAGTCCATATCGGTGAAGATCACACCGAGCTTTTCGAGGTCCTCGCGGATGCTGTGATAGACGACCTCGGAGTCGTACTGGGCGCCGACGCCGGCGATCAGTGACTTCTTCTCCGCCTCGGGGATGCCGAGCTTGTCGAAGGTGTCCTTGATGTATTCCGGGACGTCCGCCCAGTCCTGCTCCGGCCGGTCAGAGGCGCGGGCGTAGTAGTAGATGTCGTTGAAGTCGAGGTCGTAGTTCTGGATGCTTCCGCCCCAGAATCCCGTCGGCATCGGCTTCTGGAGGAAGTGCTGGTACGAGCGCAGGCGGAAGTTCCGCATCCACTCGTCCTCCTTCTTCGCCGCCGATATCTCGCGCACGACGGCTTCGCTGAGGCCCTTTTCGGTGCGATATGTGTAGGTGGCGTTGTCGTTGTCGTTGAAGCCGAACTTGTAGCCGTCCTGCGCCGCGATCTCGGGTGTAATCTTCGCAACCATATTAGGCCTTCTCTCCCGTCGCGCCGGCGAGCACCGGAGCGTACTTCGCAATAATCGGATCGTATCCCTGGTCTTCCAGCTGCAGCGCCAATTCCGGACCGCCCGACTCGATGATCCGTCCTTGGTAGAGAATGTGCACAAACTGCGGCGCGATGTAGTTCAGCAGGCGCTGGTAATGGGTGATGAGGACGATGCCGAGCTTCGGCGTCGTCAGCGCATTCACGCCCTCCGCCACGGTTCGCAGTGCGTCGATGTCGAGGCCCGAGTCCGTCTCGTCCATGATCGCGAGGTCGGGGTCGAGAATGCCCATCTGGAGCACCTCGGCGCGCTTCTTCTCGCCGCCGGAGAAGCCTTCGTTGACGTAGCGTCGGGCGAACTGCTCATCGACCTTCAGCAGCTTCATCGTCGCGAGCAACTTCTCGCGGAACTCGCGCACCGGCACATCCTCGCCGCGCACCGCCTTCATCGCCTGGCGAAGAAAGTTCACCATCGTCACGCCGGGGATACTCGTCGGGTACTGCAGCGCGAGGAAGATGCCGCGCTGGGCGCGCTTGTCCGGCGAAAGGCCGGCGATGTCCTCGCCCTTGAAGAGCACCTGACCACCCGTGACGGTGTAGCGCGGATGGCCCATCAGCGCGTTGGCGAGCGTGCTCTTACCCGAGCCATTCGGCCCCATGATCGCGTGAATCTCGCCGCGGTTTACCGTCAGATCCACGCCGTTCAGGATCTGCTTGCCGTCGACGGCGACTGTGAGGCCGGTAATCTTTAACAGTGTTTCGTCTGCCATCTTCTCTTCTTCCCGCCTCGAGAGGCGCTACGCCTGCTTGCTAGACCGCCGCTTTGGGCGCGTCACTTTGTTCGTCGGTTCCGTTAACGGCGTCGCGAATCTCGCGGACGACGTACTCGCATTGCGCGTGTCCATCGATCATCCGGCTGCGCTGCTCGACCGGCGCGCCGATCAGAGTCTCGACGACCTTATGATCCGCATTGCAGGGCGCGTCCGAGGCCTCGGCCGCCTTTCGGTACGGACAGGCCGTGTTCATCAGGTGATAGCCGTCGTCCTCTTTCCGCCAATGATCGACGATGCCTTCTTCTTGGAGAGCGGAGCTCGTTTGCGCCACTCGGCGCGCCAGCCCCGTCGCCGTCACCGCCGGTCGATGGACGGCGACGATATCATCGGCGACGCCATCGAACAGCTCGGCGAGGACAGGCACGCCGGCCGGGGAGGCCGCAAGGCGGGTCACCATCCGGTTCACGAGGCGCGGGTAGTGCGCGCTCAGTTCCTCGGCCCGCTCGGTCAGGCGGTAGACGTAGGATGGACGGCCGATCTCGTGGCGCTGGATGCGCACGTCGACGAGGCCTTCGGCGCGCATCACCTCGAGATGGCGGCGGATGTTCGCCTGATTGAGACCGAGAGTCTGCGCGATCTCGCTTACGGTAGCTTCAGACCGAGCCGCCAGCACGTCGCGCATGAGCTCGCGCGTTGATTTCATCACCTACGATCGTACCGATGATGGGGCTCGATATCAAGACTTTAGATGCAACAATGCAGCAAAAACTTGCGCGAATTTTCACAGAAGATCGGCGGCTTGCCGTTTCGCCTCTTGGGTGGCCGGCAAGCGGGAATTATGGGGTGATTCGGGACAGGTCTAACGAGCTGCGCTTACGACCGCACGAGCAGTAATGGGCGCGTGAAGGTCGTGTCTCCGACGTCAGTTGAAAGGACTCTGGAGGACGGTGTCGGCCGAGTGCGATTTAACGCCGGCCGATGACTCAATCGTGACGGCGAAGCCACGCAGGCGGCCGTGCGCCGCGATGTCAGCGAAGTCGTGGACGACAAGACGCCCCGTTCCCGCGGCGTCGGGGCTAAAGAGGCCACCGTACACCCATCCGTCGTCGTACACGAGCCAGAGGCAGTAGGCCTTGCCCTCGGCGAGCTGCGGCAACTTGGTCGCTACGAACGCGCCGACATCGCCCGTCGGACTCCAGACGTAGCGGCCCATTGCGGCAGGCGCGGACGCGGTGCCGTTGAGCGAGGTTCGGCGCACATCAGGCTGGGAAACGATGTCGAACACCGCGTCCTGGGCCGCCGACGAATTCGACGTCGCGGCCGACGCCTGCACGAGTTCCGTCCGCATCGTCGCAAACTGGCTCGACTGCACGGTCGCGGCGACGCCGATTGTCGCATTGCGGTCCCGCAGGTCGCCGACCTGCGACTGGAGGTAGCCTCCCCAGGCGATGACGCCGATACCCGCGGCGACCAGCGTCGCGGCACTCGCCTGCAACCAGCGACGGGGGCGCGGCCGTGCGTTTGCCGGCGCCGATAGCACCGACGCGGAGGCCATCACGCGCGCCTTCAGCGTCTCGCTCGCACTCGTCAGCGGCACAGCGAGTGCGAGCGATGCCGCGGCGTCTTGTGCGCGCTCCGCGAGCGCCGCGCAACCGGTGCAGGAGGCGATGTGCGTGTCGATCGTCCGTGCGTCGACCGCATCAAGCGCGCCGAGCGCCCACGCGTCGATGTTCTCCTCAACCCACGTGCAGACGATATCTGAGTCTGGCATCAGTAGCTTCGGTCTTTCCTCCGGCTCTGCTCGAGCGCCCCACGCATCTTCTGCATGCCGAGACGGATCCGCGTCTTCACGGTCCCCAGCGGCTGGCGCAGTTTGTTCGCGATCTCCTGCTGGGTCAGGCCGCCGAAGTAGGCGAGCTGGATGGCAAGCTTCTGCTCCGCCGGCAACACCTCGAGCGCCTTCCGCACGGCGAGCCGCTCGTCCGACAGCACCGTCGCGAGGGCGGGATCGTCGCGATCATCGTTGCTCGGAAGGACGTCCTCCTCTTCGCTCGATGCCGGCAGCGCCTCATGGCGCAACCGGCGACCCTGGCTGCGGCGCACATCGATCGAACGGTTGCGCGTTACGCTGAGCAGCCACGTGACGAACTTGCCGCGGGTCACGTCGAACTGCTCTGGGCGGCGCCAGACGCGCAAAAACACGTCCTGTGTCACATCCTCCGCGACGTAGGGATCGGCGACGACGCGGAGGGAGACGGAGTACACCAGATCGCTGTACCTGTCGTACAACGCCTGAAACGCTCCGAGATCCCGGCCCGGCAGCCGGTCCATCA
>JBBSDV010000126.1:0-9987 GCA_038240335.1 Dehalococcoidia bacterium
ACTCGTCTACTGGAATAGCGCGCCGACGGATTGGCCGGTGTGGATACGGGTGATCGCATCGCCGAGCATGCCGGCGACGCTGAGCACGGTGATCTTGTTGTGGAGCTTTTCCAGCGGCAGCGGAATCGTGTCGGTGACGACGAGCTCCTCGATGAGGTCGCTGCCGCAGATCTTGCCAACGGCGTTGTCCGACAGGATCGGGTGGACGCAGGCTGCCGTCACGCTCTTGGCGCCGTTGTCGCAGGCGATGCGGGCGGCGGCGAGGATGGTGCCGCCCGTGAGGATCTCGTCGTCCGGAATGATCACGTGCCGGCCGGCGACGTCGCCGATCAGCGCCATCGACGAGATGCGCTCCTCGTTGCCGATGCGCTCCTTGTCAACGACCGCGAGCGGCGTGTCGAGCAGCCGCGCTATGTCGCGCGCGCGCTTGGCGCCGCCAACGTCGGTCGCCAGCACCGTGACCTCGGACAGATCGCGTTCCTTGAAGTAGCGGCCAAGAATGTAGAGCGCGGTCAGCTCGTCGACCGGAATGTTGAAGAAGCCCTGGATCTGGCCGGCGTGCAGGTCGACGGTGAGGATGCGATCGGCGCCGGCGGTCTCGATCAGATTGGCGAGGAGGCGCGCCGTGATCGGCACCCGCGGCTGGTCCTTCTTGTCGCTGCGGCCGTAGCCGTAGTACGAGAGGACGGCGGTGATCCGGCCGGCGGAAGCGCGCTTGAAGGCGTCGATCATGATCAGCAGCTCCATCACGGAGCGGCTCACCGGCGATGAGAGCGGCTGGACGATGAATACGTCTTTGGAGCGCACGTTCTCGAGGATGCGAACGAAGATGTTCTCGTTCGAGAACTCGAACACCTCCGCCTGCCCGAGCGGCATCTCGAGCGACTTGCAGATGTTGAGGGCGAGCGCCGGGTGGGCGTTGCCGGTGAAGATGCTGAGATCCTGGAACGCCGTCTCCATCGCGCCTCCTCCGGGTGCGCCGCAATATAGCATCGCGCGCGAGAGGCGGGAAACCGGCACGGGAGGCGGGGCGGTCGAGCGTCGTGAGGCAGCGCTGTCCGTCCCGCTCGGCGACACTCAGCGTCCGCTAGAATCAATCTAGCGGCGCGCCATTCGCGCGCGGCTCATTTGAAGGAGCGGCAGTGGAAGTTCGACGCGTCGTCATCACCGGCATCGGCGCCATCACCCCTATCGGCAACGACGCCGAGACCTTCTGGCGCAGCCTCATCGCCGGCAAAAGCGGCATCACGAGGATCACGCACTTCGACGCATCGAACTTTCCGGTGCAGGTTGCCGGCGAGGTGAAGGGGTTCGATCCGCACGAGCTGATGGACCACAAAGCCGCGCGCCGTTCCGGCCGCTTCGCGCAGCTCGCGTTGAAGGCGGCGAAGGAGGCGCTTTGCAGCGCGAAGATCGAGCTCAATAGCGCGACAGCGACGGAGACCGGCGTGATCATGGCGAGCACCGGCGGCGTCTTCGAGATGGGCCGCCAGCAGACGATCATCGACGAGCGCGGCCCGAACCGCGTCGATCCGCTGATCATCCCGCGTTGGGGGCCGCACATGGCGGCCGGCCGCGTCGGCCGCGAACTGGGGCTGCGGGGGCCGAACTCGTCGGTGAACAGCGCCTGCGCCTCAGCCACGGACGCGCTCGGCCACGCCTTCAACATGATCCGCAGCGGCGGCGCCGACATCCTGCTGGCCGGCGGCACCGAGGCGATCATCTCGCCCGTCGCGATCGCGACGATGGGGCTGATGGGCGCGCTCTCGAAGGGCTACAACGCGACACCGGAGAAGGCGTCCCGGCCGTTCGACCTCAACCGCGACGGCTTCGTGCTGGGTGAAGGCGCCGGCGTCGTCGTGATGGAGTCGCTGGAACATGCGCAGGCGCGCGGCGCGACGATCCTCGCCGAGTACATCGGCCAGGGCTGGTCGTTCGACGCCGCCGACGATGCGGCGCCGGACGTCGAGGGCCAATCGCTTTCGATGATCCGGGCGATCAAATCGGCCGGCATCGCTCCGTCGGAGATCTCGTGGCTGAATGCGCACGGCACCGGCACGCCGCTCAACGACAAGACCGAGACCGCGGCGACAAAGCTGGCGTTCGGCGATGCCGCCGACGGCGTCGCGATGAGCAGCATCAAGTCGATGACGGGCCACTCGGCAGCTGCCGCCGGCGGACTCGAAGCCGTGGCCTCGGTGCTCGCGATCCGCGACAACAAGATCCCGCCGACGATCAACCTCGACACGCCGGATCCGGAATGCGACCTCGACTACGTGCCGAATAAGGCGCGGGATGCCAACGTCGAGATCGTGCTCAGCAACTCATTCGGCATGGGCGGCCAGAATGCAACGCTGATCCTGCGCCGCTGGCATTGAACTAGTCGGGTGGCCTTGCAGATGGTGCGCGGCTCGCGTGGTCGCGGCAGGGCCCACGTCTATAGTGGTGGCCGCACAACATCGCTTCGCCTCGCTAGGTGGCGATAGCCGATCGCCAACCACCCCGCGCCAGCCTTCCTCGCACAGAGCGCCAGTTGTCGTGCAGAGCCGGTCTGTCAGGCAAAGCCTGCCTTGTCGGGCAAAGCCCGGGCCTTGTCGGGCAAAGCCGCGGCGTGTCATGCAGAGCGACAGCGAAGCATCTTGCCGCTTACGCCACGGATGCCGCTGGCGACAGCGCCACACAGGATCCGCAGGCGGCATAAGCGTCGCGATCGCAGCAGTCGCGACGCGCCCGAAGCACCTCAGCGAGCGAACGAGACCCTTCGCTTCGCTCTGGGTGACAGGCAGGGAGGGAGGGCGCTTGCGGATCAAATGCGCGCACGCTGGCCGTTTGCAGGAGGCCCGACACATTGGCGTTTCTGCCGGTCCAGCGCCCCGCGGAGGGCACGACGATCAGCAACCGTCTCTACCCATTCCGGCTGGTTCGCGTGCCTTCCCTGATGCCGCTCGCCGAGCACATTGAAGTACCATTGCGAGCATGACACGCACGCACTACCGGATTACGGGCGGCAGGCCGCTGCACGGCAGCGTGCGGATCAGCGGCTCCAAGAACGGCGCCGATTACGCGATCGCGGCGGCGCTCCTGGCGTCGGACGGCGACGTCGTGCTGCACAACGTGCCCGATATCGGCGACGTGCGGCAGATGGCCGAGATTCTCATCCACCTCGGCGCGACGGTCGAGCACCCGACGCCATCGGTGCTGCGGATCAACTGCGAAAACATCTCGCGCTGGGACGTGCCGCCGCGGCTCGCGGCGCAGCTGCGGGCGAGCTTTCTCGTCATGGGGCCGCTACTCGCCCGCATGGGGCGCGCGTCCTGCCCGCCGCCGGGCGGCGACGCGATCGGCATCCGCCCGCTCGACGTACACCTCGCCGGCTTCCGCGCGCTCGGCGCGACGGTCTCGCAGATCGGCGATATGTTCGACGTGGTCGAGGATGGCGCGCTGCACGGCGGCCGGGTGATGCTCGATTACCCGAGCGTCATGGGCACGCTCAATGTCATGCTCGCGGCGACGCTGGCGGACGGCGCGACGACGATCATCAACGCCGCCAGCGAGCCGGAGATCAGCAGTCTCGCGGCGATGCTCAACTCGATGGGCGCAAACATTACCGGCGCCGGCACCCAGTTCGTCCGCATCGAGGGTGTGAAGGAGTTGCATGGCACGGAGCATCGCGTCGTGCCGGATCGCCTCGAGGCCGGCACCTTCGCGCTCGCGGCGGCGATTACCGGCGGCGAGATCGACATCGAGGATGCGGTCCCGGATCATCTGGACGCGCTGATCTGGAAGATGCGGGAGGCCGGCGTTGCCGTCGAGCCGACGGATGCGGGTATCAGGGTGCGTGGCGCGGCCTCGTACAAGGCCGTGAACGCGCAGGCGCTGCCGTACCCCGGCCTGGCGACAGACCTGCAGCCGCAACTCGCGGCGTTCCTGACGCAGGCCGTCGGCGCGAGCACGATCCACGAGCGTGTCTATGACAACCGCCTGATGTACATCACCGAGCTGCGCAAGATGGGGGCGAACGTCGTCGCCACGGGACAGACGGCGATCATCGTCGGCCACACGAAGCTGACCGGAGCGCCCGTGCAGGCGCTCGACGTGCGCGCGGGCAGCGCGTGCGTGCTCGCGGCGCTCGTCGCCGACGGCACGACAGAGATTGACGATGTCCACCACATAGAGCGTGCGCACGAAGATTTGCATGGTAAACTACGCTCGCTCGGCGCGGACATCGAACGCGCGTAGCCCCGAATTCGACATCACGACCCACCGTACGCAACGCACGGCCTTCCCGGGGCCGAGGGGGACGCACATGCTTCCGAAGCGCATCGGAATCGATCTCGGCACAGCAAACGTCCTCGTCTATGTGAAAGGCCGCGGCATCGTCGTCAACGAGCCGTCGGTGGTCGCGCTGGCGAACCGCGACAACACGATCGTCGCCGTCGGCCGCGAGGCGCAGGACATGATGGGCCGCGTGCCCGGCAGCATCTCGGTGATCCGGCCGATGCGCGGCGGCGTCATCGCCGACTACTTGATCACGGAAGCGATGCTGCGCTACTTCATCAGCAAGGTTGTCGGCAGGCTCAATCTCGTGAAGCCGGAGGTGATGGTCTGCATTCCGGCCGGCGTCACCAGCGTCGAGCAGCGCGCGGTGCGCGATGCCGCGGAGCAGGCGGGCGGGCGCCGCCCGGTGCACCTGGTACCGGAACCGCTTGCCGCAGCGATCGGTGCCCGAATTCCAGTGAACGCGCCAAGCGGCAACATGGTCGTCGACATCGGCGGTGGCCGCACCGAGGCGGCCGTGATCTCGATGTACGGCATCGTCGTCAGCGAGAGCGTGCGGATCGCCGGCGACCGCCTCGACGACGCGATCGTTGCGTACATTAAGCGCCGCTACAACCTGCTGATCGGCGATCGCACGGCGGAAGAAGTGAAACGCACGATCGGCGCGGCGATCCCGCTTGGCGACGACGAGATGCGGATGGAAATCCGCGGCCGCGATCAGATCAGCGGCCTGCCGAAGACGCTCACGGTAACGTCGAGCGACGTGACGGCGGCAATTCAGGACGCGCTCGCGACGATCGTCTCCGTCGTGCGCACCGTCCTCGAGCGGACGCCGCCGGAGCTTGCGTCCGACGTGATCGACCGCGGGATCGTGCTCACGGGCGGCGGCGCGATGCTGCGCCATATCGACGTGCTCATCGCCCAGGAGACCGGCATCCCGGTGCATATCGCCGAGAGCCCGATGGACTGCGTCGCGATCGGCGCCGGCGTGGCGCTCGAGTACCTCGATGTGATCCGGCGCAGCCTGCCGACGGAAGAGGAGCAGCTCGTCGCGAGCTATTAATCGCCGCAGCGCTGCGGAATCAACGCACAATCGCACACCCTACGCAACGAACCCGGCGGGACTGGTTCGGTATCGATTCGTCTGCTCGGATCCGACGCGGGCATGCGTTTGTGTGATTCCCGTTAAAATTTGGCGCATGTGATTTCCGCAACGATGGCGCGGTTGACAGAAGCTACACTCGATTCATACGGTGAACGGCGTGCGCGGGCTCGCGAAGAGCGAGTGGAAGCGCGCCTTCCGGGAGGTATTTCGTGACGACCACGCCAACGGATTCCGTTCAGCCAAAGGCGAGCGGCGAACGCGACCTGATCATCGACGCGCGCGACGTCGTCAAGACCTATCGCACGGACGAGGTCGTCGTGCAGGCGCTGCGCGGTGTCTCCTTCAGCGTGGAGCGCGGCGAGATGGTGGCGATCATGGGGCCATCCGGCTGCGGCAAAACGACGCTGCTCAACTGCCTGAGCGGCCTCGACACGATTAACCACGGCATCATCCTGATCAACAACGAGGACATTAACCGCATGTCGGACAACAAGCGCACCGAGTTTCGGGCGCGCCAGATGGGCTTCGTCTTCCAGTTCTACAACCTGCTGCCGGTGCTGAGCGCGATCGAGAACGTCGAGCTGCCGCTGCTGGTCTCGGGCACGAAGACCGGCGAGGCGCGTAAAAAGGCGGAGGCCTCGCTCGACCTCGTGCAGTTGCGGGAGTGGGCGAAGCACAAGCCGTCCCAGCTCTCTGGCGGCCAGCGGCAGCGCGTGACGATCGCCCGCGCGCTGGTCAACAGCCCCGCCATCGTCTGGGGTGACGAGCCGACCGGCGACCTCGATACCGAGAACGCGGATGCGATCATGGCGCTGATCGTCGACCTCAACCGCCAGCACAACCAGACCTTCGTCATCGTCACCCACGCGCCGGACGTCGCGGCGCGATGCCACCGGATCATCCACATGAAGGACGGGCACATCGTCCGGGAAGAGATCCCGCAGGGGGCGTCGCGCGCATGAGCGACCTCTTCGGGCTCTCGATGAACTACATCATGATCGCGCTGGTGATCCTGCTTGCCGTCGCCCTGTCGACGGTCGGCTGGGTGCTGCTGCGGAATCGCGTGCTGTTTTGGATCGGCGTGCGAAACATACCCCGCCGTCGCGCCCAGACGATCCTCATCGTCATCGGGTTGATGCTCAGCACGCTGATCATCTCGACGGCGTTCAGCATCGGAGATACCGTCGACTACAGCATCACGAACCAGGCCTACGAGCGGCTGCACAGCATCGATGAGACGGTGCAGGCATCAGCCGGCGAGAGCGACAATCCGTTCGGCAGCTCGTCACTCGTCTCGGCGCGGCCGATGGCGGCGGCGGACGCATCGCAGTGGGTGCAGCAGATCAAGAGCATCGGTGGCGTCGACGGCGCGGTGCGCGTGATCAGGGCGCCGGTGCCGGTGAAGGACCAGGCGTCGGGGCTGACCGAGCCGGTCGTTGTGCTCGTCGGCGTCGATGCAACTTCGATGCAGGGGTTCGAGAGCGACATCCAGTCGAAGGATGGCAAACAGCTGTCGCTCACCGATCTCGGCGCGAACGAGATCTACGCGAATGAGTCGGCGGCGGACAAGCTGAAGATCAGCGTCGGCAACACCCTGCAACTCTTCACGAGCGGCGAGCCGCACGAGTTCGTCGTGCGCGACATCGTGAAGGATCGCGTGCTCACGGGCGCCGTCGCCGGCGTCTCGCGCGGGCTCGTGCTCAATCTGTCGCAGGCCCAGGCGCTGTTCAGCCGGCCGGATGAAGTCGACCTGATCGCGGTCTCGAACAGCGGCGGCGTTCACAACGACCTCAGCGCCGGGACGCAGATCAAGGCGGCGATCAACAACACGCTACCGAAGCCGTTCCTCGCCGCCTCGACCAAGCAGGACGTTGTCGATGCGGCAAACCAGGCGGCTAGCTTCCTCACAACGTTCTTCGTCATCCTCGGCCTCTTCGCGATCGCTTCCGGGATGATGCTCATTTTTCTCATCTTCGTCATGCTCGCAGCGGAGCGACGCGTCGAGATGGGGATGGTGCGCGCAGTCGGCACGAAGCGACGCCATCTCGTCCAGATGTTCCTTTCCGAAGGCATGGGCTACAACGTGCTCGCAGCGGCCGTCGGTTGTGGGCTTGGCGTCGTCGTATCGATCGGCATGGTGCGGATCATGGCGGCGCTGTTCGCCGACTTCGGCCTCAGCATCGTCTTCCATGTCTCGGCGCGCAGCCTCATCGTGTCGTATTCGCTCGGCGTTGTGCTGACCTTCCTGACCGTCGTCTTTTCGTCGTGGCGTATCAGCAACCTGAACATCACCGCGGCAATCCGCGATATGGCGGAGACTACGCCGCGACAGGAGCGGCCGCGCGTCAGCGGCGTCGGCAGTCTCATTCGGTATGCGTTTTGGCTGCTATTCAAGCCGACGTCGATGCGCAGCTGGATCACGTCGATCCTTGTGTGCATCGGCGGCGTCGCGCTGGCCGCGTTCTCCGCGGTCTTCTATATCGCCGGCGTCGCGATCTACGGCTCATCGGCGGCGAGCGGCGTGGCGGCGGTGCTGCTGTTTATCGCCGGCGTGCTCGTCTCGGCGACGGCGCTTGTGATCGCATTCACCGGCTTCCTTCGCATCTTCCAGCTCGGCGGCCTGGCGATCTTGCTCGGAGTACCGCTGCTCGTGCTCGGATTCGCGAGCGGGCAGGCGTTCCCCGCCGGCGCGGGGCTATCGCTCGAGATCGCGGGTATCGCGCTGCTCGGCATCCAGGTCGGCGTGCCGAACCGCCTCGCGGCGACGGCGGCCGGCGTGGTACTGCTGGTCGCCTGGCTGCTGCTGGCGGGTGGCCAGCTGTTTCCGAGCCTCGATGGCGGGCCGGAGATGTTCTTCCTGTCGGGCGTGACGATGATCCTCGCGTCGACGTTCGTGCTCGTGTACAACGCCGACCTGATGCTGGTCGTGCTGACGCGCGCGGGGAGCGTGTTCTCGACGCTGATCCCGTCGATCCGCACGGCCGTCGCGTATCCGCTGGCGAACAAGTTCCGGACCGGCATGACGATCGCCATGATCTCGCTCGTGATGTTTGCGCTCGTAATGACGTCGACGATGAACAGCAACTTCAACCGTATCTTCCTCGGCGACGACGCGCTCGGCGGCTACCAGGTCGCCATCTCCGAAAACCCGAACAACCACATCGGTGACGTCGCAGCGGCGCTGCAGAGCACAGGCACGGATGGCGCGGCATTGGCCGACGGCATCGCCGTTCAGGACGAAGTGCGGCACGCGAACCAAAACACCGCCGAGGTTCGGAACGTGCTTCTGGCGGACACCGACCCGAAGTCGGACGCAGCAAAGTTCTCGAAGTACGACATCCGCGGCCCCAGCGCCGGGTTCATCGGGGACAACGGAATCAAGTTCCAGTCTCGCGCCGAGGGGCTCGACAGCGATGCCGCTGTGTGGGCGCGGCTTGCCTCGGACCCGAAGACGGCAGTGATCGACGGCAACGCCGTCGGCGGTGGCGGGTTCGGGGGCGGTGAGTTTAGCCTCGACGGCGTAAAGCAGGGCGACCCGACGTTCAAGCCCGTGACGGTGCAGGTGCGCGACGCGACCGCGCCCGGCACGCAGACGGACGTGCAGATTATCGGCATCATCACGCCGAAAGCGAGCGCCATCTACAGCGGCCTGTTCTTGTCGCCGGCCACGTTCAGCTCGATCTTTCCGAAGCCCGAGTCGAGCGACTACCTGCTCAAACTCAAGCCCGGCGTCAACGCCGGGACGGCCGCCGACTCGATCGAGAAGACGCTCTCGAGCCAGGGTGTGCAGGCCGACTCGTTGCGGAAGCTGATTGACGGCTTCCAGGCGCAGAACCAGGGCTTCTCGTATCTGATCCAGGGTTTCATGGGTATCGGGCTGTTCGTCGGCATCGCCGCAGTCGGCGTCATCGCCTTCCGCACCGTCGTCGAGCGTCGCCAGCAGATCGGCATGCTGCGAGCGATCGGCTACACCCGGAACGCGATCGCGATCAGCTTCATGATGGAGTCGTCGTTTATCGCCGCGCTCGGCGTCCTGAGCGGCATCGGCCTAGCGCTGCTGCTCGCGTACCAGCTGCTATCGAGCGACGAATTCGCGCGCTCGGGGATTCAGGGCTTCTACGTGCCGTGGTTGCAGATCATCGGCATTGGCGGCTTCGCCTTCATCGCGTCGCTGCTGATGACGATCATCCCATCGCGCCAGGCAAGCAGCATTCCGATCGCGGAGGCGCTGCGGTACGAGTGATCGCGAGGGTCGGCGTCGACGGCACGCTGCGCGCACGTTTGGCCGAAACGCCATGCCGCGGAACTGATCGTCGTCAGCGGCCTTCGAAGTGCGGCGGGCGCTTCTCGATGAACGCGCGCACACCCTCGGCACGATCTGCGGTGGTTTGCAGGATGATGGTCAGATCCGTCTCGTAACGGAGCGCCTGTTCGAGCGGCATATCGAGACCGCGCAGGATCGCCTCCTTCGCGTACGCCACCGCAAGCGGGCCGCGAGCCGCGATCGTGCCGGCGATCGCGGATGCGCGGGCGTGAGCTGCGGTCGGCGGAGTCACTTCATTCACGAGCCCCCACGCGAGCGCCGTCGCGGCGTCGACGCTGCG
>JBBSDV010000127.1:0-9913 GCA_038240335.1 Dehalococcoidia bacterium
GCGGGCTGAACGTCCGCAGTTAGATCCTTCGAGGATCCCTGCGCACGATGAAGTCGCGCAGACCCGCCGCCTGCTCGCGATTGCTCAGCACATCCGTGTTGTCGACGAACTGGTCGATGCTCCCTGCATCGCCGAGATGTGCCAGCGCAGTCTTCGCCATGCACGCCGCGACGAATCGCCCGGAGTTGAGGACGCGGAATGGCCGATTGTAGAAGTATCGAACCGTCGGCTCTTCCGGCTCCGTGAGACCAAGTGCGTTGAACATCCGCGCCACATGTTCGTACACAGGTACGAGCACGCCCTCGCGAGATCGCCAGTCAGTCGCCGCGAGCGCGGCCCGGAGCATCGGCGCGAGCGTCGACCCGCAACGGAGCCGAGAGAATGCCGTGCCGAGCCACTTTGAGTACGGCGCGTATTGCCGCTCAATGAGGAAGCAGAGCCGCATCAAGTCGCGTACCAGCCGCGCCGCTACGACGGCCGAACCGAGATCGTCGCTGGCCTCACCGGCGCGGCCGACGAACGGCTCCTCTTGATCGATGCGGCGCCACTGGCACCCGAGCAGGTACAGCCAGACGTCGTCCGGATACCAGGACAAGCGCTCACGAACGCGGGTAAGATCCCCCGTCGCATCCTCGAACACGGCTCCCGCGATCGATGTCCTGAGAATCTGCGAAGGCGCCGAGAGCCAGTCCGCCGGCGTGATGTCGTCGCTCGGGTCGAAGCCGAGTGTACCCATGAACCATGCCCGCACTGTCGTCAAAGCAACCTGGTGCTGTTCACTGCCGTCGGACGTCGCCGCGAAGCGCGTCGGCCATCCGAGAAACGTGACCGGAATGCGAGCGTCGATCGCGCCTACCAATTTGCGTTTCTCGTTGTCGCTGTACAGATTGTCGACAAAGATGACCACACGCGGCCCCCATCCGTGATCGGTCGATCGCTCGTCGTCAAAGCCGAGCACATCCGACCCGGCCCCGACGCGGGCGGCCGCTCGCGGCACGCCAGGCAGCAGGTCGTCGATGATTGGTGCGACAACTTCGAGCCAGTAACGCCGTGACAGTTCGATGCCGGAGAGCACATCCATGCCGTCAGCCTACCGAACCATTCACACGGCGCGTCCGCTAGCGCTATGCGGCACACGGCACACTCTTGAACGAACACATCGGTTCATTGACGCTTCTCATTTCTTGACCCCGACGTAACAGCACCGTGTTACAATCCGCGCTGAACAGGGGGACTGTGCTTAAGCGTCCGCATCTTCGCGTGCTTCTCATCGCCGCTGCCAGCTTTGTCCTCGGCATCGGCGCCGCCGCGACGGCATTTCTCACCATGAACAGCGACTCGAGCGGATCCACGCCGTGCGGCACTGCTGGGGTGTCGTGCAGCGTGCGCGCCGCCGAGCCAACGGATGCGCCGACGTCCTGGCCGACGGCCAAGCCTACTGATCTGCCGCCGACCGCGAGCGCTGCGCTTCCGGCGGCCACCGCCCTGCCGACCCCGGAACCCGCGAATCCCGCTTCCGAAGGAGCGGTGAGCGCACCGGATCCGGCGCGGCAACCCGATCCTCCTCGTGCGCCCGCGCCCGGCGATCCGGCCGCGCCCGCTCCCGAAGCGGCGTCGGGCGACATTGCCCACGACGACGGGACGCAGGCGATGGATGGCATGACGGACAGCCACGGCGCCGCGTCCGGAGGCACAACGCCAATACCCGGCGGCGCGCACGTTTCCGAAAGCGGCGGCTCAGGCACCGGTTGCGTCGCCAACTGCGGCGAACCGCGCAACTTCTGCGATAACTGGAGCGGAGGATTCTGCGACGACTTTCGCGACAAAGCGTCTGGCGCTACTCACACCGCCTTCCCGGCGCCCGGCGATCCGTATAGCTTTGACGCGCTCAACACGACCTACCCGTTCGCGGACACGGAGGGGCCTGAGCCCGCCGACGGCCTGCGCGCCTTCAGCGCCAACGAGCACTTCATGACCGTCATCGAGGACGGACAGTTCGGGCTCGGCGTTCTGCGCCTCCATCAGCCCTTCGACTTCAGTGGCCGCGAGGGCCACATGCATTTCGATGTCGATCTCAAGACCGGCGCCCGCCGCTACGTTCGGCTCCTCGTCTCACCCGAGCTCACGAAGGTGACGACAGACGACCGTCACCAGGAGCGCCGACGGCCCGGCGATGCCTTCGACCTCTGGTTTGTCAACGGTCGATTCGATGCTCAGGTATCGCGAGGCGGCGATCTCGTCTGGGAGGACGAGCCCCTGGGGCCAACGTACTTCGGTCAGAATGACGTCCGTGATCACGTCGACGTGTACCTGTCGCGCACGCACATCCGGGTGCTCGTCAATGGCGCGTCGTACCTCGACGAGTCGATGGCCGATCTGGGCTTTGATCGCGCCTACGTATACCTCGCGCAGGCCTCCTACAATCCCTGTAAGACGGACGAATGCGACGCTCACCAGCAGATGTTTCATTGGGACAACGTCGCCTTCGACGGCCCGCGCCTCGGCATGAATTCCCTGACGCCCGCCGGATCCCGCGACGTCCTGTTCGACGCATACCGCGCGAATAGCTGCACAGTGAAGGGTGCGGCGGCCGAGGCCGTCGGCCCCGATGCTTCCGGCTCGCGCGTAACGTGGCGCGTTCGCCTTCCAGATGACGGCAGCTCTGTCAGCCCCGCCGATGTGAGCTGCGACTACGATTTCATCAAGGACGATTCGGACGTCATCACCGGGTTCGAGATCGTCAGCCAGTAGGAGCCGTTTGCGCCCGCATGACCTCTGCTCACGGTTCGGTTCGTACGGCGACGAGCTACTCGCGTTTGGTCGATTCCCAGCCGGCAGGCTTCGACGCGAGTGCACGCGCGTAGACTCGCGCCTTCCACACGGCAAACCCGGGCGCTGCGACCAGGCTCCTCGCGATGCTCGCAGGCGGCGTCCGTGCGACGACGAACCCCGACGCCACATACAGCGACAGCGCGGCAACCCCTAGTCCGTCAATGAGCAACAGCGCGCGCGATCGCGCGGCGAGAGCCAACGGCACGCCTGCGAAACCCGCGATCGCCAGCACGGATAGCGGTGGAATGAGCAGCTCAATCGCTGCATCCACCTTCGCGGCCGATCCGCTTCGCACGCCGTCGGCGAGCAGCGGGAGCGCGTCGGCGCGCGCGGCGGACAACCTGCCCGCTTCCCACCGGCTGTGTTGCCCGTGCGCGCTTCCGAGGCTGCTCGGTGCCTCCCCAAGCACGGTCGCCTCCGGCACGAAATCGACCCGTAGGCCCGCGCGCAGCAGCGCAAGATGTTGCTCGATGTCCTCTGCGAGACCAAATACGTTCCAGCCGACGCGTTCGATGACGTCGCGGCTGAAGCACATGCCCGAACCCTTCAGTCCTGTGCTGCCACCGAAGCGGCTCTTGCCGAGCGGCCGGACGAGATGCACCAACGTCAGCGCCAGGCTTCGCACACCGGCGGTCGACGATTCATCAGCGGCCTTCATGTTGTAGTAAGCCTGCAGAACCTGCTCGCCCGCCGCCAGGTGCTCGTTGAACGCGCGCAGTAAGTTCGGCGACACGGTGCAGTCGCCGTCGATGCACACCACGGCATCGTGATCACCGGCGAGTTGTGTCAATCCGAACGCGAGCGCGTAGCCCTTGCCCCGGCGCTCAGAGTCATTCCGTTCGCAGACGTCAACGCCGCTGGAGCGCGCGATCGCCGCCGTCGCGTCGGTGCAGTTGTCGGCGATGACCATTGTATCCAGGAGAGTGCGCGGGTAGTCGAGTGCATCCAGGCTCGCAAGCAACGCCGGCAAAGCCTGCTCCTCGTTCCGGGCGGGCACGAGGAGCGCGAAGCGCCGCAAGGTCTTCGCCGAGCTGCGGTTCGAGCGTCGAGGAAGCATCGCCAGGCACGAAAGCATTCCGAGGTATAGACTGCTGCCGCTGAACGGCAACAGTAACGCGAACAGCACGATCCGCGCCACGCGCATCAGGAGACGGCTCGCGTATCGCTGGTCCGCGCGACCACTCGATTCGGTGCGATAATGCGCGCGACGCGTTCGGCAAATTGCGGCAATGTGAACGTCGACTCGACGTGTCGCCTTCCGGCCTCACCCATCCGCGCCGCCTCCTCCCGATGCTCGAGCATCCACGCGATCGCGGCGCGCATCGACGGCACATCGCCGGGGGGCACGTACATGCCCGTAGCCTCGGTCCAGCCGTGCTCGCCAATATCGCGTAGCTCGCCATCGACCATCAAGCTACCCGTGACAACGCCCGTGAGACCCGCCGTGCGCGTGACGATCACCGGCTTGGCCATCGCCATCGCCTCCAGCACCGAACTGATTCCCGCCTGGAAGTTCGAGTCGTGCAATGGCATCACGAACACGCGAGATTCGGCGTAGAGTTGGCGCAGATCACGGTAGTTGTGCCACCGGATGATCGTGTTCGCCGGCACGTCGGCATCGGTGTAGTTCGAGCCCCGCGTCGACCAGTTGCTTCCACGCGCAATGCGCACCGGAGCAGCAGCTCCGTCGACGGCACGGAGCATCGTCAGGTAGTCGCGCAACTCTTGCCCCGCGCTGCTGATCAGCGTCGTCGTCGCCGTCGGCTCTGGTCGCCAGAAATCAGCATCGGCCTGGTACGGGACCAGCGCGATGACGCCCGGCGGAAAGCCAAGCGACTGAGCTACGGTCACCTGCGCCGGAGAATGCAACATGATGCCGTCAATCTTGTGCTGCAGGCGGAGCCCGCGGATCGTCAGCCGCTTCTTCATCGGCGTCAGGATGTGCGCGATCATCGTGAGGCGCGGCCTGCGCGCCCGTCTTCCGAGCAAATACGCCAACGGGAAGCCAATGTGCTCGCTGTCGCAATAGACGGCGTCGTAGTCACCGGCACGTGCTGCAGCGAGACGCGCCAGCGTGATGCCGTTGCCGAGGCGCCTACGGCCGCTGACAGCGCCCGGATGCAGCACATCGGCGTCGAGATGCTCAATCAGCGCCTCGTAATCGCGGCGAGGTCGGTCGCCTGAAGTATCGGGCGGATCTGGCTGCGCGCCGAGGACGACGAGCGTGCCGTTGGCCATCTAGGCGGCGACGACCGCACCGTACGACGCCGCCAACTGAGGCAGATGCGCCAGCGGATCCGACTCGGGCTCGAGGCCGAGCATCGTCATCCGCGTCGTGTCGGCGATGAAACGTGTCACCTCGGCGCCCCGCGATGCCGTCCGTACGAGGACGCTGGACGACTCCGCCGCCTCGATGATCCGCTGCCCCAACTCCAGAATCGAGGTGCCCACGCCGCTCCCAATGTTTGTCGGCCCAGGCAATCCGCGGTCGCCCGCGAACAGCAGCGCATCGACGACGGTGTCGACCCAAACGAGATCGAGGATCTGCGTGCCGCCATAGACCTGCAAGTCGCGCCCTGCGAACGCGTCCGTGAACCACAGCGGGATCACCCGCTGCGTGTCACCCGCGCCGTACACGTTCGCGAGCCGCAGGATCGCGACATCGATGCCGTGGCAGTGCGCGAACGACCGGCAGTAGGCCTCGCCCGCGGCCTTGCTCGCCCCGTAGGGGTTCTTCGGCGCGATCGGGTGATCTTCGTCCACGGGCGTATACTCCGGCTCGCCATACACCTCCCGCGACGATGAGAAGACGACTCGCGGCACTTCGGCTTCAACAGCCGCGCGCAGCACGTTGAATGTGCCGTACGCGTTCGTGGTGAAGCTGTACTCGGCGTCGTCGAGCGCGCCCATCACGTTCGATTGCGCTGCGAGGTGATAGATCACGTCCGCGTCCTTCGCAACGCCCAGCATCGTGCGCTGGTCGCGCACGTCCCCTTCGACGAACTCGATGCGGTCGGCGCGCGTGTGCGTCTTCAGGCGCGCGCGTGTGCCGCGCTTCAGGTTGTCGATGACGATGACGTCGTCGCCGCGCTGCACCAGTGCATCGACGAGGTGCGCGCCGATAAAGCCGGCGCCGCCTGTAACTACCGCTCGCGTCATGCTGATCGCTCCGTCCACAGCTGCTCTGCCGAACGTTTCGGCTGGGTCTCTCCGTCGTCTCGCGCGATCCGCACGAGGATATCTCCGAGGATGTTCGCGCCCTTCATCATGTCGAAGCGCTCCTCGCCGATTTGGCGCGACCGCTGCCCCATGCGCGCCACGAGCTGGCGGTTCCCCGCGAGTTCCCGCAAGCGCTTGCTCAACGCGTCGGCATCATCGACGTCGATCACGTAGCCGCTCTCGCCTTCCACTACCGCCTCCGCATGCGCTCCGACGCCGGTCGTCACAATTGGCATGCACGACGCCATCGCTTCGCCGAGCACGACCGCCAGGCAATCACCGCGCGTCGGCAGCACGAAGACATCGCACTCCCGGTAGAGCTTCAGTAGCTCCTCCGAGTGCGGCTTCAGCCCGCGGTAGACGTGCACACCGTCCGCCGGCGCGATCTCGGCGCCGGTGACCAGATGCAGCTCGCACACGCCGCGAAGCGACCGGTTGTATACATCAAGCAGTAGGTCGCCGCCCTTGCGTGCGAAATCACCGCCGACAAACAAAACCTGCAGCGGCCGGTCGGCATTGACCGCCTTCATCTCGGGGGCCGGATAGTTCGTCAGCACCGTGCCCGGATGGACCACCGTGATCGTCGATGCCTCGACGCCATAGTCGGCGGCGAGAGAGCTCTTCGCCCACTGCGACCACGTCGTGAAATGCCGTGCATTCGCCATCACCCGCCGGTGCGCCGCGCGCTTCATCCGCTCGATCGCGGGATTCCCGACGCTGTGCGCGTACGACCCGGCGAGTTCGTCGAGATTGGCCGGCGTCGCGTCAAGCGAAAGCAGCGTCGGAATGCGCTTCATGTACCCGCTCGCGAAGAGGCTGATGGTCTGCGTGTGAAGGAACAGCGCATCAAGCGGCGCCTCGCGCTGCGCCTGGCGGATCATCTGCCGCGCTCGCAGGCTGCCGCGAAGGGTCCAGTTGTTACGCAGCAACGGCACCGCGGCGAGCCGGGCCGGCGCGTACGGGACTTCCAGCCACACGCACTCAATGTCGTCGCGCGCTGCAAGTGCGCGCTGCAAACTCATCCCGTATGCAACGTGACCGAGGGCTTGTTCAACGACGAATCCGACGCGCGCTTTCAGAGTGGTCTCCCCATCGTTTCAACAGTCAGCGCCGAAGCGCTCTGCCGCCTAGCTGCCCGTACATCAGAGTACGTCTCGTCCGTTGAGATCGCGTCGATCTGCGGTGAAGCCGCAGTCGAGAACCTCGCTCGCATCACGCGATCGCAGATCTACGCCGCCGCCTCGTCCGCGCTCGTCCTCGACCGCACGATCGCCCGGATCTCCTTGATTTCGTCCACCGTGATCGCTCGAAAGAAAAGCGCCGCGACGACGAACGTCGCTCCCCCGAGGAACATCATCGGCAGCAGGCCAAACGGCGACACTGCGATCATCACTGCCGCCATCGGGATGCCCGCAGCGACGGAACGCATCGCCCCGTAGAGATTGTGCCGCCCAAATGTTCCGCGCTCGAGCAGCAACAACATCACGACCAGCATGAAGACTTCGATCGCCACGGACACGATGGCGGCGCCGATCGCGCCGTTACCGTTCATGTGCTGGAAATACGGGATCGCCGCGAGGTTGATGATCGGATTCAGCACGGCTGCGGCGACGGCGGCCTTCGTGCGTGGTCCCTCCTTGTCGTAGGCGATCAGCACCGTACCGGCGACCATCGTGAATGCCGTCAGCGGAATGTGCAGCGAAAGAATGCGCAGCAGGATGATCGAGTTGTCGAATCCCGCCGGGTAGTGCAGGAACAGAATGAGCGCGTGGGCGCCGACGAGAAAGAAGACCGATGTCGGCACGCTGACGAACATCACCAGGTCGAGGCAGCGCTGAACGAGCGCGCGCGACTGCTCGCGCGTAGAGCTCGAGATCGTCGGCAGCAACGCCATCGTCACCGAGAACGGGAAGAACGTCGCGATGCCAATGAAGCGGTACGACGTGCCGTACCAGCCGACGACGTCGTCGTTCGTCATGAGCGACAGCATCGTGATGTCGATCGTGCCGTAGATCAGCAGCGAGACACCCCAGATCAGGAACGGCAACCCTCCACGAAGGATCGCTCGGCACTCTTTCGCATCGATGCGCCCTGATATGCCAATCACCTGCAGGAAGTAGATGACGATGATGCCGCCGGAAACTGCGTTCGCGGCTAGCAGGATGATCGCGTAGGTGATCATTCCCTCACCGGCGAGCACGACCGCGACGATACCAAGCACCCCCGAGAGCACCTTCTCGGCGATCGCGGCGACCGACGTAAGCGTCATCCGCTCGAGTCCCTGCAATGCGGCGGAGCAGGTGTTGCCGACGGCGTTGACGCACAGGCTGCCGGCGAGGATGTACACGACCTCGCGAGTCGCACGGGGATAATGCAAGAGATTCACGAAGGCGACCATGATCACGAGCGCCACCAGCACAAGCGGCACGCGCGTCACGAGCGCATTGAAGGCGACGTGAGCCCCCTGTTTCGGATTGCGCGCGATCTCTCGCGTGATGTATCGCTCCGACCCAAACAACACGATGATGCTGAAAATGCCCGTGAAGGACGTCGCAAACGTGAGCCGGCCGATATTGGCCTCGCCCAGGTACCGCGGCAGCACGATCGCCAGGCCCGACCCTGCGATCCAGATGGCGATCTGTGACCCGAGAACCATGACGACGTTGCGCGCGACCC
Organism: Dehalococcoidia bacterium; assembly: GCA_038240335.1. Taxonomy (GTDB): domain Bacteria; phylum Chloroflexota; class Dehalococcoidia; order DSTF01; family JACRBR01; genus JBBSDV01. The sequence goes on from JBBSDV010000127.1 coordinate 8,728, forward strand.
GCGTCGTCCGTACGGAGGACGCCCCTGTCTCGCCGGGTACGTCTCCCGTCGTGCCATCGCACTGCGGAGCCGACGGGCGAACGCGGTCTGAGGGTGCGTCGGTAGCTCGGGGCCGACTCTGGGTGATCATTGCCCTCATCCTAGGTTCCGGCGGTTAATTCGTTGTGGATTCGGCGGTGGAGCAACGTTGAGAAGGCAGCGCTCGCATCGCTCGTTCACAAGACTCATCTCGCCTGGATCTGTCCATTCTGTCAACCCAAGCTCAACGCTTCGGCGCTACGGTTGCATACACTGAGAACGGGACGCGCGAACGAAATGTTGCAAGTCAAGAACATGAACATCGCCGCTAGCGGGGACCCCACGCCCGGTGAGGCCGTGCGGCGCATCCCGGTCGTGTCTGTCGTGGTGCCTACCCGGAACCGCGAGGCGCTGCTGCGGGAAACGCTGGCCAGCGTCCGCGCGCTCGAGGGCGATGATGTCCGAATCGAGCTGATCGTGGTCGACAACGGCTCGACCGATGGCACGCCGGCGACAGCGGCCGCCTTTGGCGCTCGATTCACTCAGGCGGCAACGCCCGGCGCATCAGCCGCGCGCAATGCCGGCTTTCGCATCGCCACCGGCGATTACATAACCTTCCTCGACGACGATGATATCTGGTTGCCCGGCCACCTCCGCCCGCATCTCGAGATGCTTGAGGCCAGGCCCGATCTCGACGCCGTCGTCGGCCAGATTCAACTCACCGACTTCGCGCTGCGACCGATCGAAGACCCCTATCCGGCAACGATGCCCGCAGACGGCAACGCGTTCCCGTCGTTCCTCCGCACCACCCCTCAGGTTGGAGCGACGATCGCCCGGATGTGCGTCCGCGAGACGGTCGGCTACTTCGACGAGGCGCTGATCAGCAGTGAAGACTGGGACTGGCATCTCCGCCTCGCTCTGAACCACCGGATTGGCTTCATACCGGCCCCAAGCATCCTCTTCCGCCAGCGCCTCATGTCCACCTTCGACGACCTGCACTGGATGCGCATGTCCTATAGCCGACGCGTCTTCGTACGCAACCTCCGGCGCGCCCGGCGTCGTCAGCGGCCATCCCTGCCTTCGGCGTTTCGGACGTATGTACGGCACCGCGGCACATTCTATTGGTACTTCGCTCATAGCGCGCTCGAGCACGCGCAGGCCGGCGAGC
>JBBSDV010000128.1:0-9737 GCA_038240335.1 Dehalococcoidia bacterium
TCCGCTTGTTACCATGTCCGTATGGAAACCAAACTTGTAGAACTGCGGCGGGTGATCGGCGAGATGGGCTCGGTGGTCGTCGCCTTCTCGGCCGGGGTAGATAGCACGTTCGTCGCCGCCGTCGCCGCGGATGTGCTCGGCGACCGCGCGCTCGCAGTCACGGGGGTCTCACCCTCGATCCCGCAGGCCGAGGTAGAGGAGGCGCAGGCGCTGGCGACCCAGATCGGTATCCGCCACCTCCTGCTCGATACCTCCGAGATGGACCGGCCCGGGTACGTCGAGAACTCGCCGCAGCGCTGTTATCACTGCAAAACGGAGCTGTACTCGCTCCTCGAGGAAATGGCCGAGCGCGATGGCATCGCCTTCGTCCTCGATGGCTGCAATCTCGACGACACCGGCGATCACCGGCCCGGCCGTGTCGCCGCCTCCGAGCACCGTGTGCGCAGTCCGCTAATCGAGGCAGGGATGACGAAGGCCGATATCCGCGCACTCTCGAAGCAACGCGGCCTGCCGACATGGGACAAGCCCGCCATGGCCTGTCTCTCCTCGCGCATCCCGTACGGCACGCCCGTCACGGTCGAAGCGCTCGACCAGCTCGGCGCGGCGGAGGCGTTCTTGCGCGCCCTCGGCTTTCGGCAGCTGCGCGTGCGCCATCACACCGACGTCGCCCGCATCGAAATCGAGCTCGAGGAGTTACCGCGCGTGCTCGAATACCGCGAGCGCATCGTGACCCGGCTCAAAAACCTCGGCTACACGTACGTCACGCTCGACCTCGCCGGCTTCCGCAGCGGCAGCATGAACGACAAGCTTCCGGCGACCAGCGGCCCGAAGGTGATCTCGCTCTAGGTGGCTCTCTTCAGAGATGGCCGGTAACGCAGGTAGGACAACCTTCGATGGGCAACGCACGGGGCCTTACCGCGCGAGCAGCCAGACCCGCCTGACATCGAAGCGGAACGAGCCGATGAAGAAGTCCTGAAGCACCAGCTCCGTCCCAACGACGCGCAGCGTCACCGGGTGGCCGATCACCCGCGGCACGCTCGCCGGCGAGACCGCACGATCACACGGCGTCTCGGCGAAGACGACAGCTCTCGACATCGCGATCGTCAGCACGTCATCGACGCAGGTGGAGTCGCGGAAGAAGTAGAGCGCATCCGGGTCATCGCCGAGCACGATGTCGCGCTCCACCATCTGCGCCGCGGCGGGCACGCCGGCATGCTGCGAGTCCGCTGGCATCGTTGGAACAGGCGGTGGGCTCGCGCTGGCGATCGCCGCAACGCCATCGTGCCGGTCATCCCAGGCACGGAGCGAAAATGTGCCGATGATGATGGCCACCACGGCGATCCAGAACAAGACCAGTAGCGCCATCACGAACGCGAACTGACGGAGCGCGGTCGTACGCTGAGCCGCAGACCGGGCGTCCGCCGGGATGGTCTCGGGCGAACGTTGCCTCAGCGCCATCATCTGTAATCCGCCCCTAAGGTGCGATTCATCACCCAGTATTGTCGGAATCACGAAGAACCCTCGCCAGTAGGAGAGTTACGCGACAAGATTCGATAATCGGGCCGGTTTCGGACGTGTAGCCAGACGCATCGGACGTCGCCGGGCGTAGGTGAGCGATGAGCGCGCGTCAGTCGAGCTGCTTGACCATTAGCATCCGGCCCGGAACGCCTGTGAGGCGCTCGTACGTCGCGTCACGGCGCTGCTCTACCGTTTCGAAGCCGCATCGCCGGTAGAGATGCTGTGCCGGGTTCGTGATGCCGGTGCTGAGCGCCATCGTCCGGAACGACGATACGCGTGCCTCCGCTTCCGCGAATCGCATGAGCTCGGCGCCGATGCCGCGGTTCCGGTATACCGGATGCACATCGATCTCGCCGATGTAATAGGCGCCGTCCGGCCGATGCAGTTCGATGCGCGCTCGCGCGCGCTGGTACCGAGCATAGCGAAGCGGAGCGGCCGGCCCGACGACCAACAGGGTACCAATGACCGCGCGCAGCACCGCGGCCGTCGCTTTCCCGGACGCGGAGTGTGCCGCATCGCCCGGCCGCCGCCGCTCGAGCAGCCCGACAGGCTGACCCCGGTCGACCGCGAGCACCGTCGACGCGAGGTCGATCTCCAGCCCGTTGCGGACAAGCAGCGCACCTACCCTGCGCGCCCGTTCGACGTTGCCGCCAACGACGCCACGCAGATCCGGCACTGGGTCGTCGCACATGATGGCGACGATGCGCTCGAGGTCAGCGGCGAGTGCGGGACGAATCGAGATGTCGCTCACAGGATCATCGTTCCCGCGCGTGTCGTTCGTCTCCGCAGTCCCTTACCATGAGCCCCAATAGATCGGGTTTGTCATCGCGTGCACGACCTCGCCGCGATCCGGGCGACCTCGGTAGCCGCGCACTTCGACACGAAGATAGTCGTCACCGTCGCACACAAGCTCGAACTCGGTGTCGTAGTGCTCCTCGGCCGGCGTGAGCTCCTTGACGAGGCCTCGCTTGCTGAAGAAGCGAAGGTGCTTGCCGTCGGGGCCGCGGTAGGCAACATGGAAGCGCACCGACGCGCCCGGGGCAACGTCGATCCGGTCTCCCTGGATCGCCTCGAACACACCGTCGCCATCCGCATCGGCGCGCAGCTCGATGAACGGCCCCGTCGGCGCTTCCGACATGAAGACGCGGCCGTTCGCCACCGCGTCGAGCACTGCGGCCTGCGTCAGTTCGCCGACGACATAGACCCACGTGCACGGCTCGCCTGGGCCGTTCGGCTGCGTCATCTTCGCTGGCGGCACGCAGTGGGAGTCGCTGCCGGCGACGGCGATCATGCGCTCGCCGGCCTTCAGGTGCTCCTCCCAGCGCAGCAGCGCCGGCTCGTTGAAATAGCGCCAGGGGCCATTCCAGACCTCGACGGCCTGATAGCTGCGAACGGCGGGATGGAGCCAGGGGATCGGCGAGTCCGGGTGGTTGATCGAAAACATCGAGCCGCGCGCGTTCGCGTCGTCGAGCAGGCGCTGCACGCGCTCGCTGTCGCTGCCGCGGAAGTCGATCCAGCCGTCGAGACCCCATACGTTGGCGTGGCCGCCGTACATTGTGATCTCCTCCCCGGGGATCAGCAGCGGCGCAGCGTCGTTGAGGCGCGCCAGCTCGTCCCAGTGGCTGATCGTGTTGTGATCGGTCAGCGCGAAGTATTCGAGCCCCGCGCGCCGCGTGTATTCGACGATCTCCTCGACCGTGTTCGCGCCGTCGCTGTGCTCGCTGTGCGCGTGGAGGTCGCCGCGGTACCAGCGGCCGACACCGGCCGCGCCGGCCGGCACGCGGTCGCCGCGAGGCGGGGCGCTCTGGCCGGGCAGTGGCACTTCGCCGACCGGTGCTTGCTCGGCCAGGGTGTCGATCTCGAGATCGATGTTGACGCGATAGTGCACGGCCGGCTCACTGATCTTCGAGCAGCCGAAGATGATGCTCCACTCGCCCGCCTGCAACGGCCCGCGAAGATAGCCCGGGGTCGCCGCCGTCGGTTCGATATAAAAGCTCGAACGGGCGCCGCCGCTCCACCCGCGGAAGCCACCTGTCAGGAAGTCGTTGCCGCGAGTGTCGAAGACGCCGATGTCGATGTTGTTGCCGCTGTTGAACTCCTGGGCGCCGACGACCTGGTTGTCGTAGTAGTAGTTGACCTCCATGCGGCGAGCGCCCGGTGGCACAACGAAGGGGATATAGGCATAGCTCGCCGCCATGTCGTCCGGCGTGACGACACCTTCGAGGCGGATCTTGTGTCGCATATTTAGCCTTTCCGCGGGATCCGCCGCCGTCGTCGCGACCGGTGACTACGCCGAGGCGCGATCGCTCGCGACGAGCCTCGGCTGCATCAGGCGATTCACCGCCTCGTTCGGCTTGCCGGTGACGGCGTCGAACGTTTCGCTTCGGCCGCTGCCGTCGGCGCGATCGTACCGCGCGCAGATGTATGGATAGTAAAGCAGGCGCACGTCCTGCGCTGCCGATCCGGGCCAGTACAGTTCGACGGCGCGCACAATTGCTGCCGGCTCGATGAGTGTGGCGATGCCGGCCGCTTCCATCTGCGAGTCACAACCGACGCACTCGTGGATATTCGAAATCGCGACGATGCTCTCGGCGCTTCCAGGGAAGGAGCGCAAGCGCCGATACGACACGGGCTTCGTGTCCGTTCGCTCGATCAATCGCTTCGCCTGCAGAGACGCGATGGCCCGCTTCGTGCGCGCCTCCGTGATGCCGAATGCTGCGAGCGATTGCCACGAGAAGGAGTCCTCGTTTACATCGCGCATGATCGTGATCTCGTCAGCCGTCAGCGCCGGCATCCAATCGAGCTCGTATGTGATCCCGGCCGCTGCCGGCTCGACGATGGCGCCAGTCGCAGCGTCGAAACTGAGCGTCGTCGTCGCGGTCTTGCGGATCGTCTCGCGCCGAAAGAGGCCGACGCGTTGCGTCTCCTCGAGATCGACGCTGAGTGTCGCCTCGTAGTACGGATAGTCGATCGCGACGACCTCAATGAGCCTTTCGACGACGCGGCCGATGCCGAGGACGCCGCGTGCCCGCCTTTCCGTCGCCCGTGCAAGGTCGACGCGCAACTGCTCGGCATCGACCCGCAGCGCGACGACCAGTTCGCGGCCACGCGTAGTCGCCGCCACGGCCGCGGCGGAAGTGCCCTCGACGGATGCGATCTCGATCTCGCCGAGCCGCGACCCGAGCTTCTCGCGATCCCAGAGGTCGATGTTGTAGCCGGCGGCGCTCTTGATCGCGTCGGGCGTAAACCGGCTCGTCGTGATGATGATTCCGCGATCCGCGCCAACATCGGCGACGATCTGGATCAGCTTCATGATGCGATCTTTGTCCACGGCTCCCTGGTACGACTTTGCCTCGACCAGCACGCGCGACGTATGGAGCGGCGCCGAGAAGTCCGCGACGACGTCGATCTGGTGCTGCGCGCCCGAGCGGCCGCGCAGCCAAACATCGTGCCGCACGTCGTAGCCCTTCGCGCGAAACAGACGCTCGAGCCGCTGCTCGAGGGCGAGTCCGCGCTGATTCGGCGTGGTGCGTTCGATCATGATTCCTCCCCGTCACCGCTCGCTCGCGGCGCAGATCCCCGATACTAGTCGAGTATCGGAACACGCGGCAAGCGACGGGAGGCGACGATGATCCTGACGCCGGCTGAGATCGACGCGTTTCTCGACGAGCGCCACACCCTCGTGCTGGCGACGCTGCGCCACAACGGGACGCCGCAGATGACGACGGTGTGGTATCGCTGGGATGGCGAGGCGCTCTGGATCTCCACCAACCGGACGCGCGCAAAGTACCGAAACATCGAGCGGGATCCGCGTGTCACGGCGCTGATCGATGCGCCGCCGCGCGAGACGTCGGTGGCTGCATATGGTATCGCCGAGACGATCGCGACAGACGACGCGGCCTACGACGGCGCGCTCGCGATCGTCAGCCGGTACGTCGATGATCCGCGCGCCTATCTCGACGAGCGGCGCGATGAGCCGCGCGTGCTCATTCGCATCAAGCCCCACGAACTCGTATCGTGGAAGCTCGATGGCGGAGGACGACACGAACCCACAACTTGACCTGACGCAGCGTCCCTTTCGATGAACGATGCCGAGGAATTGCTGCGCGCCTCGCTGCTGAAGGTGCCCTCGGGGCTTGCGGAGCACGTGCTCCGAGTCGTCGATGAGGCCGTGCGCCTCGCCGAGATCCACAACGTCAGCAAGGACGGCGCCCGCATTGCCGCGCTCGGTCACGACCTGCTGCGCGCGCACGGCGACGAGCGCCTGCTCGCCATCGCCGAGGAGCAGGCGTACGCCGCCGACGCCGTCGACCGCATGGAACCAATCCTGCTGCACGGCCCCCTCGCCGTCGCGATCCTGCGCGAGCAGTACAACGTGCTCGATGCCGACGTGCTCGGCGCGATCGCCTGGCACACCACCGCTCGCCCGGGCATGTCGCCGCTGCAGAAGGTGCTCTTCCTCGCCGACAAGATCGAACCCCAGAAGCGCGCTCGTTCCGGCGCCGCCGAGCGCGTCGCCGCCCTCGCCGACACCGACCTCGACGCCTCCCTGCTCTTCTACCTCAATCACCACATCGACGTCGCCATCGAGTCCGCATGGCCGCTTCACCCCCATACGATCGCCGCGCGCAACGAACTGCTGGCGCAGCGCCGCGCGAGTGCGTGACGAGGCGGACGTCGGATCAAGCGCGTCGTTTGGAACGAACGACCGGAGAGGCGCACGTCGGCCGGCGTCGCGCTCATCGCGACGGCGCGTCTACTTCGAAGGATCCCCGCCGGCGGTCACGACAGCATGAACCGGCGAATGTCCGCGAACGATCGCGGCTCATCGTCAAGTATCGTATGCCCCGTGTCGGGGTAGCGGACGAACTGTACGAGGTTCGACGAGATCGCAGCCGCGATCTCTGCACTCGACTCGACCGGCGTAATGGGATCGTCGTCGCCGACGAGAACGAGCGTCGGGCAAGCGATGCGCGAGAGGTCGGGTCGAAGATCAACCTTGAAGGCCTCGCCCTCCGCTCCAAAGTAATGCTCGAGAACGGCGGGATTCGGGATGCACCGGCCCATTGCCTCTGCGTCTGCTGGATGCCGGCGCGTGTAGAGCGGCAGGCAGATGCGGGCGTACCTCTCGAGCGACGCTGCATCGCCTTTTGCGAAGAAGCCATCCGCGGCATCGCGCGCAGCGGCGCCGCCGAGTCGCTCGAACACAGCGAGAGACGCCGCCGCATTGAATGTCGCTTGCGTGCTGGCCAGGATGAGCTTGCCGGGATGCTCGGGGTGCCGGGTCGCGTACGCGATGGCGACGATCCCTCCGAACGACGTCCCCAGCACGATCGGCTTCTCAATCTCAAGAGCCTCGCAGAAGGCAAACAGATCGTCGCCCCATTGCGATAGGCGCCAAGTCGAAGCCTCGCCACGTTCGCTGCGCCCGTTGCCGCGATGGTCGATGTAGATCACCTGGCAGGTGTCAGCGAATTGCGAAAAGGCCGGCTTCAAGTGCGCGTGGTCCATCCCCGGCCCACCGTGCAACAGGATCAGGGTCGGTTTTTCCCGCATGATCGGGCCGTCGGGAACCAGCTTGGCGCCCTCAACATCGAAGAATATTCGGACGCCGTTGACGTCGATTCTCATGTGGCGAATTCTACGTGACGTGACTTGAGGGTGCCGTGCGCCAGACGCGGCATCCGGCGCGAGCGCGCTTCCGGGCTGTCTCCCGATATGAGCTACCACGATGTAGGCTGTCCGCGCACAGAGGAGGCGCCCGATGACAATGACGGCAATCGAAGAAGCGAAGCGACGGGCGTGCGCCGCAGTAGATGCGGCGGCGGACGAACTCGTGCGCATCTCGCACGAGATTCACTCGCACCCCGAACTCGCGTTCGAGGAGCGGCACGCGTTCGCGCAACTCGTGCCGTTCCTGGAACAGCGCGGCTTCGTCGTCGAGACCGGCGCCTACGGCATGGAGACGGCGTTCCGCGGCGAGTGGGGCCACGGGCCGACGACGATCGCCATCTGCGCCGAGTACGACGCGCTGCCGGAGATCGGCCATGCCTGCGGTCACAACCTCATCGCCACCGCCGGTGTCGGCGCGGCGATCGGCCTCATCGGGGCGATTGCGCCCGCCGATGCGCGCGTCGTCATTCTCGGCACGCCTGCCGAGGAGATGTACGGCGGCAAATGCATCATGGTGAACAAGGGCTGCTTCGACGACATCGACGTCGCGATGATGGCGCACCCAATGGCCGTCGATTTCGCCGACCCGCCGATGCTCGGCGTTGCGCACGTCGATATCGAGTACACCGGTAAGGCCGTCCACGCATCCGTCGGGCCGGAACAGGGGATCAACGCGCTCGACGCAGTCGTCACGGCGTATCAGGCCGTCGCGCAGTTGCGGCAGCACATCCGCCGTGACGCGCGACTGCACGGCATCATCACCTACGGCGGCGCGGCGGCGAACATTGTGCCGGACCGGACGACGGCGACCTTCTACGTGCGGGCCATGACGCCGCGCTACCTGCAGGAGCTGAAGGAGCGCGTGCGCCACTGCTTCGAGGCGGGGGCGCTGGCGACCGGCTGCACGCTGACGATGGACTGGCACGAGGAACTTGAGTACCTGCCGCTGCGCAACAACGGCCCGATGGTCGAGGCATACCGGCGCAATGGCGAGTCGCTCGGCACGCAGTTTGTCGACCTGAAGAACGCCTCGACGGGCAGCACCGACATGGGTAATGTCAGCCAGGTTGTGCCGTCGATCCATCCGACGTTCGGCGTCGGCCAGATGATTTTCAACCACACGCCGGATTTCGTCGCCGCTGCGATCACCGACGCCGCCCACGCCTCGATGCTGAAGACGGCGCGTTCGCTGGCGATGACAGGCGTCGATCTCGCCCTCGATCCGGAGCTCGTGAAGCGCGCGAAGGCGGAGTTCGCCTCGCGGTAGGTTTTTAGTTCGTAGTTCGTCGTTTGTAGTTCGTGGGTGAGCGGGCACCGTGGCGCCGCATCGTCCGCTGCCGCGTACTCTGCTAAACAACTTTGGTGGTGAAGTGCCGGGGGGACACCCCCGAAGCCCCCCGCAGTCGCCACGGCGACTGCACTCCCGCTTCGTTGCCTACCCACCGACGGAGCAACGAAGCGTCAGGGTCAGGGCTGCGGGCAGGCAGTTGCATGGACAGGTGCAGTCGCGCACGAGACCCACTCTGTGTCCTCTGTGGATCGTCCCCCGCGCGAAGGGCCGATCTACGCCTCGAGCAGGCGGCGGGTCTCGCGCGCCGCATTCGTGCTGCCGACACCGGCGGCGACCGGCTCGGCGCGCTTTGCCGCCTCGATCTCGTCCGCGAGCTGGGCGAAGGCGATGAGCATATTCGTCTTTGCCTGCAGCGTCTTGCTGAGGCCGTTGAGCAATCCGAAGACGCGGCCGACCATCAGCAACTCCGGCGGCATCGCGGTCAGCTGGTTCTTCTTGAGGATCTTGGTGACGTCTTCGTACGAGTCCTGGAACACTTCGCCTTCGGCCCAGCCGGCGCCCGTGTCGTTCATGTGCTTCGCGACGCGGCCGACGTAGGCATCGCCGAGCTGCTCGTAGCCCTCGGCGTCGTCGCGCTTCGTGCGGAAGCCTAGATCTCGGAAGGCCATGCCCATCGCCGCGTTGTCGCCGTTCAGCAGCGTGCGCGTGAACCGCACCAGCACGTCCTTGAACGCGGGCTCCAGCTCCTTCGCCTGGCCGAAGTCGATCAGCACCAGTTTCGGCCCCGGCAGCACCATCAGGTTCCCCGGGTGCGGGTCGGCATGGAAGAATCCGAACTTCACGATCATCTCGGCAAACGCAAACACGAGGATCTTCGCGACATCGGTCGTGTCGGCGCCGATGCGCTGCAGGCCGGCATAGTCGGTGATCTTGACGCCGTCGATGTACTCCATCGTCAGGACGCGCCGCGTCGTGTACTCCCAGTAGATGTCGGGGACGACGATGTCCTCGACGTTTGCAAAGTCGGCGGCGACGCGCTCGGCGTTGTGACCCTCGTTGATGAAGTCGAGCTCCAGCGGGATATGCTTCCGCATCTCTTCCGCGACGAAGCGGTAGTCCATCGAGCGATCAAGCTTGTTGAGAACGCCGATGAAGAACGTCATGTTGGCCAGGTCGATGTCGACGATCTTTTCGATCCCCGGATACTGCACCTTGACGGCGCACACGCGGCCGTCGTACAGCACCGCGCGGTGCA
>JBBSDV010000129.1:0-9677 GCA_038240335.1 Dehalococcoidia bacterium
GATCGTGAAAGACGATCAAGAAGTGACGATCGCGTTCAAGGGCGAGATCGGCATCAAGAAGCTGATGCTGTCGTTCGCGCCGCTCGAGCGGTTGTAGTTCGCTCTGAAGTCGCATGGATTGCCGCGCGATTGCGTCTCCTGAGTGGTTTGTTCACCGCGAAGACGTAAACCCTGTTGGTCGGCGGTGTCGCCGTGTCCGCTCTCGCGTACCCGGGTGCATTTTTAATAGAACGAAACTTCTGGGGGACGCCCCCAGACCCGCGGCAGCGTGCGCTGCGCTCTCTGCACTCCCGCTTGTTGTCGAGCGCGATGCCGAGCATCGGCTACGCTTCGCGGCGCTTTCGCGGTCAGACACGTCATGTGAGCGGGAGTTGCTCATCGAGGGGGTTCCAGCCGGCTAGGACGGCCGCGCCGTAGTGTGATGCGCGCTCACATGCTTCGAGTACCGGCAGTCCGCGCGCGACGTACCAGGTGAGTGCGCCGGCGAAGCTGTCGCCCGCCCCGTAGGCGCCAACGATGTCGTGCGGCGGCGGCGCTGCGGCGAAGCGCGATGTGCCGGCAGCTGTCTCGACTGTGCCACCTTTCGCGCCTTCGGTCATCACGAGGGCTTGCGGCGGCACGGCGAAGTCGTTGAGGTGCGCCGCTTCTCGGGGGTCGAGCGCGCTGCCGACGACGACGTCGGCGCAGACACGGGAGCTGGCCAGCGACTCCGAGCGTCGCGCCGTGACGACGAGCGTCTTCGACGCTCTGGCGGCCTCGAGCGTCGCAGGATCTTGCCCCGTGAAGTACGCGGCGTCGCAGGTCGCGAGGATATCCCACGGAAGCGGGTCGTCGATTCGCGGCTGCAGGGGCGCACCGATGACGAAGATCGTGCGTTCGCCGGAGGTGACGATGACGAGATCGCGTGTGTGCGGCTCGTCGCTTGTTGCGGCATGAATCTGCGCCTTCGTGTCGATGATCTGGCGTCGCACCTCGCGCCCGGCATCGTCGTCGCCGAGTGCGGTGAAAAAGTGAAGCTCTGCATCTCCCCTGGACAGTTGAAAGAACGCGACGCCGCCACCGCCGCCGGCGATCACCGCCGGCGTGTCGAGGTGGAGGATGTCGCCGGCGGCCGGCAGCGCCGGCGCGCGAGCGATCGTCACGTGCTCAGCGTGGCCGATTACAGCAATTCGCATCGTTCGTCAGTGTATCGGTCGCCGTTCTCTGCTCCGCGCGGAATGCTAGATCCGTGGCGATGCGATATCCGGTGCGTTCGCCGCCCGTCCTCCGACCTCCAACCGCCACATCCCGCGCCGTCTCGCCTCCCACTTCGCACTCGGATACGATCCCGGCATGAAGGCGGAGATTCTTTCTATTGGCACCGAGATCTTGCTCGGCGAGATCGTCGATACGAACGCGCAGTACATCGCGTCACAGCTGCCGCGGCTGGGCATCGACCTCTACTTCAAGGCCGTCGTCGGCGACAACATGGAGCGTCTTTCGGAGACCATCGGGCGTGCGCGCGAGCGATCGGATCTGGTCATCTGCACCGGCGGCCTTGGTCCGACCGAGGATGATCTGACACGCGAGGCGATCTGCGCCGTGCTGGGCGAAGGGCCCGTTGTCGATGCAGAACTCGAGGCGACGCTGCGTGAGTTTTTCGAAAAGCGCGGTTACTCCATGCCGGAGCGCAATGTCAAGCAGTGCTGGGTGATCCCGTCGTCGCGGCCGATTCCGAATCCGCGCGGGACGGCACCCGGCTGGTGGGTCGAGCGCGACGGCAAGATCATCGTCGCAATGCCCGGGCCGCCGACCGAGATGAATCGCATGTGGGAGAAGGAAGTCTCGCCGGAGCTGCTGCGCCGCAACCCCGGATCGGTGCTGATCACCCGCACGCTGAAGACTGCCGGCATTGGCGAGGGCACGGTCGACGAAATGATGAGCCCGCTGCTCAAATCGACGAACCCGAGCATCGGCATCTACGCGCGCGCTGACGGTGTGCAGCTGCGGTTGGCGGCGAAAGCGCCGAACGAAGCCGATGCGTGGCAGCTGCTCCGACCCGTCGAGGACCAAGCCCGCTCGATCCTCGGGCCGGCGATCTGGGGAGCCGATGACGACACGTTCGAGAGCGTCGTCGGCGACATGATGAAGCAGCATGGGGTCACGATCGCGACGATGGAATCGTGTACCGGCGGGCTGCTCGCCAGCACCCTGACGGACGTGCCGGGCTCTTCGGCGTACTTCCGCAGCGGCTTCGTCTCGTACCAAACCGAGATGAAGGTCGAGTGGGGCGTCGACGCCGCGGTCGTCGAGGAATACGGTGTGATCAGCCCCGAATGCGCACGCGAGATGGCGCGTGCGGCCCGCGACCGGCTCGACGCGAGCGTCGGCATCGGCATCACGGGCGTCGCGGGGCCGGACGAGCAGGAGGGTAAGCCTGTCGGGACGGTGCACATCGCCATCGACGCGATCTGGGCCGCGCCGCAGTCGATGAGCTACGTCTTCCCGCAGGGACGCACCGCGGTCAAGCGGCGCGCCGTCACAACCGCCCTCGTGCTTCTGCGGCAGTCGCTGCTCGGCTATCGGGAGGAGCCGTGGGCGCTGGTGTAGCGCTGGGCTTCTAACACTTCATTCGCTTCATGACGTCAATCGATCGTCGGCGTTGTCCGACTTACTCGCCTGATTCGCCGTGAACGCTCGCGCGTACCTGGATGCAGATTTGAACTGAGAGAAGTTTCGGGGGACATCCCCGGGTCCCCTCTCCCCGGCGAGCAGGCCGGCAGAGGGCGCTGCGCTGTCTGCACTCCCGCTACGCTCTGCCGCGTCTCCGTTAGCAACCGTTGCGCACTACTTTCTCCCGCGCGTGCTCGGTACTCTGATCGCATGACTTCGAGCCTTGAGACCCTGCATGCCAGTGAGGTGCCTGTGGCCGCGCCCGAGACCGATAACAAGACCGCGCTCGTCATCGCCGCGCATCCCGACGACGCCGATTTCGGCGCCGCCGGCACGACGTATCTCTGGTCTCAGGAAGGGTGGACGATCAACTACCTCGTCTGCACGGATGGCAGCAAGGGCACGGCCGACCCGGGCATGGATCCCGCCGATCTGATCCGTATTCGCCGCGACGAGCAGCGGGAGGCGGCTCACCGCGCCGGCGCGAAGGAGGTGTACTTTCTCGACTACACGGATGGCGAGCTCACCTACACCCGCGATCTGCTCGGCGATGTCGTCAGGCACATTCGGATGCTGAAGCCGTACGCTGTCTTCACGCACGACCCGGAGGCGTTTATCGTGCGCAACAGCTTCGTCAACCACTCCGACCATCGCTGCACTGGGCAGGTGGCGGTCGATGCGATCTATCCGTCGGCGCGCGATCGCCTCAACTTCCCGGAGCAGATCGCGAGCGGGCTGGAGACGCACAACGTCAAGGAAATCTTCATCTGGGGATCCGAAAAGGCGAACTTCGACGTCGACATCAGCGATGTCGTCGAGCAGAAGATCCATGCGTTGAACGCGCACGTCAGCCAGGGTTTAGGCGCGGAGAACAAAGACAGCGACTTCCTGAAGTTCGTCCGCGATCGCTGGCGCGGCGAAGATGGCCGGTACACGGAGAAGTTTCGCCGCGTCGTACTGTTTCGCTGAGGGCGTTATCCCAGGCTTTCCGCGTCCGTCTCCCGCTCCGAACGACTACGGCGTCGCCACCGCAGTCGGCGTCGCCGGCTGGAGCGCCTGGGCGATCGCATCGGGGAGTCGGAGCCACGTGCCGGCAGCCCAGCCATCGAAGCCTTCGCCGGCGATCCGCCACCACGTGAAGGTTTCGGCCTCGACCGGCCCTTCCTGAATGATCGCCTTGGTGCCGTCGGGGACGCAGATCGTCTGCTTGGCCTGCTGCGTCGGCTGCTCGCGCACGCGCAGGCAGTCGGTGTCACCGAGGCCGATGACGACGACGGCGTCGCCGATCTGCAGCGGCCAATCGATGCCGGGCACAGCGCCGGCGCTGGGGTTGCGGTTCTTCACCGAGAGCACGGCCCAGCCTTCGGGCTTCTGCTCGAGAATCGCGAGCGCGGTTGTGTCCGAGAACGTTGGGCCGAGGTAGTACGCCTGCCGCGTGCCGCGCGTGCCGGCGGGCAACACGCAAAGCTTGCCGACATCGATTCCGGGTTTTGCGCTCGTGCAGGCGCCGATGAAGTCGACGTTGCGATTCGTGCGCACCCAATCGGCCACTGCATCGATGGGGCCTGGCACATTCTCGGTGGGGGTGGCGGCCGGGGCTTTCGATTTGCCGCCGCCACAGGCCGCACCGATCAACGAGAGGGCAACGAGCATAGCTACGCTTCCGACAACTGCGAGTCTCTTCATGCATCGCTCCTGCCGCGGATGACCGGCGACGATCATATGCGGCGATACGCCCTGCCGCTGCAGGATACCGTGAGAATGAGCGAGGACGGATGCGTGGAAGTTACGGCACGGTGGACGATGCTGCGGACGATGCTGCGGACGCATAGCGCGCGAGGAAGTCGTCGACCACCGCGCGGCCGCCAGCGGCGAAGGCACGGTCGGTGATCTGCATTTCGTCGCCGGTCCGGGCGGATGCGGCGCCACCGGCTTCGCGGATCAAGACGATACCCGGCGCGACGTCCCACGGCGACGTACTGAGGTGCGCGTACAGGTCGATACGGCCGCACGCAACGTAGGCCATGCCGAGCGCGGCGCTGCCCAGCAGGCGGAAGCCCTGCGTGCGCGGGAATATCGTCCGCATCAGGTCGAGCTGCTGTGCGCCGAGCGCATCGTCGTAGCCGAGATCGATGCCGACGACGGCCGAGAATACGTCGGGCTGCTCGGATGCGTGAATCGGCCCGCCATTCCGGAAGGCGCCTTCCCCGGCGATCGCCGAGAACGTCTCGTCGTGCACAGGATCGTATGTGATGCCGAGCAGAGGGCGCGCATCGAGACACAGTGCGATGTTCGTACACCAGAACGGAACGCCGATCGCGTAGTTCTTGGTGCCGTCGATCGGGTCGATCACCCACGTCCAGCCGGTGGAGGGATCGGTGTCCGTCGCCGTCTCTTCGGACAAGATCTTGTGGCGGGGAAAGGCTGTGCCGAGCATCGACTTGATCAGCAACTCGGTCTCGACGTCCGTCTCGGTGACGATGTTGCGGTGCCCCTTGATGTCGATCTTCTGGTCGCCGCGAAAGCGGGAGAGTGCCAGCGCGCCGCCGGCTCGTGCGCACTCCAAAGCGACGTCCATCGCCGAAGCGCCGGAGGTTGAGGTTGGGAGGTCGACGCGATCGTTTGTCATGATCGAAGGCTACCGCGTGACGGAGTTGAGGGCCGTCTCGTCGCGGAGGTTGGATGTTGGATCGATGACGGACTTACGGCGACGGCGCGATCGGCTGCAACGTGCGGCGGAGGAAGGCGGCGACTTCGTCGATGGCAGCGCGACCCTGCGGCAGGATGCCGCTCATCGCAAAGAAGTTGTGCGGCATGCCGTCGTAGCAGTGCAGCAGGGTGTTCACACCGGCGTCCTTAAGCCGGCGGGCGTATGCTTCCCCTTCGTCGCGCAGTACGTCGTACTCGGCGGTAATGACGAGCGCCTGGGGCAGTCCCGTACAATCCTTCGCTCGAAGCGGGGACGCATATTCGTGGCTACCATCGCTTGCGCCGCGGAGATAGTGGTTCCAGAACCAGCGCATGGTCGTCTCTGGTAGCAGATAGCCTGCTCCGTTGTCGCGATATGAGTCGGTCGTGAAGTCAAAGTTCGTCACGGGGTAGATCAGCGCCTGCGCGGTGATCGCCGGGCCACCTCGCTCCCGCGCCATGAGCGAGACGACGGCCGCGAGATTGCCTCCGGCGCTGTCGCCGGCAACCGCCAGGCGCCTTCCGTCCGCGCCGAATTCGGCACCATGCGCGGCAACGTACGCAATGGCAGCGTAGGCCTCATCGACGGGTTCCGGGAACTTGTGTTCCGGCGCGAGGCCGTACTCGACGGCGACCGTGACGCAGTTGGCGGCGTTCGTCAATGCCCGGCAGATCGAGTCGTGCGACTCGAGGTTGCCGATTACCCAGCCGCCGCCATGGAAGTAGACGAGCACCGGGAACGGCCGTTCGCCTGCCGGTGTGTAGACACGCAGCGGTACGTCGCCGTTCGGCCCGGGGATGACGTGGTTCTCGACGCGTGCGCACGGTTCGGGCGGACCGGGTTGCGTGAACGGCAGCCGGCGCGCTTCCTGCGGCGAAAGCGTCTCCAGCGCCGGCACGTCGCGCGTAGCCATGAAGTCGAGTATTCCGCGGACGACGGGATCGAGCGGCATGTGGCTCCTCTTCCTGACTTCCGATGCTATTCGAGCACGACGCGAGAGATCAAACGGGCGAGACGGACGGCGTGCGACGACGCGGCCCGGCGTCGTAGGCTCGAGACTCACTGTTCGGCTGACCTCATCCCCAGCGGGGCTCGAACTCCATCGGGATGCCGAGGGCGGTTTTGCCGATGAGCTCTCGCGCCACGTCGTTGGTCATCGGGTGGAATGGCCCGGGACGGACGTCGCGGTAGTAGCGCTGCATCGGATGACGACGAAAGATGCCCGGAGCGCCGACAATCGTCATCGCCTGCTCGACGATACGGATGGCGGCATTCGTTGCGTGGTACTTCGTAAGGACGATCTTCGAGAGGTCATCTCGCTGCCGCAGACCGCCATCCATCCACACCCGCGCCGTCTGGTGGATCAGTGCGCGCGCCGCCGCGAGTTCGACCTCCATGTCGGCGACGTGGAACTGAACGCCTGGAAAGTGGCCGATCGGCCGCTCAAAGAGGATCGGCTTCTTTGTACGCGCCCATTCGACCGCGAAGTTCCGCGCGGCGGCGGCGACGCCGAGGTACACGGAGGCGACGCTGCAACAGAACCAGGCGAGAATTACGTTCGCGCCGACGTCGGCATCACCAGGCGCTCGCAGACCGACGCACGCCTGTTCCGGCACCCAGCAGTCCTTGATCACGAGATCGTGGCTCGCGGTGGCACGCATCGACATCGTGTCCCACGTCTCAACGATCTCGATGCCCTCGGTGCCGCGCGGCACGATGAAGAGGCCGATCACCTGGTTGCCGTCTTCATCCGTTGTCGATGTGTTCACGGAGAAGAGATCGATGATTGGCGAGAGCGACGTGAAGGTCTTCCTGCCGTTGAGGACGAACCCCTTGACGCCCTGATGCTCCTGCCGCGTAGCCGTCGTCGTCGGGAAGCCCCAGTTGCCGCCGATCTCCGCCTCGGTGAAACCGCCGCCGATGATCAGCTGTTGCTGCACGAGCATGCTCGCGAACATCTTCATCATCGAATCGGGCTGATTCGGCGGCAGCAGCGCGCCGGGCGCGGCGTTCGTGAGGTTCTCCATCATCGAGCCGAGGGCGAAGAGGTGCATATTCACAGCGAGCGCGGTGGAGCCGCAGCCCTGGGCTAATCGCTCCTGGCACATAGCAAAGTCGAGCAGTGAACCGCCGAGGCCGCCGAGTTCCTCCGGGACCGGCAGTGCGATGTAGTTCGCCTTCTTCAGCTTGTCGAAGTTCTCGAACGGGAACGTGTTGTGTTGGTCATGCTCGTCGGCGCGGGTTGCAAAGTCGTCGGCGAGATCGGCAGTCATCGCCAGCAGGCGCTTGGACCTCTCGGCCGCGGAGGTCGTCGTCATCGTCGTCATGCATCTCTCCACATCGTCGTCATAGCCTCATTGAGAGTGTACGCTGCCGGCCGTTCTTGGCGCCGCGGGACACGTTCATACATGCGTCAGATACGGTCGGTATTCCAGAACCGGATGCACTCGACCGGAAACAGGGCGGGGAGACTCAGATCCGTGACGCCTGGCAGTTGCTCGCGCAGCAGGGGTTCCGAGATGACACGCATCATCATCGGGTAGCGCACGTCCGTCGTCTCGACCGTCGACGGGAGGGCGCGGAGCGCCACCGCCAACGGATGCGCGTGCGGAGCGAGAGCGACGATCCTCTCGCAGGCGCAGCCGTTGTAGGCGGTGATTTCGACGAGCTGGCGAACCGCATCCTCATGCCCGGAGCGGCACTCGGCCTCGAGAATCTGATGGCCATACTCACGGCAGCGACTCCGGATATACGCGACGGGTTCCCCGTCGCGCCGGGCGACCCACGCGCGGGAGACGAGATCGACCCACCAGCGTGTGTCGAGCCAGGTCTGCTTCGTACGCACGATCGAACCGGTCGATCCCACTATGGCGGCGCGGTAGATCGCGAGCAGCTGACGCATGTCCTTCGATAGGTCCATCTGCGGTGCCGTGTAGTACCAGGCGTGATGTTTGCGCGACGTGATGTCAGTCTTGAGCGCCTCGAAGTACGGTTCCCGGACGATCTCGTATCCGAGACGCTCGTAGAACGCGGGGATTCCGGTGAAGAGGAACGACAGCGCCATACCTTCCGCACGCATCACCTCGATCGCGTCCCCGAGGAGCGCGGTGGCAATGCCCGCTCCTCGCGCACGAGGGAGTGTCGCGACGGAGCCGATGCCACCAACCTTTATCGGCACACCCCGCACGAGCATGGTGCGCGAGAAGATGCGCAGGCAGCCGACGAGGCGGCCGTCGGCCATGGCGACGCGCGCTTGCCGCAGCCGGAATGTCGAATCGCGTTCCACCTGCGCCTTAAACGTCTCCGGCGACGCCTCTGGAAAGGCGGTCTCCAGCACGTAGAGCAGCTCACCGAACTCCGAGGAACGAATGCCGCGTATCTGCACATCCATGCCCGATCGTAGCGCAGGTCGAACGCACGCTGGAGACGAGATGAGGATGGTGGCGGATACCTGCGCATCATGTTGCTACGGCGCTTGACGCCGATGCGGCGCAGTACTTATGATCGCGGTACGAATTGAATAGCGACCGGGCGCGACATACCTGCTGGCGGTACAAGCCAGTCGCCGGGCCGTCGTAAGCCGCCGCGAGGCGCGCTTCGCGGTGCGGCTTTTTTGTCGCCCGCTGCGAACATCGCAGACGAGCATCACCGCAGGAAACGCATGATCGAGACATCGTCACGCACCCGCTCCGACTTCGGCGAGATATGCGCACGCGCCCTCGGCGGCGAACGACTGACGCCGGCCGATGGCTATCTGCTGATCGGCGCGGACGCCAGCGAGCTCGCGACGATGATGGCCGCGGCGTCGGAACTGCGCGACCGCGGTCATGGCCGCACGATCACTTACTCACGCAAGGTGTTCATTCCGCTGACGAACCTCTGCCGCCAAAAGTGCGGCTATTGCACCTTCGCCCGCGGACCGAAAGATCTGATTGCCCACACGATGTCGCCGGACGAGGTGCTCGCGGTGGCGCGCGCCGGTGCGCGTCAGGGGTGCAAGGAAGCGCTGTTTTCGCTCGGTGAGCGGCCGGAGGAGACGTACGACTTCGTTCGCGCCGATCTTGCGCGATTCGGACACAAAACGACGTCGTCGTACCTGCGCGAGATGTGCGAACTCGTGCTGCGCGAGACGGGGTTGCAACCGCACGTCAACCAGGGCCTCATGGAGCGCGACGAGATCGTCTCGCTGCGAGAGGTGAGCGCATCGATGGGCATGATGCTCGAAACAGTGTCGATGCGACTGCATGAGAAGGGCGGAGCGCACTGGAACTGCCCCGGCAAGGTGCCGGAGGAGCGGCTGCGGACGATGCGCTATGCCGGCGAAGAGAAGGTCGCC
>JBBSDV010000130.1:0-9633 GCA_038240335.1 Dehalococcoidia bacterium
CCGCCGTCACTCGGCGCGCCACCAACCACCCCAATACCCGGCCCCGCTGCTGTTCCTTCTCGCTCAAGATGATCCTGTCTTTCATGACTGACAGAATCGCTGCTCACTTAAGGACTGACAGAATCACTGCTCACCAACACGCGCCTCCCGCGTGCATTGCCCGCCTCGAAGCCGCTTGTTAGCATGCACGGCGCTCGTGACTGCCGCGCTAGGCGTCGTGCGGGCGCTCTTCGTGGGGCCGTAGCTCAATTGGGAGAGCGCCACACTGGCAGTGTGGAGGTCGCGGGTTCGAGTCCCGCCGGCTCCACCACACCATCCACACTCCCCTTCGCAATGAATCGTCCCGCGCCGCCACGAGCGCAATTGATCGCTCGCAGATCGATCGCGCGCCATGCGATGCTTCATCTGCCCGCCAATCACGACACGTGTCGTCCATCGCTGCCCGTGGTCCTGCGAGTACGGAGAACATGAAAAGTGCTAAACGATTACATAAAGCATGGCTGGGTGGCGACCTGCCGCTTTGCGATCCAAACTTCTGTCGTCGCTCGGCTCATCGCACATCTCTCCTCGCGCGAAACGTGAAAAGTGCCAAACGATTACATAACGGCGAGGCAGTCCAGTCCATGGTCGAGCTTCCACCTTCCACCCTTCGTCCGCAGCCTCCCCGTCACGGAGCACGCCGTCTATACTGACGCACCTCCGACGCTCTAGCGAGACCTGAACGATGACCGACAGCACCGTACTGCAACTTCGCGCGACCGCGATCGCCGCCCTCTCCGCCGCCGGCGATCAGGTCGCGCTCGATCTCTGGCGCGTCGAATATCTCGGCCGAAAGGGCAAGCTCACGGGCGTTCTGCGCGGTCTCGCCGAACTCTCCATCGACGACCGGAAGGCGCTCGGTGCGGCGTCGAACGCACTGAAGACGGAGCTCGAGGCGGCATACGACGTGCGGAGCGACGAGCTGCGCGGCGCGGCGCTCGCCGCGTCGATCGAGACGGGGAAGATCGACGTCACGCTGCCGGCGCGGCCGCATCGGCGCGGCGGCCTCCATCCCGTGACGCAAACATTGCGCCTGATGCTCGACGCCTTTCGCTCGATGGGCTTCTCGATCATCGAAGGTCCCGAGGTCGAGCTCGACTATTACAACTTCGAGGCGCTCCGCATCCCCGCCGACCATCCGGCGCGTGATATGTGGGACACAATGTGGGTCGATCACGAGATTGACGGCCGGCGTCCGATGCTGCTGCGCACGCACACATCGCCGGCGCAGATCCGGATCATGGAGCAACACCAGCCGCCCATCCGCGTCGCCGTTCCCGGCCGCGCCTATCGCTTCGAAGCGACAGACATGACGCACGAATGGATGATGACGCAGTGCGAGATCCTGGCGATCGATGAGGGGCTGAACCTCGGCCACCTAAAGGGCACGCTGCTCGAGATGATGCGCCGGCTCTTCGGACGCGAGCGCAAGATTCGCCTCAACTGCTCGTACTTTCCCTTCGTCGAGCCGGGTGCCGAGGTCGCGGTCGATTGCTTCGTATGCGGTGGCGCGGGCTGCGCGGCCTGCCACCACAGCGGCTGGATCGAGATGCTCGGCGCCGGCATGGTGCATCCGGAGATCCTCGAGAACATGGGCATCGACTCGAAGCGCTATACCGGCTTCGCGGCGGGCATGGGCGTCGAGCGGCTGGCGCAGCAGATCTTCGGCGTCGACGACATCCGCACCTTCTATCAGAACGACCTGCGCATGCTGCAGCAGGTGTAAGGCCGAATCATGCGCGTCTCACTGAAGTGGCTTTCCGAGTACGTCGACCTGCGCCTGCCGCCCGCGGAACTGGCGCACAAGCTGACGATGGCCGGCCTCGCTGTCGATGCGATCACTCGGACCGGAGGCGACTGGGGCGCCGACATCCGCGTCGCCCAGGTGACGGCGGTCGCGCCGCATCCGAACGCCGACCGCCTCCGCCTCGCGTCGATCGATGCCGGCAACGGCGAGCAGCATCGCGTCGTCTGCGGCGCGCCGAATCTCGCAACGGGCCAAAAGATCGCCTTCGCCACCGTCGGCGCGCGCGTCCGCGACGGGCACAACGGCAAGCAGGCGGTGCTGAAGCCTGCCGTGATTCGCGGCGTGGAATCGGCCGGCATGGTGCTCAGCGAGTACGAGCTCGAGCTGTCGGACGACCACGAAAGCATCCTCGTGCTCCCGGAGGATGCGCGGATCGGCGCGCCGCTCGCGGACGTCATCGGCGACACCATCTTCGAGATGTCGGTGACGCCGAACCGCGCCGACTGGCTCTCCGTGCTCGGTGTTGCACGTGAAGTCGCCGCCCTCACCGGCGAGACGGTCCGCGAGCCGTCGCTCGACTACACCGAAGGCGGCGCCGCGATCAAAGGCACCGTCGCCGTCGACATCAAGGCACCGGATCTCTGCCGCCGCTACGTGGCGACGGTCGTGCGCGGCATCAAGCTCGGGCCGTCACCCGACTGGATGCAGCAGCGCCTGCTCGCCCTCGGTCAGCGGCCGATCAACAACGTCGTCGACGTTACCAACTACGTCATGCTCGAGCTTGGCCAGCCGCTGCACGCGTTCGACTACGATCGCGTCGCGGGCCATCACATCATCGTTCGCCGTGCCCATCCCGACGAGGCATTCACCACGCTCGACAATGTCGCCCGCACCCTGACGAACGAGATGCTCGTCATCGCCGACGAGTCCGGCCCGGTGGCGCTCGCCGGGGTCATCGGTGGCCTCGAGAGCGAGGTAACGCCGGCGACGACGAACATCCTCCTCGAATCGGCGAACTTCCTCGGCACGAACATCCGCCGCACGAGCACCGCGTTGCGTGCCCGCAGCGAGGCATCGGCTCGGTTCGAGAAGGGCCTGCCGCCGGAACTCGCCGCGATCGCATCGAAGCGGGCGACCAAGCTCCTCGTCGAGATCTGCGGCGGCACGGCGGCCGCCGGCGTCATCGATGTCTTTCCCGTGAAGCAGCGCGAGCAGCGGGTCGAGGTGACGCGGCAGCGCATTTCGCAGGTGCTTGGCATCGACCCGCCGACGGCGAAGGTGCGCGGCGTGCTGACCAGCCTCGGCTTTTCGGCGCGCTGGGTGCCGCCCGATCGCTACGTGGTGCGTGTGCCGTACTGGCGGCCCGATGTCCGCATCGGCGACGACATCGCCGAGGAGATCGCCCGCATCATCGGCTACGACGAGATCCCGACGCTGCCCCTCGCCGGCTCGATCCCGGCGCCGGTCCCGCAGCCGTTGCGCGAATTGCGCGAGCGTGCGCGCGACGTGCTCGCGGCCGCCGGAATGCAGGAGACCATCTCCTACTCGCTGACGACGATGGATGCGCTATCGAAGGTGATGACGAAGGAGCAGCTGGCAATCTACCCGCCCTACCGGCTCGTCAACCCGATCAGCGCTGATCACGAGTACCTTCGCCCGACGCTGCGCGCCAACTTGCTGATGACGCTCGCCTCGAACCTGCGCTACGAGAAGGGCGAGGTGGCGATCTTCGAGACGGCGCGGACGTATGACCGCCCCGACGAGCGCCGCGCCGATCCTAATCGCCCGTTTGGCGAATCGGCGTTGCCCGTCGAGCGTGAGGTGGTGTGCGGCGTCATCAGCGGCCGTCGTCTCGATCGCTGGGGCCGTCCGGGCGATGAGCACGTCGATTTCTTCGACGCCAAGGCCTACCTCGCGGACCTGCTCGCCGGGTTGGGCCTCAGCGCAGCACCCGAGTACGTTGCGGCCGATGAGTTCGCGATGGTGCCGGGCAGGACGGCCGAGGTACGGCTCGGCGACGCGCGCGTCGGCACGCTGGCGCAGGTCCATCCCGATGTCGCCGCATCGTTCGAGATCGAGCAGGAGGTGTTCCTGTTCGACATTGTGCTCGACGAACTGCTCGCCTACGCGGGCGTGCGCCCGCAGATCGCCGACGTCTCGCGCTTCCCGGTCGTCGAGCAAGATCTCGCGCTGATCGTCGATGCCAGCACACCTGCCGGGGCACTCGAACGCGTGATCGCGGCGGCGGCCCTCGTCCGCGCGGCCGAGGTGTTCGATGTATACACCGGCGATCAGGTCAGCGCCGGCAAGAAGTCGGTGGCGTTCGCCCTCACCTGGCAGGCGCCCGACCACACGCTCACCGATGACGAGGTCGCGAAAGCGCAGCGGAAGCTGCTCGAACGCCTGCGCCGCGAGTTCGGCGCTGAGCTCCGCGGCGGCTAGCCGCGGGCGGCCCGGGTGCACCGAGCTCCGTGCGAAATGCGGGCGCCTCGATGTTCGCCCGCTTGCTACCCTGAATCGACAGCTGACGCAGAATCGGAGGCACCTTGGTACAGGAAACGAGAAGCACGCTGCGCAGCGAGGCCTTTGCCTTCGGCGAGCTCGCGCAGCTGATGGCCGACCCGATTTTCTACGGCGTGGGCGCGCCGCGCGGCGACGGCCGCAACGTCGTGGTGCTGCCCGGCCTGTTCGGCAGTGATGTCTATCTCTACCCGCTGCGCACCTGGCTCGGCCGCATTGGCTATCGCGCCGTCCAGTCGACGCTCCGGATGAACGTTGGCTGCCCGGAGCGCCTCCGCACGCAGATCGCGCACGAGATCGAGCGCAAGAGCGCCGCGGGGAATGACAAGCCCATCGCGCTCGTCGGCCACAGCCGCGGCGGCCTCCTCGCCCGCGCCATTGCCGCTGATCTATGCGACCGTGCCTCGCATCTCATCCTTCTGGGCTCTCCGGTCAGCGCGCTTTCCCGCACATCGATCGGCATCCGGCCCGGCGACCGTGCCGCGCCGCCGGTCGCCCCCTTGGTCGCGGAGGCCGGCCTTCGCGCCCGCAATGCGGTCGATCCGCAGTGTCGGTTTCCGGCGTGCGGCTGTCCGTTCCCGGAAGATCTGCGGACGCCGCTTTCCGTCCACACGACCGTTGCCTCGATCTTCAGCCGAAACGACCCGATCGTGCCGGCGCGCGCCTGCCGCGTAGCGGGCGCCGAGAACATCGAGGTAGGCGGCACGCACAGCGGTCTCGTCTACAACGGTTCCGTCTATCGCAATATCGCGCGGATCCTCGGCGAGCGGTGAGCGGGTAGGCTGCCGTCACCACATGACCGACATCGATCCGGAAACGCGTACATTCATCGACTCGCAACGCATCGCTCGCCTCGCCACTGTTGACGAGTTCTGCCACCCGCACGTGGTTCCGATCTGTTTCGCCCTGATCGAGGATACGCTGTACAGCGCGATCGACGAAAAGCCGAAGGCGGCCGACTACACGCGCCTGCGACGGCTCCAGAACATCGCCCAGAACCCGCGCGTCCAGGTGCTGTTCGACGTGTACAGCGACGAGGATTGGCAGCTCCTGCATTTCGTGCAGCTCCACGGCGCCGCGCGCATCGTTACGCCAGATGATGCGATGCACGCGTCCGCGGTCGCTGCGCTACGTGCCCGCTATCGCCAGTATAAGTCCATGTCGCTCGAGACGCGGCCAATCATCGCGGTCGACATCGAGCGGGTCGTGGAGTGGCGCAGCGCTTGACGAGACTAGACGTCGGGCACGGCAATGGGGGCGGCGGCGGCGGTTATCGGACGTTCGGCGTTGGTCTGGATGACGGTGCATGCTCGGATTCGAGGGCAGCGGTTGCATGCTCAGGTGAGACAAGCGGACAGACGTAAATAGCTGTCACTAGACGCTCGTTGCGGTCCTATGACTTGAGCGACGAAATACACGACAGGCGTCGGCGCTTCACAGTTTCAGCAGGGGGATGAATTTCTTGTCGCTGCGGAAGGGACCGACGATGGCGAGCGTCAGTTGGTTCTCGTCGAGCACGCGCTGGGCGACACGCTTCATGTCGGCAAGCGTGACTGCCTCGACGAGCGCGACGACCTCGTCCGGTGTCTTGATCGAGCCATTGAGGATCTCCTGGCCGCCGAGCCAGCCCGACACGCTGCGCGTGTCCTCCATCCGCAGCAACAGGCGGCCCTTCGATAGCTCCTTGGCCTTGTGCAGCTCTTCTTCGCTGACGCCGTCCGCCCGCAGCTTCGCCAGTTCCTCGACCAGCGCCTGCGTCGATTCCAGCGCCTTCTTGGGATCGACGCCCGCATATACGGCGAAGGAGCCCGTATCGAGATAGTGGCTCGCGTAGCTATGGACGTCGTAGCAGAGGGCGCGCTTTTCGCGCAGCTCCATGAACAGCCGGCTGCTCATGCCCTCACCGAGGATGACGCTGATCAGGTCGAGCGCAAACCGATCGGGATCCTGGCTCGAGAATGCGCGCGCGGCGATCTCGATGTGCGCCTGCTCGGTCTGTTTGTACTGCACGGCGGCTCGCGCCGATGTTTGGCCATCCTTCGCTGCGAACCACTTCGATGGCTTGCCGCGCTTCCAGTCGCCGAGCGAGGCGCTGATCGTGTCGACCACTTCGCTGTGCTCGATCGCGCCGGCGACGGCGATGACGATGTTGTTCGGGACATACTGCCGCCGCATGTAGTCAACCGTGCCCTTGCGCTCGAGCGCATTGACCGAGTCCTCCGTGCCGGCAACGTCGCGGCCGAGGGGCTGGTCCGGCCACATCGTCGCATCGAGCAGCACATCGACCAACTGCGCCGGCGAGTCGCCGATCGACGACAGTTCCTCGATGACGACCTTTCGCTCCTTCTCCAGCTCGACGTTCGCGATGATCGGGTTGCGGATCATGTCGGTCAGCACGTCGGCGGCCCGGTCGAAGTGCGGTCGCGCGACCTTCGCGTAGTACACAGTCAGTTCGCGGTCGGTGCCGGCGTTCATGACGCCGCCGACGCCGTCGATCAGTTCGGAGATTTCCTGCGCCGTCGGCCGCTTCTTTGTCCCTTTGAAGAGCAAGTGCTCGAGCAGGTGCGAGATTCCCGCCTCGGGATCCTTTTCGTATCGGGAGCCCGCGCCTACATAGACGCTGACTGCGACGGAGCGCGTGCCGGGCATCGCCTGGGACACGATGCGGAGGCCGTTTTCGAGCGTCGTGCGCTGGTACTCGTTGGCTTCCAAGCAAACCTCATTACATGCGTGATGGGGGAATCGGAGCGATCGGCGCAGTGTATCGAGTGCATCGCCAGTCGCCAGTTGGGGCGCGATGCCGGTCAAGGACGACGCCAGCGGATGAATCGTGCCACGGCAACAGGCGACAGCGAAAAACGCCCGAAGCAACGGCTTCGGGCGCCTTCAAACGGTGGGTGGCCTGAGGTTGGTGGTGGCGCTCCTAGAGGCGGAGCTTGCCGTGCGAGGGCTGACGGCGGCGCTGGCGTGGATGGCCCTCTTCTTCTTCGGCGAGGTCGATCGGTGGAGTCGAAACGGCTTCGTGAACGTAGCCGCAGCAGAGACAGGTGCTATAGGCGCCGTACCAATCGCGTTCGATGATCATTGAACCGCGGCAGCGGGGACAGTTTCGGGGGAGCGTGGTATTCATGAAGGCACCTTCTAGGCTCGTTCGAGCCAAACCCCTGTCCTGCAGGGGGCGCAGAAAGATCCCGTCGCCGGGTAATGGCCTTCCGTATGCCTGCGGGGTTAGCTGTCGGGTTCGGGCTGAAAGGCTACCCTACATGTCGGCGCGCCGTTGCCGGGTCGCCGCACGATTCACCCCATCCGCGAGAGCGGAACCTGGTTCCCCCGTCCACCGCAACTCCCTCGCGGGGTTCCGGCAGTTCGGCTGCTTTGGGCCGCCGCGACGGCCCCGATTGGAGATCACACGAATGAAACAGTTCGTTTGTGATTTCGAGAACATAGTATGACGGCACGAATCTGCTGTCAATCCCCATATGCGGTTTTGATACAGATTCTGTAAAGCGGCGGTTGAGTTCTACGAAAAGCGGAGCTTTCGCTCGGGCGCCTACCAATTCATTGGCAAAACGGTAATGCAGCGATTAAACCGAGAGTGGCGTCCCTTGACGCGACACGTTGGATCCGGGAACGACATCAGGCGGGGATGTTCGACTCGACTGGAGGCTACTCCTCATGCAGCACCTGTGGGAACGAGAGAACAAGCTCTGAGCCCACTGCCTAGATAGCTTACGACACGATCGTCGTTCCATCGCTGTCGCCGCCGAGAATCCGAGCGAGGATGCGCGCGCTCGTGCCGTCGACGATGCGGGTTGCGCATCCTCCCGCGGCTGCAGCGACCGCTGCCTCGAGCTTGGGGATCATGCCGCCGGCCGCCGTGCCGTTTGCGATCAGTGTTGATGCGTCGTCGGCGGAAAGCCGCGGTAACAGTCGCTTGTCGTCGTCGAGAACGCCGGCGACGTCGGTGAGGAATATCAGCCGCGAGGCGCGCAGCGCCGCCGCGATCGCGCCCGCGGCCGTGTCCGCGTTGGTGTTGAGCAACTGCGGCGCGTCGCCGTCGGTATCGATTGCGATCGGCGCGATCACTGGCAGATAGCCGAGACGCAACAGCTCTACGATCGGGAACGCATTGACGCGCGTGATCTGGCCGACGAAGCCGAGATCCTCGTCGTAGGCACTCGCCTGCAGGATCAGGCTATCGGCGCCGCTGAGGCCGATCGCGGGGGCGCCCAGCGTGCTGAGCTGCGCGACGAGCTGCTTGTTCACCAGTCCCGCAAGTACCGCGACGACGACGTCGAGCGACGCGGCGTCGGTGGCGCGGAGGCCGCGTACGAATCGCGCCTCGAGGCCGGCGCGAGCGAGCCACGCGCTCACGGTCGCGCCACCACCGTGGACGACGACGATGCGCTGACCGTCGCGGCGCGCCTCGGCGATGTCACGCAGCGACGTGTCGTGCGCGCCGAGCGTCGAGCCGCCGAGCTTGATGACGACGACGTCGGACGTCGCGCGATCAGCGGGCGAACCCAGGGTCTGGTCAGGTGGTGTAGTCACTGTTGATGTGCACGTACTCCGGCGTCATGTCGCATCCCCAGGCCGTCGCGGCCGCGTCGCCGGAGGCGAGATCGATGCGCAGGAGCACTTCCTCACTGCGAAGATACTGGCTCGCCGCGTCCTCGTCGAACGGGATGATCCCGCGGTTGTAGACGGCGATTGCACCAAGCCACACGCGCGCGCGTTCGAGATCGATCCGCGCACCGCTACGGCCGGTCGCCATCAGCAGGCGGCCCCAGTTCGGGTCGTTGCCGTGAACGGCCGTCTTCACCAGCGGCGAGACGCTGATCGTGCGGGCGGCGGCGCGCGCTTCTCTATCCGACGCGGCGCCCTCGACGCGAATCTCGATCAGCTTCTCTGCGCCCTCGCCATCGCGCGCGAGCATTTTCGCGATCACGATGCATATCTCGCGCAATGCGCGCGCGAATGACGGCGCCGCCGGGTGGAGGGCATCGATCAGCGGGCCGCCCGCTGCGCCGTTGGCGAAGATCGCCGTCGTGTCGCTGGTGCTCGTGTCGCCGTCGATGCTGATCATGTTAAGCGAGTCGTTGACCGCCAGCCGGAGCGCATCACGCAGAAACCGGCGCTCCACCGCGGCGTCCGTCGTCAGAAAGCAGAACATCGTCGCCATGTCGGGATGGATCATCCCCGAGCCCTTCGCAACGCCGGCGATCGTGTACGTCTTGCCGGCGGCTCGAAACGTGGCGGCGACGGTCTTCGCGTGCGTGTCGGTCGTCATGATCGCGCGTGCGAACGCGTGTCCGGCGTCGGCGCCA
>JBBSDV010000131.1:0-9583 GCA_038240335.1 Dehalococcoidia bacterium
GACGTTCGACGCTTCATTGGCGCTCGTTAGCGACATTAACCTCAATTTGGGTAAGCGGTACGCAAGCGCCGAAGGCTGGTTGCCAGACGGAACGCTCGTCGTGTCGGATCAACCGCCAGATGGCTCTTCTCACGCGAATCACATCATGATGCCTGACGGCACGATGCGAGACTTCGGCGTGCCGGAGGGCGAGATCCTCGCGCTCATTCCGTGACCACTGCGCCACGCACCGCCGGCACGGCGCTCGCCCGCGCCTACAGCGCAGCGACGCGATCCGCGAAACCCCGCAGCGAGCGCACGAGCGTGAGGTGCGGCGGCGGCGGCGTGTCGCCGTGGGCACACGCGTGGTCGAGCAGGTAGACGTGCTCGACGCCGTTCTGCGCGAGATGGTACGCCGTCCGCGGGTCGTCGTCGATATGGCTGTCGATGCCGAGCAGCAGCGCCGTCGCGAGCTTGTGCTGCGCCGGACGCAGCCCCGGCGGCGCCATGCGGATGCCGGCGACGGTGTCCGAGAGCCTGTGCCGCCGCAGCCACCAGCGCACCAGCGCCTCGCCCGACCAGCTGCGTCCCGTCACGATGTAGATCTCGTGCCGCGCCGCCAGCTCGCGCAGAATCGCCGCCGCATCCGGAGCGCTCCGCCGCCACGCGAAGCGCGCCGCTTCGACGCCGAGGCGCAGCGGGTTCGCCGCGCGTGGCTGCTCGTAGAGTGCGGCGTAACCGGTGGGCAGCTCCGGCACGGGTTGCGGCTTATGCACCGCCAGCCGCCCGAAGGGCGTCTGGCTCAGCACTCCGTCGAAGTCGAACCCAATCCGCATCAGTCCCGGTGTCCTATTCGCAACGTAAGCACGTGTCCTTCAAGCGGCTCTGTGCTCATTCGTACAGCGCCACGATCCACCGATGTCCACAGATGCCCACAGATTCGGAGGGAGCGAACAAACCGGCAGCACGTCTGCGGTGCTGCGAGCGCAGAATTCTGTGTCCCCGGTGGCCAGCTGTGAATCGTCCGCATTTCGCCTCATCTGTTTGTCATCCTGAACGGAGTGAAGGATCTTGTTCGTCCGACTCGGTGCGCACCTCGCCACGCGGTCGGATCGGCCGGGTGCGGGAGTGTTCGCGTCGGCGCTCCAACAAGACCTTTCGCAG
The DNA here is from genome assembly GCA_038240335.1 of Dehalococcoidia bacterium. Lineage (GTDB taxonomy): Bacteria > Chloroflexota > Dehalococcoidia > DSTF01 > JACRBR01 > JBBSDV01. The sequence goes on from JBBSDV010000131.1 coordinate 1,144, forward strand.
GCTCAGGGTGACAAGCTGGGGAGAAGCGCGCCATCTGTCGATCGTTCCTCGCCCTCAGTGAGCGGCAGCGAGCGCGACCGCCTGGGCCGCGACGGCGTCGATGCGGGCGAGCAGCTTGTCGTTCGGACGGCCGTCGGCGAACTGATCGTCGGTCGCGTAGACGCCGCTGATCGGCACGCCGTCGAGGCTCGCGAAGAGCGGCCGCATGCCGTACTCGATCGTCAGGAAGTGCGACTGCGAGCCGGCCGTCTGGATCGGCACGCAGATCTTCTTGGCGAGATGGCCGTGCGGCATCAGGTCGAACAACGCCTTCATTGCTCCCGTGTACAGCGCACGATACGTCGGTGATGCGGCGATGATGATCTGCGCCGAACCAATCGTTTCGATCGCGGTGTCGATCTCCGCCGATGCTTCGCGCGCGAGCAGCGCCGCCGCCGGCAGTTCGGCGACGTCGATCAGCGACGTGTCGCATCCGGACTTGCGGAGCGCGTCGAGCATCAGTTCCGCGAGTGTCTTCGACTTCGAGGGCGCGCGAGGGCTGCCCGAGACGGCGACGGCGCGAAGCGCCACTACGCCGGCACCAGCTCGCTCGGCGCGCGCGGCACCGAAGCCTCTCCGCGGAAGTGCGGCATCACGTAGCGACCGAAGCGCTGCGCCTCCTCGAGATGCGGGTAGCCCGACAGGATGAAGGTATCGATGCCAAGATCGACGTACTCGCGCAGCCGCGCCGCCACGCTCTCGCCGGAGCCGACGATCGCCAGCCCGACGCCGAGCCGCGCGCGTCCGATGCCGGTCCAGAGGTTCGGCCCGATCCAGTCGTCCTGCTCGCGCAGTGCGCGCTGGCGCTTTTCGCCCTCCGAGTCGGAGTTGGTCATGTGCTTCGCCATCATGTCCTGAAAGCCGGTCGAGACGTTGGCCACCATCGCCTCCGCGGCGGCGCGCGCCTCGTCGTCGGTCTCGCGCGTGATGACGAGGATGCGCATGCCGAACCGTAGCGTGCGTCCGATCGCGCTGGCACGCTCGCGCATCTCGGCGATGCGTTCGGCGACCATCGGCAGCGTCTCGCCCCAGAGCAGGTAGACATCGCTCTCCTCCGCGCCGACCTTCTTTGCCGCCTCCGATGCGCCGCCGAAATAGAACGGCGGGCTCGGCTTCTGGTAGGGCTTCGGGTAGACGTTGGCTTCCTCGACGCGGTAGTAGCGGCCGTTGTGGCTCCAGCCCTTCGGCTCGACCCAGGCCTTGCGCACGACCTGCATGAACTCCTGCGTGCGCACGTAGCGGTCGTCGTGCTCGGTGAAGTCGCCATCGGCGGCGAGCTCGTGCGGGAAGCCACCGGTGACGACGTTGATCAGGACGCGGCCGTGTGTCAGCTGATCGAGCGTGTTCGACATCTTCGCAGCGACCGTCGGCGAGATGAACCCAGGCCGCATCGCCACGAGGAACTTCAGCTTGTCGGTGCGCGCGGCGACGACCGACGAAGCGAGCCATGCGTCCTCGCAGGTCGTGCCGACGGGCACCAGCGCGAACACGAAGCCCGCATCCTCCGCGGCCTTCGCCACCTCGGTCAGGTACTCGATCGTCGGCTGCCGCGTCGGCGGCCCAACGATCTCCGTGTCGCCCATCGTAGGCAAGAACCAGCCGAAGTCGATGCTCATCGCGGTAGCTCCGTTTGCTGCAGCGTGCCGGGGGTATTGGGAAGAGTATAGGGGGAGTGACGGGACGCAGGAAGCGGGAAGTGGAACCCGACCAATGGAGCCTGGTCGTTGGAGGTCGGAGCCTGCGGACACCCAGAGTTCATCTTGGTTCGAAAGACAGTTTCTTCACCGACGGATCCCACCTCCCACGTCCCGCTTGCCACAGCTCATCTCGCCACGGAGGCGCAAAGAACGCCCCGGCCGAAACCGGGGCGCTCTTCGTGCTTCGTACTCTCGAAACGAGGCTACTCTCGCTCGGCTGCCGCGCGGCGCTGGGCGATGAAGCCGAGGCCGAGCATACCAATCGCCGCGGCGAAGGCGAACCATGCGAGGACGTCCGCGACGCCCGCGTGGTCACTGCCGTCGCCGGTACCGCTATCGGGCAGCGCGCTGACATTCGGCGAGACGCCGCGGCCGCCGACGCCGTCGCCGTTCGTCGTGCCGAGATCGTTGCCGGCGACGTTGCCGCCGTTCTGGTCGACCGGCTGCTCGATCGCGCTGGCCGGCGGCGCCGCCGGCGCATCCGTCGGCGCGGCGGCGACAGCCGTGCTCGTCCGCGTGCTCGTCGGGATCGACGTGTCCGTTGCGGCGGGCGTGTCCGTCGCGGCCGGTACGTCCGTCGCCGGAGCGGAGGTGCTGGTCGCAGCGGCGGTGTCGGTGGCGACAGGCGTGTCCGTAGCGACGGCCGTGTCGGTGGCTACCGGTGTGTCGGTCGCAACAGCGGTATTCGTGGCGGCAGGCGTGTCCGTCGCCACCGGCGTGTCCGTGGCCGTCGCCGGCACCGCGGTGTCGGTCGGCGTGTTTGTCGGGCCGCCGGGTGTGTCAGTCGCGACGGGCGTGTCCGTCGCTGTTGCCGGCACGGGCGTGTCCGTCGCGGTTGCCGTGTCTGTCGGGGCGGCGGTCGCTGTGTCTGTCGGCGTATCAGTTGCAGTCGGCGTGTCCGTCGGCGTATCGGTCGCCGTCGCCGTCGCCGTGTCGGTGGGTGTTGCCGTGTCGGTGTCAGTCGGCGTGTCGGTAGGGGTAGGCGGCGTCGTGTTCACGAGCACGACGTTGTCCCAGTTGCCGTCACCGGGAGCGCCATTCTGCGACAAGTACTGGAGACGCACCCGGATCGAGGCCGGCGAGGCGATGTTGAAGTTTGAGATCGTGTTTCCCACGTACGTTGGATCGTTCGCCTGGTTGTTGGTGATACTGTCCGTCGGGACGCCGACGCCGGCGCAAGAAGCGTCGGGATAGATGACGGCGGTAATGAATACGCTATCGAATGCGTCGTTCGCCGCGTCGCCCGCAAAGTCGGCCGTGAGGTTGTACACGCCGCTCGACAGCGACTGCACGCAATCGGACTCCACGTAATCGGAATTGCCGGCGGCGGCCGTGACGACAACGTGCATCGATCCGCCCGGGTTGCCCGTTGCGTCGAAGCTCGTGACGGTGTCAGGCCCCGGCGTCCAGTTCGCGACGCCGGCGTCAAACGTGCCGTTGGCGACGAGCGCGGACGCGCTGGCGTTGTGGCTCGAGCTGCCGACGAAGACGGCGGTCATGATGACCGCGATCGCGCTCGCCGAGAGCAGGTACAGATGCCATTGTTTCTTCATGCGTAGCTTCCTCCATCAGATCGCCGAGGCGACCACTAGCTTGTCGCGGATGTCGGAAGGCACCGCCCATCCCCAATCCCTCGTGTAGGAATCGGCCGCTGGCGTACGCATCTCCAGAGGCAGACGCATGGATTGCGTAACACCTGCGTAATTTGGGCGCGCACACCCGGTTCGCCGGCTCGTGCGACTGTTATCGACCGCGAGGCGCGAAGGGCGAGACGGGTCGGGCTAACCGGTCGTGACGGCAGGAAGCCGCCAGCGTCGCCGCGGTGCGCCCCGTCTGCAATGGCATGGGATGAGGGAGACCGTACGAAAGAGGCGACGAATCCGACGCGCTGGCGTCGAAGTGTCGATCCTTCGACGAACCTGCGGTATTCGCTGCGGGGATTAATCGATGTGGAAGCGGTAGCCGACGTTGCGCACGGTCTCGATGAAGGTGTGCGTGCGATCCTCGATCTTGCTGCGGAGGCGGCGAACGTGGACGTCGACAGTGCGGGCGCCGCCGTAGAAATCGTAGCCCCAGACGCGGTTCAGCAGCGCCTCGCGCGTGAATACCTTGTCGTGGTTCGTCGCCAGAAACCGCAGCAGCTCGTACTCCTTGTACGTCAGGTCGATCGGCCGTCCGCCGACATCGGCCTTGTAATTCGACAGATCGAGGTGCAGATCGCCCGCACGCAGCGTGTTGTCGCTCTCGACACCCGACTTGCGCCAGATCGCCCGCCGCACGCGCAGCGTCACCTCGTCGGCTAGCGCCGGGTACACGATGAAGTCGTCGAAGCCGATCGCGAAGTCGAACGTGGCGAGCTGATCGCTGCGGATGACGGCGAGCAATACGACGCCGTGAGGCATATCGGCGGAGCGCAGGAGATTGCGGATCGCCGGCGCGTCCGGACGGCCAAAGAGGTTGAACACCATCACCGCCGGCGTCTCGGCGCGCGTATCGGCGAGGGCGCGATCGAGGGTCGCGCTGGCGACGACGAAGCCCGCTTCCTCGAGCGTGGCCGAGAGCGGCCGCAGTTCTTCGGACGCGTCGACAAGCAGAATGTTCAGCACGAGCGCTCTCCGGCCATGCTCCAGTCTACAACCGACACGTTACGGCCAGATGACGGGGATCTCCCTGTTTCGCTTCAGTTTGGGCGAACGCAATGCGGTCCAGGCATCAACGGAATCGGGTTGCGACCGCGACGCGCTCCGTCGCGTCATGATGAACGTTGTCGTCGGAAGAAAGATCCTGGGGGAACCCGCCAGACCCTCCGGCAGAAGGCGCTGCGCTCTATGCACTCCCTGCTCTTCTCCGTCCCTCAGAATCGGCGGCGTTCCAAATACTGTCGTGACACTAGACCGGCAGGCGGACGGAGATGTGCGTGCCCTTGCCGGGGGTGCTCTCGATCCGCGTGATGCCGCCGAGCTTTGCGGCACGCTCCCGCATCGAGCGCAGCCCCATGTGGCCGGGGAATGCGCCCGTCGGGTCGAAGCCATCGCCATCGTCGCGCACGTCGATCGTGATGGCGTCGTCGTCGCACTCGAGCCGGACGTCGACGCGCGAGGCGTGAACGTGCTTCACGGTGTTGTGGAGCGACTCCTGAGCGATGCGGTACACCGCCTCCTTCGTCCGCGCGAACGGAAGAGCTCTTCGTCGGCGCGGAAGAGCGCCTCGGTCGCCCGCGCGCGTCGCTCGGTTTCCGTGTACAGCCCGGCGTTTTCGAGCGCGACGGCTGCCTGGTCCGCCACCGCGCGCGCGAGTCGGGCGTGCTCCGCCGTGAAGCAGCCGATCTCGACGCGCGATACCGACATCATGCCCATGACGCGGCCTTTCGCGATCAGAGGCACAGCCATCCATGAGCGAACCGATCGGAATGGGCCTGTCTCGAGTTGATCGCCGATCACCGTGCGATACTCGACCGCAAGTGGTTCGTCGCTCCGCACGTCGGCAATGATGACCGCTTCGCCGGCGTTCAGCAGCTCCCACGTCCGATTGAGCGCGCCCATCGAAAACGCGAGCCCGGCCTCGCTTTCGCCCGACACGGAGCGGCCTTCGGGGATCGTGAGCACGTCGCCGCTGCGGACGGCGAGCGATGCGCCATCGTAGTCCAGCAATTGCTTGAACTGATCGAAAATGACATTGACGAGCGACGGCAGGTCGAGCGTCGAGGCAACGGCGTGCGAGAGATCGAGCATTGCCGCCAGGTTGCGCGTGCGATCCTCCGCCTGCTCGAACAGCCGCGCGTTCTCGACGGCGACGGCGATGTGATCGGCGATAGCGCGGGCCAGGCGCGCGTGCTCGGCATGGAAGTAGTCCGTCTCGACCCGGGACACCGTCATCATGCCGATCACGCGATCCTTCACGACCAGCGGCACGGCCATCCACGAGCGGATGGAGCGGAACAGCGGCGTGTCGAGCGCATCGCCGAGAAGCGCGCGGTACTCCGCGCCGAGAACCGTCTCGCCAAGGACGTCGCCGATGAGTACGGGTTCACCGGCGCCAATGGCGGACCAAATCAACGGCAGCGCGCCAAGCGCGAATTCGAGGCCGGCGGCGCTCTCCCCCGTGATCGAGCGGCCATCGAGAACCGCGAGCGTGTCGCCATTCCGCACGAGCAACGCCGCGCCGTTGTAGTCGAGCACCTGCTTGAACTGGATCAGAATGACGTTGACGAGCGAGCGCAGGTCGAGCGTCGAGGCGATGGCGCGAGAGAGTTCGAGCAACGCCGAGAGCTCGCGCGTACGGTTCTCGGCCTGCTCGAACAGCCGCGCGTTCTCGATCGCGACGGCCGCCTGGTTGGCGATGCCGCGGACGAGGGCCTGGCGCTGCGGCGTGAAGTATGCCGGCTCCGTGCTGGATACCGTCAGCATGCCGCCGACCCGGTCGGAAGTCTCCAGCGGGACAGCCAGCCATCCCCTGAACGCGGCAAAGCGCGGGTCGTCGTTCGCATTGTCGGCGGCGCGGCGATAACGCCGGGCCCATGCGTCATCCTCGTCGCGGACATCATCGATGGCGACGACCTCGCCGCGCTCCATCGCTTCCCAGATGGCCCCGGCGGCCGGTACACGCACGCCCGGCCGGGGCGGATCGATAGACGGCGGACCGGCGTTTGCTACGTCGATCTGCGAGACCTCATCGCCGTCCCGCGTCACACTGTGACGCCGTAGCAGTCGACGACCGTGCGCAGTTGTTCGACCAGCACGGCAAGCAGCGGATTCAAAGCGATCGTCGAAGCGATACTCTGGGAGACGCGAAGCAGCGCCGAGAGCTCGCGCGTGCGATCCTCCGCCTGCTCGAACAAGCGCGCGTTTTCGACGGCGATAGCGGCCTGGCTCGCGATCGCCGTTACGAGCTGCGCGTGCCGTTCGGAGTAGAAGTTCGGCGTCGCGCGCGAGAGGAGCAGCATGCCGATCACGTCGTCGCCATGTGACATCGGCACGCCGAGCCACGAACGCACCGCCTGAAACGTCGTATCGATGCGGGCGCCGACAGCACCGCGGTACGCGCGCGCGTACCGCGAATCGCCGCGCACGTCGTCGATGATCACAGCACGTCCCGCCTTGATCTCGTCCCAGAGGATGGCCCGCTCGATCGGAAAACGCATTCCAATCGACGTGCTCTCGTCGTCGGCAGCGTCGGGAGGCGCGATGACGGCTCGCAGCGCCACCTCGTTGCCTTCGCGCAGCATGATCCCGGCGCGGTCGAACGGCGCGACCGCGCGTACCTGATCGAGGATGAGATTCAGCAGCGGCTCGACGCTGATCGTCGAAGCGACGTTGCGCGCGACGTCGAGCAGCGTCGAGAGCTCGCGCGTCCGCTCCTCCGTCGATCGGGCGGTTCGCGTTGTCGTTAATCGCCGACGTGACCGAGGCGGACTGCGCCGTCAGATCCGCGACAGGCACGATGAAGCCGAGGCTGCCGCCGATCTCGCCCAACGGCAAGTAGCTGACAAATACATCCTGACCGCCGAGGCTGACACGATCGATGGCGGTGGCGCCGCCGCACATGCGATCGAGCGTGCGGGCGAAGCGCGGATCGCGCGTGTCGGCGAGCTGCGCCTGCAGCGCCTCATAGCTCGCACTCCGGACGAGATTGCCGGCGCTGTCCAGGTAAAACGCGCTGCCGTGCCGGGTGATGTCGATGTTGTCGATCTCTTGGACGAGCCGCGTCATAGAGAGATTGACGACGATCGCACCGCGAAACTCGCTACCTTCGTACACGGGAGTCGCGGCGCTGATCAGCAGCCCCTGTCCAGCGGGGTCGTCGTACGGCGCGGTCCAGCGCGTCTGCTGATCCGGGTTGGCCTCGGGAACGGCCAGCGCATATGCGGGCTGCGTCATCGCCGAGAAGTCGGGCGCCAGTCCGCTCTCCAACCCGATCGACGGGTAGCCGCGGGTGATCCCGCGCGGGCTGATGTAGTAGATCGATGCGATATCGAAGTTGGAGTTGTTGCTTAGTCCCTGGTTCGCCAGGATCGACGGAAACAGAGCCTCCAGCGGCGCTGACTCGCGCAGGTCGCGGAGCACCGCCGGATCATCGAGCGAGGCATTGGTCGGCACGAGCACGTCCGTGCGGGGCTCGGCGTCGCGTCGAACAGCTGGCCGGTGGGAGCGCGGACGAGCCGCGCCGCATCAAACGACGTCGTGTCGCCCGCGGCCTGGTACTGACGAATGTAGCGTGCTGCTTGCTCGGCAACGAGCGCGTCCTCGCGGAACTGCGTTTGCCCCTGCTCGGCTGCGATCGCCGAGAACGAACGCAACGTCTCGGAGCCGAGTTGCTCGATGCCATGTTCGCTCTGCTTCGTCGCCTCGCTCTGCGTTGTGTGGAACCCGAGGAGCAGGAGCGTCGCCATCGCCCCGTCGAGGACGCAGATCGGGCTCGCGCCGCTCGAAACGACCTGAGGCGCGCATTGCTGCGGGCGGTGGACGGAGACCGCGCATCCGTCAAGAGGCGGAGGGAGTGTCATCCGCGCAGTGCGATCCAGCTTCCGGCTTCGAACCTCGGCGCTATCGCGGGCAGCTGTAACGGGGCTGCGTGTAGATCGTGCCGGCATCGTGGGGTTCGCTCTCCCCGTAAAGCGCCGTGATGTCGCCTTGCCACGGGATCGGCCATTGCTCGTCATGCGTGAACACGACGAGGACGTCCGGCGGGCACGCCAGCAAGTCGGC
>JBBSDV010000132.1:0-9513 GCA_038240335.1 Dehalococcoidia bacterium
ATGCCCTTCATCTTGTGCGATCCAGGCGCGCCCGGCGGCACCATCTGTGCGATCGGCAGCTTGCCAGCGCGCAGCATCTTCAGCGCGCCCGGCATCTCCTTCATGATCCGCGGCAAGTTGAACATGCCGACCGAGCCCGGCACCATCCATATCTCGTTCAGCCGTCCGCCATCCTCGATCGACTTCGTGAAGATGTTCGTATGGCGAGCACCGGCGTTGTTCTTGATTCCGCCCTCGATCGCCATCTCGCGCAGTTGGAGGATGCGGTTCATCGGCGCCACGCCCTTCGGACACACCTCGACGCACATGTTGCAGCGCGTGCAATCCCAGATGCCGCTGTACTCGCTGAGCTTCTCGAGGCGATCGTGCTCGTGGCCGTCGCGGGGATCGCCGGCGAAGCGATAGGCCTTCGCGAGCGCCGCCGGCGCGATGAAGTTCTTGTCCACCTCGAGCACAGTGCAGTCACTGACGCAGGCACCGCACATGATGCAGTTCATCGTGTGCGTCAGGTCAATCATCGCCTCGTTCGAGACGCGGTACTCGCGCTCCGGCACGGGTCCGACCGGCTGCAGGTACGGGTCGACCTGCCGCATCTTCGACCAGAAGCTTTTCATGTCGTTGACCAGGTCCTTGATCACCGGCATGTTACCCATCGGCTCGACCTTGATCTCGTGGTTCTCGTCGCCGCCCGTGAGCGCCAGCACCTTGGCGCGGCAGGCGAGCCGCGCCCGGTCGTCGACCCGCATCGAGCAAGAACCGCAGATGGCGCTCCGGCACGAGCACCGCAGCGACAGCGTGCCATCCTCGTACTCGCGCACCTGGATCAGCGCATCCAGCAGCGTGACGTTCTCCGCGGCATCGATCTCGTACTTGCTGTAAGAGGTCGCGCCCGAGTCCGGATCTGTACGCTTGACGTTAAGTTTGACCTTCATGCCCTGCTCCGTTACCCCTCACCAGTCATCAGATCAGTACTTCCGTTCCTGCGGCTGCCACTCCGTGATCGTGACCGGCAGGTACGTCATCTTCTCGCTACCATCCGGCTGCTTCGTCAAAACGATGTGCTTCAACCACTCTTCGTCGTTGCGGTTCGGAAAATCGAGGCGCGTGTGGGCGCCGCGGCTCTCTTTCCGTTCGATCGCGCTCTTTGTGATCATTTCGGCGCAGTCGAGCATGTAGCCCAGCTCAATGTGAAACAGCAGGTCCGTGTTGAACACTTTGCCCTTGTCCTCGACGCCCACCTTGTCGTAGCGCGCGCGAAGTTCCTTCAGGTTCTCCATCTGCTTCTCGAGCTTCTCAGGCGACCGGAAGATGCCGACGTTCTGGCTCATCGTGTTGCCCATGTCGCGTCGGATGTGCGCCACCCGCTCGCCGCTCGACGGCCGGTCGAGGATGCTCTGGATGCGCTTGCGGTCGCTCTCGACGACGCTCTCGGGGATGGGCCGGAACTTCTGGCTCCGCAGCCACGGTACGGCGTGTTCCGCCGCGCGCCGCCCGAACACCAGCGTGTCGAGCAGCGAGTTTGCGCCGACGCGGTTCGCGCCATGGACACTCACGCAAGCGGCCTCGCCGGCCGAATACAGCCCGGGCACCGGCGTCAGCCCGTCGACGTCGGTCTTGACGCCGCCCATGATGTAATGCACACCGGGCAGAATCGGCAGGATGTCCTTCGTGATGTCGATGTTCACCAGGTCCCGGGCGATCTCGTAGATCTCCTCGAGGCGCTCCTTGATCAGCGCCTCGCCGAGGTGACGCATGTCGAGGTACACGCAGCCGTCGACGCCGCGTCCTTCATCCAGCTCCGTCTGCTCGGCGCGCGACACAACGTCGCGCGATGCTAGCTCCATCATGTTCGGCGCGTACTTCTCCATGAAGCGGTCGCCGTCCTTGTTGAGCAGGAATGCGCCCTCACCGCGCGCGCCCTCGGTGATCAGCACACCCGTACCCTTAAGCGTCGTCGGGTGGATCTGGACCATCTCCATGTCCATGATCGGAGCGCCGGCGCGGTAGCTCAGGCTGATCCCGTCGCCCGTGCATATGAGCGCGTTGGTCGATGGCTCGTACACGCGTCCGAGGCCGCCGGTGGCGATGATCGTCGTTTTCGCCGTGATCGCGTGCAGGTCGCCGGTTCGGATGTTCATCGCCACGCACCCGCGGCATTGTCCATCGTCCATGATCAGGCTCGTGACGAACCACTCTTCGTAGTTGCGCATCGCCTGGAAGACTTGCGGCTTCATCAGCTGCTCGTATAGGACGTGGAGGATCGCCTGGCCGGTAATCGCGCCGACGAAGAACGTTCGCGCCTTCCCCATGCCGCCGAAGCGGCGCACCGCCATGTGGCCGTCGGGCTTGCGACTGAAGACGACGCCCCAGTGCTCGGCCTGGATCACCTCACGCCCGCCCTCTTGGGCGAGGATCGTGATCGCGTCCTGATCGCCGAGGTAATCCGATGCCTTCGTCGTCTCGTAGGCGTGCTCTTCCCACGGCCCGCCATCCTCGCCGACGCCCGGACCGTTGATGCCCCCCTGCGCTGCGTTCGAGTGCGAGCGCACAGGGTGTACCTTCGAGATCATCGCGACATCGGCCCCCATCTGTTGGGCCTGGATCGCCGCACGCATGCCGGCGAGACCGGCGCCGATGACGAGGACATCGTGCTCGTAGACAGCCATAGGTCGCCTACACCTTCCCTTTCTCGTCGTACATCATGCGGTCCGCGGCGTGATGCCAAATGTGCTTCGATTCGGACGGAATCGAAGGGGAGGGGAGAGCGTGAGACGAAGCGCACGCGAGGAATATCATCGACCCTCCAGAGCATGTGAAGGCTATCACGCAGTCCGGTTACGCTCAAATACGGCTTTCCCCGACCGGTCCGTCACGGTTGTAAGGACCAGCGGCGGCGTCGGATCGACGGCCAGTTACTCCCAGATGCATGGTGGCAGCAGTTCTTCGACTTGTTCACCTCCACGCGTTGCTCTCCTTGCCCGACTCGTACCGTGTTGTGATGATGCAACGCCTCGGCATCTCCGAGATGATCTCGTTCCAAACGAACTTCGACCGCATCGACGGAGTCGCGCGAACCGAGCCGTAACGCTGAAAGGATTCTCACCATGAAGATCGGCTTGCAAGTCCCGTACTTCACCTGGAACGGCGGCGCTGCGAAGCTCGGCCAAACTTTTGGCGACATCGCGAAGCGCGCTGACGATCTCGGCTTCGCCAGCCTCTGGGTGATGGATCACTTCTTCCAGCTGCCGATGCTCGGCCCCGCCGAGACCGACATGCTTGAGGCGTACACCACACTGGGCTTCGCGGCCGCCCGCACGTCGCGCATCAAGCTCGGCACATTGGTCACCGGAGTCACGTATCGGCCCCCGGGCGTCCTCGTAAAGGCGGCAACCACGCTCGATGTCCTCTCCGGCGGCCGCGCCTATCTCGGCATCGGCGCAGCCTGGTTCGATCGCGAACACGAAGGCCTCGGCGTGCCGTTTCCGCCAATGAAGGAGCGCTTCGAGCGTCTCGAAGACGCGCTCCAGATCGCCCGCCAGATGTGGAGCGACGACAATGGCCGCTTCGACGGCAAGCACTACCAGCTCGCCGAGACGATCTCGGTGCCGCAGCCGCTCTCGAAGCCACATCTGCCGATCCTGATTGGCGGCCGCGGCGAGAAGAAAACGCTACGGCTCGTCGCGAAGTACGCCGATGCATGGAACATGCCCGGCGGATTCGATGATGCGACGCTGGAGGAGTTTCGCCGCCTGTGCGCCGCGTTGCGCGAACATTGTCAGCGAGAGGGCCGCAACTACGACGAGATCGAGAAGACGACGCTCGGCACGATGATGCTCCGTGAGGGCGGTACGGATCCTTGGAAGACGCCGGAGCAGGCGCTTGAGCTCCTCCGGAAGTTCCACGACGCAGGCGCCAGCCAGATCATGTTCAACATGCCCTTCGTCGACGACCCGCGCACGCTCGAGATGATGGCCGAAAAGATCATCGCGCCCGCCGCGAGTTGGTAGCAACGGACGCTGTCGTGCTCGCAGCTGCGCGCGCTTTCCGCGCCGGCTTCGGCTTACGTGTGTAGTTGCGTGCGAGACGCACGGCCTCGTCCCGAAGCTCCTCGCGCAGCTCTTGCGGCGCGAGCACCTCGACCTTGTCGCCCCAGCTCCGCACCCACCGCCCCAGCTCCATCATGCTTGCGACGCTGATCGTCATCAGTACCGCGCCGTCTTCGAGGTCGTCGAGCGTTTGCGACGGGTGCCAGCGCGACTCCTTGACGCGCCAAGCGACGTCGGCGGCGAACCGCAGCCTCACGACGGCGCCCTCGCCCCAGATGATCCCCCAGGCCGACGAGAGCAGTTTGTCGACATCAAGATCGGGCGGCAGCTCGAACGCCAGTGGCAGCATCTCGGCCGACACGATGCGCTCGATCTTGAAGGTGCGGATCTGCTCGTGCGTCCGCGAGTAGCCGATCAAATACGTCGCGAAGCCCGCTGCGCTCGGCTCGAGAAAATATGGCTCCACGATCACCGGCTTCGGGCCCTGTTTCCCCGCCGATCGGTAGCTGAGGCGCAGCACGCGCCGTCGCGCCCAGGCATCAGTAACCGTGCTGAGGTTTCGCGAGAACTCGGGATCGAACGGCCGGTTGGAGAGCGAATCCGCTGCCGCCCGCACCTGATCCTTAACTGCCGGCGGCATGATGTTCGCAAGCTTCCGCAACGCGTTCGTCGCGTTCGGTTCCGACTCGTCGCTGTACCGCAGGAAAAGTCGCGTCGCGATGAGGATCGCCCGCGCCTCCTGCAGCGTCAGGTCGAGCGGCGACAATCGCTCCTCACGCGCCAGCGCGTACCGGCCGTGATTCTCCGACAACAGCATGCCGTCTTCGTACTGCAGCACAATGAGGTCGCGCTGGATCGAACGGACACTCACTCCCGTCGCGCGTGCAAGTTCTTTCGCCGTCATGCCCGCGCGCCTCGCGCGCAAGTGATCCTTGATCTGGTTCAAACGGACCGAGCGTCGTACCGCTGTCATGGTCTCATCCTACTGGCGCCGCGCCGCTTCATCTAAAGATCGGCAGCTTGAATGCGCCGCGACAGGAACTGTCGCTCGCTCAGCCTATTGTTGCTCTAAGACAGCACGAGACGGGGAGAGATGAAGATGCAAATCACAGCACAAATCCAACGAACGGCAGCCGAGCACACGTACGAAGTCGGGGACGAAGTGGTCGTTCGTCTCGACGGCAGCGAGCCGCGCGAGATCACGTCCGGCGCAACTCTGGCGCCTGCGCCAACGTGGACGATCGCCGAGATCACCGGGAAGGTCCTACGAGACCACGGCCAGCCGGGATACGCGCTGCGATTCCGCCACCGCTCGGCCACGTACAGTTGCGTCGTCACCGAAGACGCGATTGACGGCACAGCGTGACCTGTCGTCAATCGTGCCCGGAACTAGCCAGCGGCCTGTGCCCGCGGCAGCCCTCTCTCGTACGCGTCCGATAACGTCGCGAGGGGCACTACAATCGGGCCGAACCGCACCGTATCACCGCCAGTCGTACCGAGGCGCAGGGCCCGCAGGCCGTGGCGTTCCGCCATCTCGCACAGAGCGCTCTCGTGCTCGGAGGCGCACGACGCAACGACGCGCGACTGCAGTTCGCCGAATAGCGGCTCATCGAGGCGTCCCGATACGGCGACCTCGCCTGCGAGCCCGACACTGTTAGCGATACACGCCTCGGCGACGGCGACCGCAAGTCCGCCCGCAGCGAGATCGTGCGCCGAGCGCAGGAGTTGCGCCGCAGCCGCCTCGACGAGGAACGCCTGCAGCTTCACCGCTTCGCGCAGATTGATCGCTGGCTGCCCCGCGACCACGCCGTGTACGACGCGCATGTACTCGGAGCCGGCAAGCGTCGCCCGCCGCCGGTCGAGCAAGCCGGTGATAGCCGCCGCGGCCTCGCTGGCCTCGGTAGTATCGTCGGCCCCAGGATCGTCGTCGGCCTCGCCGCCCTGCGACGCGAGCCCACCGGGCCAGCCGATGAGGAAGGCGATGTCTCCTTCGCGCTGGAACCCCATCGGCACGAGGCGGCTCACATCCTCGATCAAGCCGACGACGCCAACGACCGGCGTCGGCCAGATCGGTTCGCCATTCGTCTCGTTGTACAGACTGACGTTGCCGCTGATCACAGGGATCTCGAGCGCCCGCGCGGCATCGGCCATCCCGCGGATCGCCTCCTCCATCTGGTAGTAGGCGTCCGGCTTCTCCGGATTTCCGAAGTTGAGGCAGTCTGTCATCGCGATCGGCTTTGCGCCGTTGCATGCGACATTTCGCGCCGCTTCCGCGACCGCGATCGCGCCGCCCGTGTACGGATCAAGGTAGGTGTATGCGGCGTTGCCGTCGGTGCTGATCGCGAGCGCCTTCGTCGTCCCCTTGATTCGAATCACCGCCGCGTCGCTCCCCGGCCCGACCACAGTGTTCGTCCCGACCTGGTGATCGTACTGTCGCCACACCCTGCGCTTCGAGGCGATCTCGGGACTGCCGAGGAGGTTGAGCAGTGCTTGAGTCGCGTCGAGGTCGAGGCTGAATCCTCGACGCGCGACGCCGGATTCACCCTCGTCCAGCCTCGAGCTTCCAGCCTCCAGCGTTGGCTCGTGACGAAGATCCGGCAGCGAACTGAAATCGCAATCCTGCAGGTCCGTCAACCAGCCCGGCGCAACGACCTCCCTCTCGTACGTCGGCGCATCGACGAGCATCCGCGCCGGGACGCGCGCCACCTCCGCGTCGCCGTCGCGGATGCGCACGAGGCCGTCGTCCGTAACAACGCCGATCGTCGCGCAATGCAACTCCCAGCGCTCGAAGAGGCTGCGCACGTCGTCCTCATGCTTCGGCTCGACGATAACGAGCATCCGCTCCTGCGACTCGCTGAGCATCACCTCATACGGCGTCATGCCTGACTCGCGCCGCGGTACCTTCGCGACATCGATGATGATCCCGGTGCCGGCTTTCGCGGCGCACTCCACGCTCGAGCTCGTGAGGCCCGCCGCGCCGAGATCCTGCAGCCCGACGA
The DNA here is from genome assembly GCA_038240335.1 of Dehalococcoidia bacterium. GTDB lineage: Bacteria > Chloroflexota > Dehalococcoidia > DSTF01 > JACRBR01 > JBBSDV01. The sequence continues at coordinate 7,046 of JBBSDV010000132.1, forward strand.
CCCAGTCGTGATGCTCCTCCGTCAGCTGCAGACACGCCTCCATCAGCAGCTTCTCGAGGAACGGATTGCCGACTTGCACCGCCGGTCGCCGTTCCTCCGACGACTCGTCGAGCTGCACGCTGGCAAACGTCGCACCATGGATGCCGTCGCGTCCAGTGTCAGCGCCGACGAGCATCAGCAGGTTCCCTGGGCCGTCCGCCCGCGCCTTCACGAGCCGATCAATACGCGCAATGCCGACACACATCGCGTTAACGAGCGGGTTGCCTGAGTACGATGCCGAGAAGCTCACCTCGCCGCCGACCGTTGGCACGCCGATGCAGTTTCCATAGCCGCCGATGCCGCCGACGACGCCGGCGAACAGGTGCCGGTTTCGTTCCGCCACCGCGGCAGTCGTCTCGGCTTCGTACGCTTGCGCTGGTAGACCCAGATTGTCGGCGTTACGGGGCGGAGTCGGCTGGAGCGGTCCGAAGCGGAGCGAGTCGAGCAGTGCGATCGGCCGCGCCCCCATGGCGAAGATATCTCGCACGATGCCGCCCACGCCCGTCGCCGCACCTTCGTAGGGCTCGATCGCCGATGGGTGGTTGTGCGACTCGATCTTGAAGGCGACACCGAGGCCGTCGCCGATATCGACGACGCCGGCGTTCTCCTCACCGACTTTCGTCAGCACGCGCGCACCCTCGCTCGAGAACATCTTCAGCAGCGGCCAGCTGTTCTGGTAACCGCAATGCTCCGACCACATCGCCCCGAACAGCCCGAGCTCGACCTCCGTCGGCTCACGATCGAGCAGATCGAGGACGCGAGCGTACTCGTCGGCCGAGAGCGATAGTTGATCCAGCGTCCGCGCGTCAGCAGTCACGACCGCAGCGTATCGGCGCAAGCACCGACGGGCTAGACGGCCGAAAGACGGAGCGAATCGGTGTAGGTTCTCGCGGTTCCCGGGCCGTTGTCATGCTAAATTGGCGCCGTGTCCAAGAACGCCACGCACCGTACGTCGAACGACAGACCCCTTCTCGCCGCGGCCCTGGCGCTCGGCGTGCTGATCGCCGCCGCATACGCGGCTTTTCGCGCGATCACTGAGCAGGCTGACGGCGCTTCGGGCCACTGGGCGACGTTTGGGGAGACGATGCTATTCCCCGGCAGCATCGTCATTGTCGCCGTTGCCGCTGTGGTTTGGCTTGGCTGGAAGGCAAATATCGACGGCTGAATCTCGCCAACTAGTCGCGGCTTGCGATGGAAGCGCGCCGTCCAGCAAGCGGCAGCCCTCGAACGAGCGTTTCTTTAGCCCGTAATGCGTTCGGCGACGAACCACGCCGCTGCCTGCGCAGGCAGCGCCAGACTCTCGCCCGAAAACCACGCATCGCGTCCTTCGCCGCCGTACCCTGGATCGTCCGTCGAAAGTCCCACTCGCCAATTGAGCTCACGCAGCTCGCTCGAGATGCCGGCGTCTGCAGGGGAAGCGGACACCGGTGCCGTGGTTGTGTTCACAATTAGCAACCGATGCTCCGCCTCGTGCCACAGATGGACGACTACCAGCCCGTCACCGGCCGCCTCGGCATGCATGGCACCGCGATCCTGCGGCCGTAGCACAACGTCGCTTCGGCGAAGCGCTAACAAATCGCCGTACAGGCAACGTATCGCGGCCGCCTCGGCCGTCGATTGCTCGCGAACGTCGGGCCTTGACGCCGCGAAGGTCTCGGGTGCTTGCGGATCCGGGATGCGCTCGCGCCACGAGTCGTCCGCGTACTCCGGGAAGCCCAAGAACTCGCGACGGTGTCCCTCGGTAACGAGCTTGCCTAGCTCGTGGTTGTGGTCCGTAAAGTATTGGAACGGCGTCTTCGACCCAAACTCCTGCCCCATGAAGAGCATCGGCGTGTACGGCAGCAGCATCAGCACCGCCGACCACATCCGGTAGGCCTCGGCGGACACAAGCGCTGCGAAGCGATCGCCAAACGGCCGGTTGCCGACCTGGTCGTGATTCTGCAGGCAGTAGACGAAGCTGGCCGCCGTTAGCCCGTTCGACGACCCGCCGCGACCAGACGGAAATGCCGGCGAAGCCCGTCCCTCGAAGAGCCATCCGCGATTAATTGTCCGCGCGAGGTCATCGGTGCTGCCGCCATAGTCGGCGTAGTACGCATGACGTTCCCCCGTCGCCACCGCATGCACGCCATGATGGAAGTCGTCGGCCCATACTGCGTCGAAGCCGAATCCACCTGCCTCGGCGGTCTCCAGATAACGCGCGTCGTTTTCGTGTGTCTCGGCGATGAGCACAATGCTGCGCTCGCCCGCCGCCGCCCGCGCTGCCTTCGTGATCTCTGAGAGGATGTGCGCGGGTGAATCGTCGACGATCGCGAACGTGGCATCGAGGCGCAAGCCGTCGATATGGTATTCGCGCACCCACGCGCACGCATTGTCGACGGCGAAGCGGCGTACCATCGCGCTCCCAGGTCCGTCGTAGTTCACGGCGTCGC